>CAIVVZ010000150.1 GCA_903909505.1 uncultured Desulfobacteraceae bacterium
GGGCCGCCATGGCAGCGACAGCCGATTTTTTCAGAAAACTTCTGCGTGTTGTGTGCTTCATATACAAAGACTCCATTGCTTTCGCAGACTTTCTAAACCTATTCTCCCGACTTGGCAATTATTTATTGAGTTGTCCCAAGAGCTATGAGAATGGCATCTTTTCCCTACGGAGGCCTACAGATGGCGACCAATCAGGGACTTAGGACTGAAACAGAGGTCTGAGAACGCGAGCGCGAGAGATGAGACAGATTCGGCCAAAACAGCCAGTTTGGCAAAGGTTTGAGACAGATTTAGCCTTTTTGAATTGGAGGTGCAGTCTGGCTACAGAGCGGATGCACAAGCCAAAATTGGGGGATAATCAGCTCGCCGAAGGTCGAAGAAGTGCGTCCAACAGAGGAAACGAGCTGCCATGACGGACACGCTGGATGTCGCGGTAGCGCGCGAGCATCTCCTGCGCCTGGTGTCGGAGGCTCTCAACGCCCGCCAGCTCCTCCAGGGAGGCTTCGCTGGTCAACCGATAACCAGGCGAGCCAGGAAAACTCAGGATGCGGCCGTGGGAAGCACTGGCAATGGATCGGATCCAGCGCATGTGCGACTCTGTCTTGGCCAAGCCTTCCAACTCCAGCAGCTCTCCGGCGGTCATCCAGCCACGACCGCGCAATCGAGAGATCAAATTGCCGATATCACGCGATGAAACAGCCGGGGCTTTTTTGCACGATCCAAGATTGAGTTCGGGCTGGGAATTCATGGTTAAATCTCTCGCTTTTCAGGGGGAACGAAGTCGATGCCCAGGGCGCGGAAAATATCCTCCTCAGATTCACTGGCGACCACCGTTTTTCCGCTGAAAATTCCGTGATAAGGGTTCCAATGCAGCCCACGCTCGGCGGCCAGGCTAGCCAGGCGAATATTATGCGCTCGCGAACCCGTCCGGGATAGCAGGATGGTGCCCCAAGTTCCGGGTGTATGGCCAAGCAAATCGTCGGTGCCTGGTTTGGCGGTAAAAATGTCGAGTTGGCAACCGTTTTTGAGCTGAACAATGATGTTCTGATCACCTGTTGAAATCGGGGTGGTATTCTGCTGCAATCTGGATTGGAATCCGTCGTGGTCCTTTAGCTCCACAACCAGATCGATATCGCCCACTGCCAGACGGCGGCGACGGATGCTTCCGGCGATCTCAATTCGGCGGCAAAACGGAGTCAATTCAGAGGCAATTTTCTCGGCGATCTTTTGGGCTGTGGCGAGGGGAAGTATCATGAGTTTTCGACTATCCTAAAATCCACAACCCAAACCCAAGGGTTAGCGTCCCATCCCAGGCCGCGCTTGGAATAGATGCCGTCCCAAGTGAAATGGAAGTCGTTCTTGCAACTGGCAAGGCGTTCGTCCCCTTCATCGTCGATGCTTCGGACATACGGCACGGGTTTGTAGCCTGTTTCAGCATCGTGATCGACGCCATAAACCAGACGCTCCATGCCTTCGGCCTTCGCATCCTGTTCGCTGATGTCCTGCACCCGTTCCACCCTCACGCCTGTGACCTCCAGTGTGATCCGGCTGGCCCAGCTCGGCATGTGTATGGATGGACGCCATTTACCTTTCGTTGTAAACCCTGGCCCTCCATCAAGTGCTTTAGCGCCGCGCAGATTGATTGATCCATCCCGATACCACACCGGCCAGCCGTAACCATTTCCCGGCGTTTCTGCGAGGTTAAGCGGCTTGTCATCCCAATAGATTGACGTTGCGAACGTCTCTCGCACCCAAAGCCGGTCGCCGGGCTGGCTGAAGGGGCAGGCATCCAATATCGAAAGTGCTTCTGGAATTATCGCTCTTTGATTCGGCATCCCAATGACTTTGCGATTTAATTTGAGATACCAGTCACCGTCAATTTGAGTAGGCTGCGGCACAATCGGCCTGCGCGTCTGGGTCTTGCGGCCCTCAAGGATGGCGCGGACCATATCGCCGTTGAAAAGTATGGGGTGTTCTTTCATGTTTTCAGAAGGGGTTATTGGCGGTTTCGATGCTGGGTTGTGCTGATTTCCGGCGCTTGGCATTGGCGCGACCGGCCAGGGTGTGCTGGAGCATGGTGAGTTGCGCCTCGTTCAGATCCTCCAAGGCATTGGCCTGGAATTTTGAACACATGATTGTTGTCATGTAGGCCGCCCAGTCGTGCTTGGCGCATGCGCGCGCGAGGTTCATGCAAGAATGCTCTAATCGTTTGCGCTTTTGGTTGAGCTGGTCGAGTTGGCCCTGGATATCATTCGGGTTAATGATGGCCTTGAACCGCGCGATCACGACATCGATGTCGTCTTGGGTGAAATCTTTGGACCTTAAAGCGCTGATACTGCCGCCGGAATGCAGTTCCTGGTAGATTTCGTGGCGCTTTGAATTGTCATTTGGGGACCATCCTTGGGCGGCGCAAACCTTTGGCCAAAGGTCCAATATCAGGAAAAATCGTTGTTTTTGAGTCATAGGGCTGGGGAAAATGGGTTAATCGTGGCGGTGCAAAGGCCTTGCGGGGATGTTGCAGCTCTCCTGCATCAGGCGTTTGCAGATCGCGAAGACATGCGCATAATACTTGGGCTCCGTGTCCATCTTATCCTTGGCGGTTTGAATGGCTTCGCGGATAGCCCATTGCGTCTTGTGGAAATAATTCACCATCTCGATGACGCTGTAGCCGGACACATGGGCGATATAGATAGCCGCCTGGCGTGCGTCGCATACCCGCTGTTTGCGGATAGTGCCCAGGATGTCCATCGGCTGGACGCCGAACTCACTGGCAGTGGCGAGGTTGATAAGGCACTTTGGAATGACGGGTGGGATGGTGGTTTTCATGATAGAAGCCCCGCGCGGTTGAATTGTGGGGATATTTGAAGCCGATCGTTTCGATAGAGCCTGATTTGGGGAAACTTCATCCGCGCGGGAGGGGGAATTAGTTGACCATGCTCCGATGCCTGCGGTCATTGGACTATTCCTCGTTAATTTGCAGGTGAGCATGGTCAAAAGTGGGTTATTTGGTTACGGTTTCGCACTGAATACCGCCTTTAGCGCCTGCCTTCAAACGCTCGATTCTGACCAGGTCTCCGCGATCATCACGAACAATGATCTCGGTCATACCAGAAAAACGGACTGTACGACGATAAAAACCATCATCGCCAAGTGTATATTCTGATTTATTGAAGTGTTTCATGGGGTTAATAAAGATCGATGCTTTTGATTTCTTCAATGACTGCTGCAATAACAGCGCGAGCGCCTGCCTTAAAATATTCAGCGCGATCGAGCGTTAAATGGTCTGGTACTTTCACCCTCTGGAGCGCGGCGTTGATTTTTCTTACAACCATATCCTTCTTGGAAAGCCCTTCTTCGAGCTGGTTGCAAGTATAGTTTGATGCCGTATTCATATTAGGCGGCTTTGGTGATGGCTTTATCCTGATCCGTGAGTTTTGGCTCCACGAAAAACGATTCATCCTGGACGATGCGACAACCGAACTGGCGCAGAGCTTCCGGCCCAAGAGTGTCACGGTCTGCAATCAAGGCCTGCTTATTGATCTCCTCTTTGGTGCGAATGTAGGAGAGCATGGCCGGAATAGTTCTGATTTTTTCCAGCACGCGGTCCCATGACCATCCCGATGCAGTCTTTATCTGGTGCTGGCCGGTGCGATACCCTATGATCGCATGAACCATATCCATCGATTTCGCGCCGTTGAATTCAGCAGGATTACCGTCGGCCCAGGCCTGGAGCGTGGTTGTTTTCTCATCGATGGTTGTCTGCAGACTGGTCAACTCCGCTTCGTGTTCCTCGCGAATACTGGTGATGGAAGCGTCCATATTGGCAGTGACGATGCGCTGATCGTTCATATACGAGGCGATGTCCCGCGCGTAAGCCTCAGCTTCTGCACGGCTTGTGATGACTGGTTTTGTGATCTTGATGCGTTTCATGATTACTTTCTGGAGAGGTCATGCATGATGCCTCCGATGTTGAGGATTATTAGGCCGATAGAAAAAATGGTGATGATTAAGGATTGAAACATGTTCGATCCTTCAGTGAAGGTTGTGCGACTCGACAAAATCAAAGACAGGCGGCATCGGGACGTCGACCATCTCGTCAAGCGCCGGATCTGGTGACTTGTTTATCAGCTCCAGCTGCATGGTTAAAAATTCGAGTGGATCAATCTTCTCCACCAAGGTGGCGGCGGCACGAATGCAATTTGCGGCAGCTTGGATCAGACTCGCCATTTCGTTCTCCCTGTCTGGGAGTTTTTCGGCTTCCTCCCATCTGGCTTCCAGGGTGCCTTTATCGGCGGCCAGGATCATCAGCGGCAGCGACTCTTTTGGCGACTGATCGCTCAGCAGTGTCACAGTGGTAGCAACCATATGCAGGATTGTCTCTTCGTTATTTCGGTTCTTCATAGTGGGTGTGTTGTTGGATTTGATTTGATGGTTAAGATTGGGGATTGAAAGGGAGCTGGTTCAAATCACGCTGCGCATTAGCGCGGGCCTTTGCCTTTTGCTCGGTCGTCATGCGCATGTTTTCGGCAATGGTGACTATGCTCATAAAATGAGACCAGGCGAACTTCTGATTCCTTGCTTTCGCCAGCGCCGAAGCGCGGGCTAGGAACTTCGTGAACTTTCCAAGCCCATGCTCCTTGTTAATGGTCGCCACCAATTTCTCGACCTCAGCGTTCGGCTTTCCGAGCCGGTAATGCGCCGCGATCAGGTCGATGTCAGCCGCCGGAGGAGTATCGTCCAGTTGCAATGTCCAGATGCCGCGCTTCAGGAGCTGCTTGAGGGACTGGGCGAATTCCCCGCGCTCAAACTCATTGCGCATCACGTTCGTGCCACAGAGGATCATGCCGCATCCGGTAATGTCGTGGATCTGGCGCAATAAACCAAAGCACTTCACCACGCTGGGCCGCTGGTAACTCGTGAAAATCTCATGAACTTCGTCCAGGATCAGCAGCTTCGATTCGTCCAGATAATTCACCACGCGCGTGCGCAGTTGGTCAAAGCAAGAATTGCGACTGATATGACAAGCATCTGCAATGGCCTTCATCAGGCCTTGCACGCCAGCTGCAGCAGGGACAAGCACGTAGGGAGTGAGTCCATGATTCTCGACCCTGGACACTTCCTGGAGGGAGGCTGTCTTTCCGATCTGCGATTCACCAAATATCAGCCCTATGGAGTGCTCCTCTCTGATTTCTCTGCACATCTTTTCTATGCGCTTAAACACGCTGGTATGAGTGAATGGGAGCCTGCCCAGCATATCGCGAGCTTCCGCCAGGGCTTTGAAACGAACAATCTTTTCGCACAGCCCGTCCAGGGCGACTTGCTCACCGGCGTCATTCCTGTATTTTCCGACAAACACGCGATAGAGCGTCGTTTTGCTGATCTTTGATTGATGCTCCAGCTCGTTCATGCTCCAGGCGTTGCTTTTGGCATAGCCAAACAGCCACTGGATCAGGATCCGCTGATCTGCAGGATAGGATGCAGATGACTGAGCCACGATATCGCCAGAGATGTTAATGGGCGTCTGCGCCGATGGCATGGGCAATGCCGCCTCGGCTGGACTTGTGCTTGAGGGAATAATTAGTTCTTTGGTGGGTGCTTCCATGATGCATTTATTGTTGGGTTGGGAGTCCTTCGAGACTCAAGAAATCGTCATAATCATCCGCTGTCGGCGCTGCCACCGGGGTTGAATTTCCGCCGGGCAGCTCAATAAAATCCTCAGCGGTCACGCCGGTGATATCCACCAAGGGCGGCGTGCTGTTTTTCCCGCCCGTTGCTTTGGCGAGAATTGCCTCATTGTGGGCGAACATGTGCGCGCGATCTACGGCGGTATTCAGCTGGCGGGCCGCCTTCCTGGCCTTCATTTCCGCCTCCCAATGATTTTGGCCGCCCATGACGCGCTTAACTCCTTCGGCGTCATTTTTGCACGGGATGTCATACCATTCGCACAGGCCCTGCACGCGGCCCTTGTCATCGCAGGCGACCAGCACGCGCGGGTTCCAGGGATTCACATAGCACAGAAACTCATGACCTGGATTAAATTGCTTTTGCCGTGTCGCTGCCAGGTATCGGAACGGCTCCGCCCCGTAGTCTTGGTCCTCGAACTCGAACATGCTGTGCTTGTTCACCTTCAAAGCGCGGGCGGCGCTCTGTCCCATCAATTCCGGGTACATGATCGGCGGCACGCGCTGGATATCCGGCGACTGGATCAGCGAATTGAACGCTTCCTGGCGCGAGAGCTTCACCGCCCGTGTCGCAATGGCGTCGCCAGACTGCGCCAGCGTGGCCTGCACAGCAGGAGGCAAATTGCGCACAGGCAGCCAAGGCATCGAGTCATCCCAGCGCACTTCCAGCGCCACGAATCCGCAGGCTTCCCAGCCTTCAATGTCATGCTGCCGGTCGCCATTCATCGCGGCATAACGATCCAGAGCCGTCGTGAGAAACTCATTCCAGGTGGGGAGCGGGAGCATGGTCGAAGCAACCTCTTCGATGGGCAATTTCTCGGTCTTCTTCAGCAGCCATGCCATGTAATTTTCTCGGCCAGATGTGTCGGATGGATAATAGTTGCGATCCAGACCCGTCTCTCCAGGGAGTGAGGAAAAGTAATTATCCACCAGGGCAAACGATCCTTCAATCAAAGGCTTGTGTTTGAAGTTACCTTTGGCCGTGCCTGGGAACTGCCCGGCATGGGCGGTGCCGCCCATCATCGATCCGCGCACCACTTTCACGTGGCCGTTTGTGCAGGCGATGATCCGCTTTTCGAATGGCGGCTTGATTGCGGCAGTGCCGTTTTCGCAGGCGATCGTCGTGCCCACTGCGTCCGTGCGATAGCCGATATCCGTCAGCACATGCACGATAAACCACATGGCATCCGTCTCCGTCAGGGCTTTCTTCATGGAAGCAACCGCATCCCACAGCGTCGGCTTGAAACTCTTGGCAAACGTGCAGCACGTCAGCGCGTCAATCGCATTAAACCCGCGCGGGCGCATCACTTTTATTTGGCCGGGGAAGTGGATCTTTACATTATACTCATGATCGTCAAATTCGATTCGCTCCAGGCACTTCAGCCCGACCCTAGTTGTGAGCACGGGCGGGCGGAATTCGCTGGCGGCGAACTGGCTGATTCGCTCGGACGCTTTGTCGTATGGGTGATGGTCCGCCAGCGTTTCCATGTTCTTATAGCTCCATCCGCGCGGAATGCCTGTGTTCCGATCAGCCTTGGGCCATTCGATGTAGCCTGGAATCTTGTCGTAATACTTTCCTTCAGCGTCGCGGTGTGTTTTGAACACGGTGATGAACTCCCGATACCCACTCCTGCCCCCCTGCATCCGCTTATACTTTTCAACGAAACTCTTGTAAAACTCGACGGTCGCCTTGGGCACGCCGAGGATGTCTTTGGTTTGCCAGAATCGTCCCCCAGACTTGGATTTATTGATGAGATCGCGCCAGTTACCGGACTTGGCATACTTCGCCAGAACCATGTCATAGATGCGTTTTCCTGACAGCCCAAGGACACTGCCAGCCTCGTTGCATGCCGCTATCTTGGCTGGTGCAGCCAGGATGCCAGGCACATACTGGACCAAGACAGAGAACTTGGATCGCACTTCAAATGGCAGATGCACGAACTCATCCACATCGCAGGCGGGCACGATTCCATTATGGATGGATTCGCACGCGGGGGCGTCGACTGGCAGATTGGGCGATGGGATGAGTGCGTTCATGGTTTACAGGGTTGATGATCCAAGTAAGATTCGGCTATGACTTTTCTTGAACTGGCGAATACGTTTGGTGCTGAAATTGATCGGATTGAACCTGATTGGAATTATGCGCCGCCAGATGTGGATCTGATAAAGCAATCATTGAAGGTTGAGTCGGAAATACGCCCAGCTGTGGATTATTGGATTCGTCAGCGTTTCCTGCATTATCAAGACCTTCCGTTGACGCCGCAGTTAAAAACGTGGATTGCGACTCGATTGCTTTGGGCTCATCGTTGGCTGATTCCTCTGACATCAGGGCCTGAGAAGCAACATCAGATTGATTATGAGAAATGGGTGAATTGGTTATTGATTGAACTATGGCCGCTATGCGGAGTGCCACAGTTCGTTGAATCCCTGCAGTCTGACGAGTTCGAATACTATCATTCCACTTTATTAGACCCTTCAATCTTGCCATATTTTCGGAAACCATTCCGGAATTAACAGATTGGATTTGATGTGATTGCGTTGTCATAGGATTCTCAATCTACGTTCTACGGTTTACTTTCCGGCATTTGGTATCCTGCCTGAGACATAGAGGCAGGCGTTCTTGAGCGTCTTCAGGTTTTCGTCGCTGCAGCGGGCGATCATCTGGTTATCGACCAGCATGAGTTGCTGAGCCAGCGTGGCCACCAGGTCATTGGCTGCGTCAATCTTGATTTGCTCCACCTGCGCTTTCGTGTGGACCGGGGGATTGTATTGCCGCTTGGGCGGCTCCGTGTCGCGGAAATCGAATAGCAGCTGCTTCTGCGTCTTCCCGTCCACCAACTCGAAAATCTGCTTCTGAGCGGCGGCAGCGGCGGGGGGTAAATCGGAGAATGGAAGTTGTAACAGTCTGGATATAGGCATGTTATCAAATCGGCCATCGTGGCCGATTTGGTTTAATGCCTTTACTTTCAAACCGAGACAAATGGCGGATTCGGCACAATCCATGAAGCGCCTGGCTGTGCGCTCTGGAATCTCAGGACAATACTTTTCGAGCCATGGCAGGAACTGACCGTGTTTCAATTTGGCTTTGTGCTCCAGCATTTCAGCGCCACACAGGACCATTTTGCGCAAGCCTTGCACAGCGTCGGAATAAAGACGGGATATCCGTTCGGCGACCTCGGCATCCTGCGGAGAAATGGCCGCCAGACGGGCAGTGGCGGCCATAGTGGGTGTGGGGGTTTGTTGGCCCGAGCTTTCCTCCTGCGGAAGATTGTCGCCAGTATCGGCATCGATGAGTGTTTCGTTTTTCGGCATAATTTCGAAGTTGTGGTTTTTGTTAAGTGAACCGTCAGCGCAACGGTGAGCCTTTGGACCGGTAAAACCGGATCGGCCACAATCGAGACAACGGTAAAGGGGTTCCATATCAGCTCCGGTTGCTTGGTTGCCGCATTTTCACGCGCGCCTGTCGGTTGATTTCGAGCGCCTGCGCGAAATTGGCGGTGGCCTTGTATAGGGCGTCGAAATCGGCGTCGGACAGCCAATCCATGGCTCGGACATAATTATATGGTCCTGTAACCCTAGACATGGCCTTGATCGCCTTCTCTGCCTGTTGTCGGCTTGTCTGAAGCAAGTCGGCAGCGACATGCTTTACGAGGCGCTGATAAGGAGGTTGGTTTTTACGCATACGTAGTGTTGGGTCAAAATTACTTAGGTTAATATTGGGAAGGGTCGATTTTCCATTGGGGGTAAATTATCCGCGTCGGGAAAAACTCCAGGCAAAAATATGGTGTTTGAGCGGTTCTTAAAATTTGCGTCGGTCTCCGGATCGGGAATGGCATCGCTACCAGCATCGCGGCTGCCATCAGCCTCTTTCATCTCGCTGGAGACCGTTGCGTTTTCAACTTCGCCGATTCCATTGGCCATTTTGATGTATTGCAGCGCCTGGTGGACGATCAGCCGGGGTGTGCGCTCACGGCATTTCCACTTCGCTGGATTGGGGTTGATGCTGTATTCGACCTGCTTGCGGGAGTTGTCAACCGTGATGATCTCCATCGAATGCAAGTTCTTGAGCGTTGTATGAACATTGCCAACCGTCATGCCCGTCATATCCACGAATACTTGCAGCTTGGGGATCACCACCGACATGCGCCCGTAACCGTAGGAGCATTGGAGGATGACATCGGCGATTGTCTGCTCCCGGTGGCGCAAGTCGAACCGGCGGATTTCCTTGCGCAGATACACTTCCAGGTCATGAAACTTGTGGGCTTCCTTCCGGGCGGAGGCGACGGAGCTGATTGTGGCGGGGGTGGTGTCCATGGATCGGGAAAGGGAATCAGTTGATTGGCAGGCTGGCGGATGGGGAGGCGAGGAACTTCTCCAATAGCTCAAGGGAATACATGGTGGCGATGCGGCGCTGGGCAGGATTCCAGGCGCGGATCGGGGCGCAGGATTTGCGGGCGCGAGCATGCAGACTCAGGCGGTTGGCATCGTCCACCGGGACAATGGAGAGGAACTCGTCCATGGTGCAGTAGTCGGTCGGGGCCTGAGTCTCCAGCGCCGCCAGCTCCCGGCGCAGGCGCAGTTTCTTGCGTGAGCGCATGAACTCGGCATACGCCTGGCCTTCGACTTCGGCATCCAGGGAGAATGTGCCGGTTTTGCGCAAGGTCGGCAAAACGACTTCGGCCACCCAATGGGTGAAGGCTTCGGCTGCCGGTTTATTCGAGCGGAAGGCGAGCTTATAGACGGCGGGTTCGGAGATCAAAAATGGGTCCTGTAAGCGACCGTATGAGTCCGGAATCTCCGTAGTCATCTTCCAGTTGGTGGGGATGTTTTGGAGAGAGTCACTTCCCCTCCAGGTAATTTCCAAAGCCAGGAATATATCTTTGGCCAGGAACCAAGGCTCATTGTTGATCGTGAATGCGCGGACTTCCGCTCCGTGGAATTTGAAGAGAGATTGGTTTTGGGTGGGATTTTTATAGGTCATATTTTTGTGGGTTAATTTGAAAGATTTCTGGAAATCTTCTCCCGAATTGCGCTTCTGATGAATTTGGACCGATCAGAATCGACCTTTTGAACCGCATGGTCGATAACGAAAAATAAATCCTCAGGGACCTTTATCGTGATCGGAACCAATTTCTTATTCTGTTTCACTTTCATCTGAGTAAAGTATGACTCAGTCTAACTGAGTCTTCAAGAAAAAACGCAAAATATTTGCACTATTTCCAGAAAAGTTTAAAAAGCGGGTATGGATACTGAGAGGGTTGCGCTCAAATCGATTACTTTTAAGATTGAGCCAGAGCTGTTTGCAAAAATAAACGAAGCGATGGTTCAGGAACAAGAACAAGAATTATCGCGTTTCATTATTGAGGCTATCTGCGATAAGCTTGACGCGATTAACATTCCATATCCTGTATATGTCAGGTTTAAAAGGTCTCGGGCTGGCATTGGAGGGCCAAAGCCAATGCTCGCAAACCCGAAACCTGCGACTATGGAAAAACCTGAAAAAGTCAGTTCTTCATCAACTTCTTCAACGGAAGCGGTTGTAGGTCGGATTTTGGCTTTGAAGTCGAAGCCTCTTTCAGGACACGAGCACTTACCCGCAACTGATGAGCCCAGCGTGCAAAAATTCGAGCCCATTGAAGGCGTTCGTAAATCGACCAATCGGAGCAAAACGCTTCCAAATCAGGTTCCAAACGCACCCGGCAAAAAGGCTTCTTAGCATGCATAAACACGGTCCAGTAAGCCTGGTGGTTTCGCAAAACGCTCAAGGATGTCACCAGACTTTGCGTGAGAATACTGGGAGGGGTAGGTCAAATTCGGTCTCACCCTAAAACTTTCTGAAATTCGGTTAAGGGAGTTATACACCACATACCCCCTTAGCGCAACAAAAAGGCCCGGATTTCTCCGGGCTTTTTCGTTTCCATCGGAAAATCAACCTCAATTCCTGCGGTCGTGGTATTCCGGTCCCAGCGTTTCCTGCCTCCATTTCTCCAGGTCTTCAACGGCGATAAGGATGCGGCGTTTGAGCGGCCTTCGGCACGGCAATCCGTCCTGCCAAATCCTTCTGTAAATCGAACTCGGGTGGACGTTCATCGCTTTGGCGGCTTGTTTGACTGTCATTTCTGCGCAGGGTTTTGGGGGTTGCACGATAAAAGAGCCGTCTCCTCTTGGCGTGACAGTGGGAGGAAACCAACTCCAGAGTGTTTGAACGGCGGCGCAGCTCGTTTTCATTGAGCCTAAACCTACAGGGGAGGCTTCCTTTTTTCAAAACAATTCTCACAAACCGCACAAGTTTCCCGTGTGCTTCCAGCTATGAAACATCCGTGCGATTCTCGCACTGTGATGCGCGATTCAAAAGATTCTTCGGGGAACCCGGCGGTGAGCCGACCGCGGGCAGCGGCGCTACGACGCTTGCATGTCGGTCGCCGGAGTCTCCCCGCATTCTTCGGTGCATAACATAGTGGGTTGGTTGGGTTAGGGGCCGCCTGTATAGCGCGGGCGGCCTCTGATTCGCGCTGATAATCAGAATAGGAAAGAACAGAAAACTGAAATGAAAAACAAATTAATCAAATGGTTGTCGCGATGGCTCATGATCATGCCTTGCATAGTGCTTGCAATGACGCTGTTCACAGGTTGCAGCTCAATGGATTCAGGGCTCTACGATAAGCAGGTTGTCACCACGCCTGGGGCGATCCTGGCGACCAACACGGTGTATCAGACCAACGTCGTTGTCGTTTCTGAAACCAAGACGAACCTGGTCACCGGCGACATCACGCCGCCGGTATTCCGCCAAATAATCGTGCCGACGATCACATACGATTACGCGCCCGCCATCACGGTTACCAACCTGGTGCCCCGCGCGGGTATTTCGTCGATCATTACGGGCGCTGGAGCGTTGCCGCTGCCGTTCGCAGGGACGGCAGCGGCGCTTCTTGGCTGGGCCTACTCATTTTATGCCAGCGTTCGCAATAAGAAGGTAGCCGCCGGAGTGGTGCAATCCGTCCAGCAAGCCCGCAACTGGCTCCAGACCACGCCTGAAGGCACCAAGATCGATGAGCAGATCAAGGCGATACTGGCCGCCCACCAGGACTCCGCTGGCATCGCAGCCGAAGTCAACAAGCTGTTGGCGCAGTACGTGGACAAGAAGTAAGCCCGCGCCCAGCCCACGCCTAAACCTATGACCAGTGACCCGAAAATGTGGATAATAATGGGAGCCATCACCGTGACGCTGTTCGCGCTCGCCGGCGGGGCTAACCAGTTCATTGCGCTCTTCAACCATTTCAAGGAAAAGCCGTCTCCGCCGGACACATACCAGACATTGGCAGCCTGCCGGGTGATGCATGCGGGCCAGGATGATCGTCTCAAGAAAGCCGAATGCGCCGTCGAGTCTATCCGGCATGAATTCACCGCCATCGCCAAGGAATTGAACCATGACGATGAGGCGCGATCGGTGGCGATCCACAATCGGCTGAACGATCTGGAGCGCGGCTATGGGGAATTATCCGCAAGCACAAACCTCCTGCTTCAGGGCCAGGCCCAGATGAGCGCGAAGCTGGATCGAATCGCTGAAATCAAAAAGGACAAGTGATGTCACCCGAACAAAGAGAACTATTGCGGCTCGCACTGCTGCGAGTGATGGACGCCAACCAGACAGGCCGGGGCCTGGGAGCTGGATCCCTTACGTTTTTGATCGGTCGCTTTGGCGCATCGGCAAGCATTGAAGAAATCAACGCTGAGCTGGTCTATTTCGCCGATAAAGGATTTGTGACCGCCGTTCAGAAAGCGATATCGCCGGAGCTAACCGCCTGGCGGATCACCGCCGAGGGGCGGGATTGGATCGCCCAAAACTGATTTTCAATCGCAGAGCCATGAAAAAACCACGCGGAGACTCCAAACTGAAAACCATGCCACCTGAGCAGCAAGCTCAGGTGTATGAATGGTTGAGGAGTTCTGGTGGAACGCGGGAGGTTGTAAGGGACCGGATCGAACAAGAGTTCGGCATCAAAACCAACCCGGCTTCCGTATCGGATTTCCGCCTGTGGTATGCGTTATCCACTGAAATTGCCAAAGCGAACTCCCTGGCTAATGTGGTGACCGAACAACTGAAGGCCTCGTCCGGGCTGACATTCGACGATGCCAGGATCGCCAAGGCCACACAGATCGTTTTCGAACAGCGGGCATTGGAGGAAAATGACAACGAATTATTCCTCGGCCTGCGGACAGCACGCCAAAATGACGAGCGGCTTGCTCTGGAAACCAAGCGGGTGTCGTTGATGGAACGGCGCATCAAACTGTTGGAGCGCCAGGCGGAATTGCTCGACAAAGCCAAGTCGGTTTCATCATCGACTCTGTCGGCGGAAGAAAAAGCGGCCAAGATCAAGGAGATATTCGGGACATGAACACCCCAAGCCCCAAATCGCTCCTCCTGCCTTATCAGCTTGATTGGGTGAACAACAAGCGCCGATTCAAAATCGGCATGTGGTCGCGTCAGACCGGAAAAGATTTCTCCTGCGCCGCCGAGGCGGTCGAGGACTGCATGCGCACGCCGCAGGCGAAATGGACCATCTTGGCCACCGGCGAGCGCCAGGCGCTGGAATCAGTTGACCAAGCGAAGATATGGGCCGAGGCATACCGATTTGCCATCGACGATTACATTGAAGATCGCGACAGCTCTGAAGCCTTGATTAAAAGCGCCGAGATTATCTGGGGAAACGGATCGCGCCTGCGAGCCCTGCCAGCAAATCCAGCCACCGCCCGAGGATTGTCCACTAACTTGATTTTGACAGAGTTCGCGTTCCATGAAAAGCCTGCCGACATCTGGCGCGCGATCTACGGGAGCATCACGAATCCATTGCGCGGCGGCGAAAAGAAACTCCGCATTATTTCCACGCCAAACGGGCGCGGGAACAAATTCGCCGATCTGTGGTTTGCGAATTATGAAAACCTGAATGGCACCTACTCCTGTCAAAAGGTAACCATCCATGACGCTGTCCGCCTTGGGCTGCGGATCAATATCGAGGAATTGCGCGCTGGCTTAGGCGATCCGGAGGGCTGGGCTCAGGAGTTCGAGTGCGAGTTCATCGACTCCATGGCGGTGCTTTTGCCTTATGAGCTGATTGCGACATGCGAGCATCCGGAGGCGTCAATGGCAGTTTCAACAGAATTCTGGGAAACGCAACGCCCTCAGCTCTTCATGGGCATAGATTTCGGGCGCAAGAAAAACCTGTCGGTGGCGTTCACAGGGGAGGCGCTTGGAGATGTGCTCTGGCAGCGCGAATGCTTAGAGATGCTCAACACTTCCACGCCCGACCAGGTGGAGCGTCTAATCCCACGCATTCGCAAGGTACAGCGGGTCTGCTTGGATTACACCGGCCCCGGCGTCGGTTTGGGTGATTACCTGGTCAAGGAGTTCGGAGAATACGCGCCCGACCGGCATCTGTTTGGCAAGATCGAGCTATGCAATTTCAGCCAGCAACTGCTCTGCGATGTTTTTCCCAAGCTGCGCATGGATTTTGAAAGTAAAAGGCTGCGTGTCGCTGTGGACCGAAACTTGCGCGAGGACTTGCACGCGATGCAGCGTTCAATGACACCCGGCGGAAAGATCACTTACAAAGCCCCATTTCAGGATGGCTGCCATGCTGACCGGGCATATGGAGCGGCGCTTTGCAGGCGGGCTTGGGCATTTGGCGGCACGAGTCAATACGGGGCGGTGCTTGTATGATGCAAAACCAGAACATTACAGAAACGCGTAAAATGCCCCAGGAGCGTTTGAGGGGTATAATGCCAGCCGGACGAAGCTCCGATCGATATGCACCCCCATGCAATCGATATGCACACGTATCTGGCAAGTATACTGAAAGCTGTGAAGCGGTCAAAACCGGGGGATGCCTATGAAACCCGGCATCACGCACAGAATTAAGGCGGCTTTTGGGTTGATCGTCAAGGGCTCCATTGCACCATTTGACCGGATGATCATCAATGAGGGGATGGGATCGCCCAAGCTGGATCAGCCATTCTCGCAATCGCCTTGGGTGATGCGGGCCATCAAATCGATTTCCGGGCCGATCTCAGCTGTGGATCTGGAGTTCGGTTCCGTAGAGGGTCGCAAGAAAAAGCCAGTTGAAGATCCGGTTTTGTCTGAATTCTGGTCTGCGCCCGCCGCTGGCATGACTTTGAGCGATTTCATTGAGGCGACAGTCGGCTGGCTCAAGATGGCCGGGGAATTCTTCTGGATCATGGATGATTCGTGGCTGGTTCCATTCATGGACGTGGGCAAACGGGGCAAGCTTATCGTGGCGCGTCCAGATCGGATGCGGCCCATTTTTCAGGGCGACACGGTCCAATACTGGGAATTTACCGATGCGCGGGGCAATCGGCATGCGCTGCTTCCCGACCAGGTCGTGCAAGGAAAATGCTGGAATCCATACGATGCGATTCGTGGTCTTTCTGAGTATCAATCCGTCAAGACGGCTGCCGAAGCGGATTATCTGGCGGCCAACTTCAACCGCAATCTGATGGCCAATAACGGCGACCAAGGCGTCTACGTCATTGGCAAATCGGGGATGCCCAACGACCAGCAGCGCGAGCAGATCGTTTCCATCCTGCGCGAAAAGCGCGCCGCCGCCCAGCGCGGCCAATATAAGCCGGTGTTTCTGACCGGCGACATTTCGATCGAAGATCCCAAGGTCCAGGTGCCTGACGCCAATTTCCTGGCCAACCGCCTGGAGAACCGCCATGAAATCTACATTGCCCTGGGCGTTCCGCCCTCCATGGCCGATGTCACGGCGAGCTATTCCATCGGTTCGGCATCCGATCGCTACCGTCTGATTGAGGAGACATGCATGCCGATGGCGGCGAAGATCGCCGATAAAATCGAACAGGTTGTCAACCGCCAGACCGGAATGGCCCTTCGCGCCTGGTTTGACTGGGACGATCACACGGTCATGCAGGCGGTGCGGCGGGAACGACTCGAAGCTGCTGCCAAGCTGTGGGCCACCGGCATGCCGATGGACAAGATTTCCGAATACCTCGGCCTGGAGCTGCCTGAGTTCGATGGGTGGGATATTGGCTATCTACCGTTTAGCGTGGCCCCTGTGGGAGCTGCTGAGCATACTCCCGCCACGGACGCCACGACATCGACGGACTTTGCTGAAGCACCCAAAGAGCCCGATGCCCCTGACTCAGTCCAGGAGATGTGGCGCGTCCTGCGTTGCGATCATGGCAATCCATCTCAGGACCATGGTGAGGATTTCCAGACGCGCAGGCCTGCCCGAGAGGTGAAACTGTGGCAAAAACTCATGGCCCAGCGCCGTGAGACGATCAAAAGCTACCAGTCTCGCTTCGGTGCGATCCTGATGGCGGCTCGCAAGGAAACGCTGGCAAAGCTGGCCAAGGGAGAGAAGGCGCTCACGAAGTCTGCCGCTGCCGATTTCATATTCAGCCTGTCCAACTTCAAAAGCACTCTTTTGACGGCCATGCGCAACGTGGCTGCAAAGGCGCTGCAAACCTCCGGCGAACAGCTTTACGCCGAACTGGGCAAAGACGATCCCTTCACCATGGCGCCCGCAGAAGTGATGAGCTTCGCCCGGTCGCGCGTTAACAAACTCTCGGAATGTGCGGATGACATATGGGCAAGCATCAAAGGCGAAATCGAAGAGGGCCTGCAAAGCGGCGAATCTACGCTTCAAATCGCCGGACGCGTCAAAGGCGCGTTCAACGGCATCGAAAGCAAGCGCGCCAAAACGATAGCCATGACGGAGACCAGCGCCGCCTACGGCCAGGGGCGTCAGGAGGCGATGCGCTCCGCTGGAGTCCAATTCAAGCAGTGGCTGACATCGGGCAATGACAACGTACGCCCGGCCCATGCAGACGCCAACGGCCAGACGGTGCCCATCAGCGAAGCCTACCAGGTGGGAGGCGAGGCGCTCATGCATCCGGGGGATCCGGACGGCAGCGCCAGCAACGTGATCAACTGCCACTGCGTGTCTATCGCTGTGGAATCAATGCCGGAGGAACAACAATGAGTGAAACTTTAAGACGAACGATCCACGCCGAGGTCAAAATCATCGACGCCAAAAAGGGCCTGGTCGATTACACCGCCAGCGATGAGACGATAGACTGCTACAAAGAAGTGATTCGCGCCTCTGGCTGGCGCTTCGATAACTTTTGCAAAAACGCGCCTTTCGTTGATTCCCACGATTATTCATCTCTGGACAGGCTGCTAGGCAAGGTGACCGACTTTCGCGTGGAAGACGGCAAGCTGATTGAGCGCGTGCAATGGGCCATCGATGTGCCTGACAACAAATATGCCCAACTCGGCTGGAAAATGACTGAGGCGGGCTATCTCAAGGCTGTGAGCGTGGGGTTCTACCCGGTTAAGAGCCTTTCCCGATGGGATAGTGAAATGCGCGCCGAATGGCTGTCACAGCTCAAAGAGCTTGGCTTATCCGAAGAGATGCCTGTGCGATGCATCTACACCGAGCAGCAGCAGATCGAGCTATCCTGCTGCATCATTGGGGCGAACCCCAACGCATTGGCCCGCGCGTATAAAGCGGGCGCGGTCTCCGATGAGGATATCGACATGATTTCCAACGAACAGACCAGACGCTTACCAGCGTCAACCCCTGACCATCTCGCCGATGGGGTTGAGGCCATGCGGCGAGGGCGCGCGGAGTTCATTGGGCGGTTTGAACGGTTAATACAATAAACATATGGACGAAAAAGAGTTCCAGAAAAAGGTTTTGGACGGCACTGAAGCCCTCGCAAAACAGAACAACGATCTGGTTTCCAAGTTCGACAATCTCGACAAGGAAACCAAAAAAGCCTTCGAAGAGCTGACCAAGCTCAAGAATGCGGCCAACGACCAGGCGGCCATCATGACGGCGATCCAAAAGGTCCAGATCGGCTTGCAGCGCGAGCAGCGCATGGCCTTTGGCGATCCCGTCCAGCGCATCAGCGCCGACGATGGGAAACGGGCGCGTTTCAACGCCCTGGTGCGCCGGGCGTGCCTCAAGAAAGACGAGTCGCTCAGCGAGGTGCATCAAAAAGCCATGTCCGAAGCTTCGTCTCCGGGCTCAACCTACATCATCAACGAGCTGGCTAAGGACATCTATGATTCCCTGGCTCGCTTCGGGGCGTGGAATACGCTTGGCGTGCGCCAAATGGGCACGCGCATCCAGCAGATGCCGGTTAAAACCGTCCGGCCCATCGCCAACTTCATCCTTACGGAAGGCACGTCGATCTCCGACGACGCCAACAAGGCTGGCGTGTCCGTCAACCTCCAGGCGGAATTGATCGGCGTGCTGCTCAACATCTCCCGCCAGCTGATCGATGACGATTCGTTCGACATCACCGCTGATGTCATGGACGATTTCATCCAGGCGTGGAATTACCGGCTGGACTTTGCCGCATTCCAGGGCGCAGGCACTGCCGATGCCACTAACGGTGGCATGACCGGCTTGTTTCCGTTCGCGACGGCCTCCGTGGCGACGACGACACATACGACTTGCGCCACGCTCACTGTCGATGACTTCATCAAATGCCTGTATGCAGTGGATCCCGTGGTGTTGCAGAGGGCTGCCAAATGGTGGGTTCACCCGAGCATTCTGGCGAAATTCATCGGCATCAAGGACGCCAATGGCCGTCCGATCTTCCTGACGGCGCTGGAAGCCCCGAGCTTCGCCGGCATCGGCTCCATCCTGGGTTACCCTGTTGTGCCGGTCCAGGCCGCGCCCAGCACGGACGCGCTCAGCAACAACATGACTGTATTCGGTGATCCGCAGGCCATGGTTGTCGGTATCCGCACGGATTTCGCCTTCGAAGCCAGCGATGACTTCAAGTGGGACGCTTACCAGCGGTCCTTCCGGGGCGTGGGCCGCGCCGGTGTCAAGGGCCGCAAGGCCACCGCGCTTGTGGCGCTCAAGACCGCTGCGTCTTAACCAATTGGTGGGGCAATGCCCGTAAATCCTATCGACCCGCTCGGGCTGGTGTGGGGAACACGGTCCGAGCGGTTTTAAACCAAATCTCAATATTTCAAGATATGGCAAAGGACAAAACGAAACAGAATTCCGGCGTCGAAAACCGCATGGTTACCTCTGACCAGGTGCGAGTGCGGGCTGCTCATCGGATCAACGAAGGCGGCATGCGTGAGGTGGGCGATGAATGGGAAACACCCAAGCAACGCGCTCAGGCGCTGGGCAATGCGGTTAAAATCATCGAATAATATGGAAAGCGAAACTCAAACGGTCCAGGTGCGAGCACTGCACATCCTTTATGAGGATACCCTGCGTATTGTGGGTGACATCTGGGAAACGACAACGGATCGGGCCACTGCCTTGGGCGACTCTGTCGAAATCGTGCAATCATGAACGCTGGCCTTGGAAATCTCATCGGTCTGAAGCAGCATCTGCTGCCGGCTGGAATGTTGACCAACACGGACTACGACGTCCAGGTCACCGCCATCGGCAAGGGCGTTGCATCGCGCCTGGAAGGCGTCTGCAACCGCTATTTCCTGCGGACTGTCGATGACATTTATGAGTTTCCAAGCGAGACGGCGCAGGTGATTCTGCCGCGATTCCCGGTTGAAACCATCACCAAAATCGAGCAGCGCGACACCACAGCTGGTGGTTGGTATGAGCTGATCGGTTGCATCCTGAATTTCTCGCAGCCTTCCGGATGGGTTTACCTGGGTGGACCGCTGGGGGCGTTTGGATCCCGGCTGCGCATTACGTTCACCGGCGGCTTTTGGTGGGATACCACCGAGGACAATTCCGGCGTCAAGCCTACTGGAGCTACGCTGCTTCCCGACGATCTGAAGCTGGCATGGATGATCCAATGCGCTCATCTTTGGCAGAGCAAGGATCGCATGGGCATTGGTGCCAGCAAGGAGCCGAATAAATTCTCAGCCCTGAAAGAATACGATCTTGTGCCTGAGGTGAAGGATTTGCTCCGGGATTACGTGAGGTTTGCATGAACGCCTTTGAAATCACCATCCCGACCAACATCGGACCGGCCATTGACGGCCTGAAAAAGTGGCCTGCCGAAGCCATATGCAAGGCTTTGGATCAGCAGAACGAGCTGACTGTCGGCCATATCCAGCTGACCAAGCTCAGCAAAAGAGGGCCAAAGACGCTTGGGGTGGTCACGAACAGGCTTCGCCAGAGCCTGCGGCCTTCCAAAGCTGTGGCATCTGGCACGGACGTCGTTTCCAGCATCGGCACCAACGTTTGGTACGCTGGCGTCCACGAATTCGGTTACCACGGCACGGTGAACGTGCGGCAGTTCACTCGCCACAATCCGCATGGCGATGTGTTTCGCGTGGGATCCGAGACGGCAAAACGCAAGGATGTCGTCAAAGCCAAATCTTTCAACACCAGCGCCAAAGTGAAGAAGGTCGCCAGCGGATTTTCGGTTGTCAAAGCGCATGCGCGCAAGATGAACATGCCTGAGCGGGCGATGATTCGCACTGGTATCCAGGAGCGCCAGGCCAATTACGCCGCCGCTTTGGGGGCGGCATGGAAGGAGAACCAATGAGAGAGACCGTTTTCAATGACATCATGGATGATTTGGTCTCCAAATTGGAGGCCGACGCCTATTTTGTCGATATCCCGGTGATGTCCCAGGACAAAGAAAGCGTCGTCGCTGACATCGAGCAGGCTCTCAACGGTTCTAAGCTCAAGGGCGGAAAGGTCGGCATGGCCGTGGCGGTTATGTCACCCCGGTTGGGTGTTGAATATCCCAATGTGCCCAATTCGCCTCTATTCGCCATGCAGCCCATTTGGGTCATGGAGCAGCGCGAGTGGAACTGGGGCGCAGCGGGCACGCACAAGACAGCGCTGTCCGTTGCATGCCGGGTGGTCAAGGTGCTCGGGCTATCGCAAGCGCCAGGATTCTACGGGTTACTTGAAAACATGAAAGAAGAAGCCGTCTCCATTGTGGACGATGCCATTGCGGACATTGTCTATGAGGTGCGATTTCGGGTGACGATCGCCGATAACGGCGGGGACACGTCGGTGGCTATGCCATCCTTTAGCGTCGCCGGGGCATCACTGCCCAAGACAATCACGCTGGCAACGCCTACGTCGGGCGCGGACATCTATTACACTTTGGATCGGAGCTTTCCCAGCGCGGCCAACGCCGTTGCGGTGAAATACACCGTTCCGTTCGTTGTGTCTACGGCCTGCACCGTTCGTGCAGGGGCGTTTAAAACGGGCTGCATCGGCAGCGATATCAATCTAATCGACATTTCATAACAGCAAATAGAAAAAAGAGAATATGAGCAGAACAGCATACAATTTAGGGCCGGGGTGTGTGGAATACAACTCGCTGAAATTCTACAGCAAGGACGACATCATCGTCACGGAGGCGCTGGAGACCGAGAATGAGATATCTTCGGTTTACGGCAAAATCGGCGAGCGCATCAATGATCGCCATTTTGAGATCACTTTCACGCCTATAGGCGAACTCGAATCGCTGACCAAGTATTATCCCTATCAAGGCAGCAAGATCGGGGATGATATTTTCCCCGCTACTGATCTGCCTCTGATCGTCTGGGGCCTGGACGGCACCAAGCGCACCTACAACGCGGCGGCCATGACCAAGATGCCTGATCTGGATCTGAGCACAGGCAAGAGCCTGTTTGGCCAGGTCACGTTTCTGTGCTTGGGATCCGGCGACACGGCATGGAGCGGCGCGAACAGCCTGGTCACCCATGCCACAGCGCAGACTTTCCCAACAACGACTCTGGATACTGCTACGCTGTTTCGCAACGCTTACACGGGAGTGTGGGGCGCGAAAGCCGCACCGTGGAATGCTCTCAAGACCATCGACGGCTTCAAGGTTGGATTCAACCTGCAGCTCCAGGACAAGAGCGTCGACAATTATGGAGTGGTTCAAAAGTGTATCGCCGGGCTTGAAGTGACGCTTACATTCGACCCGGTTGGTGTTTTGGAAGCGGATGTTCTATCCGCCATCGGATACCAAGGCGCTGGCGCTGCCCGTGGTATGAACTTGAGCGGCCTTGGGGCGAATATGGTGATCACCGGCGGCACAACGCCCAATCTACTCACCGCCACAATCAAAGGCGCTGCAATCAAGGACTATAAGCTGACTTACGGGTTCAAAACGCCGCGCATCAAAGATGTCGTCATGGTGGCTCAAAACACCGTCCTTGGCGGCACCCTCGGAGATTATTTCACGATCGGCCTGAGCTAAGTGAAAATCAAAATCACATCGAACGTCGATAAGCGGGTCTTCGAGCTGGCCAGCGACGGCAAGGCTGGTCCGGACGTGATTACTCCGGACTTCGCCTCTAATATCGAGGATCTGGCCTATTTGCGGGCTGCTGGAATCGAAACGGTTGACCGGGGAAATGACGCTGTGGACATCGAGTTCAGCGTGTGGAAAAGCTTCACTAATTACGTTGATTGCTTCATTTTCTGCATGGACATCCGGACCGCCTGCCCGAAAACCGGCGCTGTTGAGCTGATTATGACTGATGGCAATGGCTCCAAAGGTTCTCGCACCATAGCCAATGCCGCTATTCCACGCATTCGTGCCCGGCAAATGGGCACATCGGCGAACATCACGTTCCACATTCATGGTGGCGTGATCTCCAAAACGAGCAATCCCACGAGTTAATATGGCCTTTACCAAAGCAAGAGTCCGGATCGCATTCGACCTGGCCAGCCACACGGCGGCGGTCGATGTGATGACATCCAGCCAGCCCGCAATCTGGAAGGGAAATGATGTCCAATTCGAGATCGCGGCGTTTTACGACGGGGTTTTGGCTGACATGTCGTCGGTTACATCCATCACGCTGGAGATTAAGCCTTCTCCAACGATCACCGACGCGGCGTTGTTCACCGGAACGGTGTCCGGTGCGGGCGCTACCATCACCCAGGAGAACTGGGACAATCGGACAGCCCAACAATTCCTGATCCCGATGACGGCGGCTCAAAACAACATCGACCTGCAGGGCAATTTTAACCGCACATGCTGGCTTGTGGCGCGGGTCACTTGCGGCACAACCTATTTTACCCTCGGCACTGCCACTATCACCGTAATTGAAGACGGCCATTAAACCATGCCAGCCTACACGCGACAACGGATTCGGTTGCAGGTCGATGTCAGTGACCATAGCGGCATTGTGTCCGTGATTGGACGGTCTCCTTTTTTCTGGCGGAACAACGATATTGAGATCGATTTGGGCTTTTTCCTGGGCGATGCCCTGGTTGATGTCTCTCAGTGGGCCAGCCTGACCATTAAATTCAAGCCCATCGACAATATCACGGGCACGCCGGTCGCCTCGGAGACGGTCACAGCCTTTAATTCGGCATTGTCCCTGGATAATTGGACTTCTGGCACTGACCAGCATGCGGCGGTTCTATTCAGCCAAACTGAGACGGGCTTGACTGCCGGAGATTACCACCTGGTCATTTCCGCTCTTACGCTGGACGCACCTGCCCACGAAATCACGCTCGGCACCGCCACCATCACTTGTTACGAGGACGGGCGGATCGGAACCTATGCTCCGCCGGTGCCTGCTGATCAATACTATACCCGGATCGAGGGGGATGCCCGGTATTCGACGTTAGCCGCTCTGGCAGCGCACACCGCTAACACGAGCAACCCGCATGCGACGACCAAGGCTCAGATTGGTTTGGGAAATGCAGACAATACGGCGGATACGGCTAAACCGGTTTCAACGGCGCAGGCTGCTGCAATTGCTGCGGCTGTGTCGGACAAAGCCACTATAACGCAGCTGGCAACCAAGGCTGATGCCAGTGCCACCACGGCGGCATTGGCGCTCAAAGCGGATCTGATCAGCCCGTCATTCTCATCCAGCATCACAGTTCCTGTAACAGCGTTTCCTGATGATCCAGGCATCAAATTCGGGATATTGGGCACTAAATTCCTGCGATGCGATGGGGCAGATTATACGCTGGGCGGCGGTGGACGGCTCCAGGTGGGTGGATCCTGGGTGGTTACAGAGGCGACCATCACAAAGACCATGATCGGCCTGGGAGCTGTGAATAACACAGCAGACTCTGCCAAGCCGGTCAGCGGGCCAACACAGACAGCGTTGAATCTTAAGGCCGACTTGGCCAGTCCACTGTTTACCGCTGGGATAACGGTTACAGGAGGCGTAACGGCAACGTCTGGTTTTTTTACAGGTTCGCTTATCAATGAGGTTTTAACGGTTGCTAACACGATCTACGCGCCCATCCTTAAAATTGACCGACAGCAAACAGTAGCCAGCAACGGAACAACCATAGGGCAGCTTGTTTTTAAGGGCAGGAATTTCTCTGCTACACAATGGGATGTTGGAGCTGTTTCAGTTGTGTCTGAAAATTTCAGCAGTGACATGACCAGTGCGATGACGTTTGGAGCGCGCAAATCCGGCGTGGGGGTGATTGAGGCAATGCGGATTGCCAGCTCCGGAAATGTGTTAATCGGGTCCACTACCGATGCTGGTTACAGAATAGATGTTGCTGGGGTTTCTAGGTTCTCTGGCTATACAAGAATTGAGGATACAGACAAGAGCGGGATAAACTTGTATCAAAATTCAAATCTACAAGTTTACACAACGGACGCACTTGCGGCAGATAAAGGAGGAACGATAACTCTCGGCGGAGTTACGATTGCGTCGGGCAATCAGAAATACGGATTTGCTACAATCAAGGGCGCAAAATCAAACGCTGTTGACGGCGATGTTACAGGCTATTTGTCATTCTATACCAGCCTAACGGCTGTAGGCAGCGCGGAGCGTATGCGACTTACAGGAACAGGAAACGTTCTAATCGGTACCACGACCGATGCAGGCTACAAGCTCGACGTTGGAGGAAACTTGCGTATCAAAGGTGGAAACAACGATACTTTTTACGTAAATAATGACGGCAGCCAATTTACGGCGGCTTATTTCCAAAACAATGGAACTACCAGAGGCGCATTGCAACTTGATAAC
>CAIVVZ010000151.1 GCA_903909505.1 uncultured Desulfobacteraceae bacterium
AGATTGCCGGGTACCGGTATGAAAGGAACCGTGGCTACCTCATGGGAGCAGCCAACCTGAATTTTCGCCGACATCCTGGTTCCGGAATTCACGGCGGCGCGGGCGCAGTCTTTGAAAATCTCGCTGGGACCGGGCCACGCCAGCCAGTAGTCAAGAGCGGTTCTTTCGCGACCAAGCTGCATGACTTTGCCGTTGGACTCGAAATTGACCTGCAAGGTGACATTTTCGGGTACATGTGCGGCGATATCACGCATCACCTGAAAATGATCCTCAATGCTTTTTCCTTTATGCTCAAACATGTAAGGCGTGTAAAGCCAGGAGATCATTTCCGCCCTCGGATTTGCCTTGCGCATACCCTTTGAGAGAGATGATGTGACATCCGCAAAAACCTCCCAAGGCTGCCGTTTAGAACAGCGTGGACAATTGCAGTCGAAAAAGTTGCCTGTGGCGGAATAACAGTGCGTGGGCCTTTCTCCGAGATTGATGTCAATCAGTCCGCCGAGTTCCGGAACATTGGAGAATATGTGATAAGTCGAGTCCTCAAGATATTTTTTCGCCTTCTCTGTGGATGGGCAGAAATACGTGGCCCACCCGTTTGCGTCATGGCCTTTAAACTCCGGATTGGTCTCCAAATATGACATTGACTTTAGATACTCCGGGTCTTTTCCGAACCCTTCCGGTTCAATGCAGAAGACATATATTTTTATTCCATAACGGGCGCATTTCTGCGCGGTCCGCCTTAGTTTTGCCAGCCGTTTTGCGCTGTCCTTGCCTTGCCCTGGAAACAGCTCAGATGGGCAGACGTCGCGGAAACCTACAGTGAGCCACAGTCCATTGATACCTTCGTATGCCAGCCGGTTTAAATATTCCTCCGGATAATAATCAACATCATCCGCCAGTTCGTCGCGGTTAACTGGCGGGCGCTTTACCGGTCCAAAAAAACAGCGCGACACTCTGGTTTTTATCATTGGTTCTCGTTCGGTTACACCAACAGGTAGGAACGGTCCGTCACTGCGCTTGATCTCATCCTGTAGAAAATATATCGCCCGGCGGACGCCTTCAGCATCGGCGGCGGCGATAGTGCATAAATCAGCTAGCGTTTCTATATGGTAACTCTCAAACGTCTTTCCCAGTTCCCGCTTTTCGACGATAATTTTAAACGGCCCGTTTTCGGGGATTCCGGCAACTTGCAGAAACGTATGAAAATCGGCTATCGCAGTATCAAGAACTTTCCCTTCATCCGGGAAACGGAAATCCAGTGTAACGCCTTTCCCGAGGGCGGCCTCATTTTTTTTCTTTCTGCTCCGACCCCATGTCAATTTTTCATGCCGCGTTGCTTTAAGCTCATCAACGAACAGCCAGTTCTTTGGCTGTTCCGGTTCATTGGTGATAATCATGTTTTTTATCCTGTTTATATTTTCGCGCTTTGTCTGCAAGTGACATACCCGTTCCTCTTTCTTAAATTATGATGACTTCAACGAACACAAGCATCGTCGACAAGATGTTGTCCGTTTAATATTCACCGCTGACGATTGTTGGAAAAACAATCCAGTTACATGCGATTCACTTTTGTTCTTCAAGCGTTAAATCGTCAAAACACATCATTCCGCCATTCAGTGAAAGAATAACAATTTTAACGTATTTTGTTCCTGGCCAGAATTGCTCCATGCTGCCACCGGATTTAGTTGTGCCTTTTATATCTGCTGTAATTTCCTTCCAATCCTTTGAGTTGAAGTTTTCAATGTAACCGGTATACATGTATCCGCCGTCTCTATGAATGCGTACGTTTATATCAGCCGCGTAGGTCATTCCGCATGCTTGTTCCAATGTGACTTCCCACAAATTATCTTTCTTTTCAACTTTGACGATTACAGGGGCGGCAACATTTGTGTTCGGAAGATCCTTATATTCACCTGAATTATCTGCATTGAACCCGATATGGCTATTTTTATCCTTGATATTCCATTTTGAACCGTCTTTAATCTTGATTATGGTGTCTTCCGGTTTACAGGGCGCTGCCAGTGCAGTTTCAGTGCCAGGCATTACGCATACCTGCAATGCCTTAATCTCTTTTTTGTCAGCAGTCATAGGAGACAAACCAAAATACAATGTCGGTTTCTTATCATCCGCATTCCTGAACCAGCCTGAATATTTATATGTCTTTGTCCCGTCAACAGGAATGACAGCAGTGCCGATAACACTGACTGTGTTTGTTTTGAAACAGCTTTTGCCGGAGTGCGGGTTCTCTGTTACGACCTGAACCTTTGCTGGATCCCAGTTTTCAAGATCCGATTCAGCGTCTCCATTCTTAATGAGATTCTGAGCACCGAGAACAAATGGAACCATTGACGCGACGAATAATAATGCTTTTACTTTTGACATTTCCTGCCTCTATTTTTTTGATAAGTTTCAATTATTCCTGAATCCGTGAAGGTCTTTTTGACCATCACTTCTTCTTTGATTTTTACTTTTTAAATACGTCCCGAAACGGCTTTTTTACCGTTTCGGCTAACAATTTCCGATGTCTTTTCCTTGCTTGACCTCCTTTCCATATTTTACGGGCAAGAAATCCGCTTTTTCTCTTTTTTTTTCATTTTTTTAAACAGTCTTCTTATTCCCGCCTGTTTTCGGCGGCTTTCTTATCCAATCTCGAAATATCCTTATCAGCAATAACTTGCAAATAACCGCTCAAAGGGATCGAACCACGGGCATTTTCTGCTGATCTTTAGCATTGTGCGTCCTCCGGTCTTGACCAGCTTGCCCGCCACGCCCACAATATTCTGTATCACGCTTTTTATCCGGCGGCGTCCGACATCGAACTTGACCGGGAGATCTCCAGGGAACGACAACAGGTCACATCCTATCTTCCGCAGTATGTTGAACGCCAGCATCGCATTGCGCAGGACAAGGGCGTTCGTCTGGAACTTTCCGGAAGGAAGTCTTTCAACATCCATGTCGCTTTTTAGTTCGCTGAGAATTTGTTCATCGGATACGCCTCTAGGGCATCGGCAAAAAGTTTGCCATCCTGCCGGGCGATTGCATCGGCCAGCAAGGTCTGATGTTCCGAAAGCGAAGTAATCAGTCCTTTAAATGGTGACGGGATATATTGATTTTCTACCGGAATGATGGTTTTACCGTGCAGGTCCATGGTATATTCAAGCGCTGCATTGTCGGAAAAATCCCGAACCGCGCCACGATTCGGATGACTGGCCGTAATCCGCATGGTTTCCAGTCCGGCAACAGCCCGGATGATAGGAACCGATATTTCACTGAAATCAACGCCGAACGTTATATTGTTATTAATGGGTGTATGCCAGTCCGGGGCCTGCTGGCTTGATGCGGCTTTTGCAAATTCAAGGAATTTATTTTCAACTCTTTGCATGCCTTCGGCAGCGGCAGTCTCAGGATTGAAATGTTTCATCAACTGATGTAGAGCCCCCTGTTGTTTTTCCAACGCCCATGGCCACAGGATATGCGCCATGCCGTCAAATTCGGATGAGAAGATCATTGTTCCGAACCGGCGATAGATATCAACCATTTTCTGCAACCCTTCACGAACGCGTTCACCACAATCATTAGAAGTAATCTGCATCGGCTGCCAGTCGGCGGTAAGCTGTTCACCAAGGATTTCGTTCATATTTCGGCCTTGATATTCGCCCCTGAGTATAAATGACAGGTGATTTACCCCGGCGGCGACTATATTCCATTCGCTTTCGTAGCGGTCGCGACCGCATATTCTGGGCAGATCCCAACGACAATTGGCGAATCCCGCGCATATACCCAGCGCCTTGATTTTCGTGTAATTGGTCACCGCCGCGCTGAATACCGCTACCGGATTGGCAAAAATCAGCATCATGGCTTCAGGACAGTACTTCTCCATTTTACGGGCAAAGTTCATCACCATGTTTCCGCCCCTGGCGGCTAGGAACGCGCCATTGATCGAAAGCTGGTCGGAATGCAGATAGCCGTATTCGCACGAGGCCTGCAACGCCAGCGTATCGGAAGGTTCCCGTTCAATGGCGGTGGTCAGATAAAGCAGGTCTGCCCCGTCCAGTGCACGATCAAGATCGGTAGTCCAAACCACTTCACAGTTGACGTTCCTGTATTCCGGACAACGCTTGATAAGCCTGCCTACAGCTTCAGCGCGTTCAAGTTTTAAATCAACCAAACGGATGCTGCTACCATCAAACACTTCCGGCGTCTGTAACAGAGCCCGCACGATCGGCAGTATCCGCAAAGATCCGCCGCCGACAAATGTAATGTTCATTGATAAAGTTCCTTTAATCCTGTATTCCGGTTACAACCGCTCCACCAACATCCACCGGAACCTTATCCGGCTCCTTATGGTTTAATGCGCTGAGAACTCTTTCGCGGGATGTAATAACAATTCCTACATGGTTATAAATCATGTTTTCATGTCGTCAGCCGCCGAACTACGTCGAGAATTCTCCCTGGAGAACTCCACTGGCCGCACACCCTTCACGTTGAACCACGTGCGGTACGGATTACCAGTTTCGCCGGCACTCGCAAAGTCGCAAAGCCGTAACGGCTGGCCGTTGACATCCCGATATTCCAATAACAGCCAGGGCTTGGGATAGGTGTTGTCATTTACAAGCTGTTCCCGGAGTTGAGATGCATCGAGTCCCGGCAAGTTTTCCGCATCCATGCTGTTAAAACGGTGGTCAAAGGCCAGAAGGAGGGGGCCGCGGTAGATTGATGCGAGCTTATAATCGTTTTTATCGGACACATTGGATGAGCCCGGCAATAGTCTGGATTTTCCAGCAGTCAGACTCCAAGTCACATGGTTTGGATTCTTGGTAACTGCCCAGCCGATCAGATTCCTGCCCTTGCGCAGCGGCAGGTCGAGGCGGTGAAGACACAGGGAGACGTCCCCGTCAAATCCGCAGGAATCATCGTCAAATACTTTCTGTCCGTTTACAGTTATAACCGACCACCAGGCGGCGGAAACACGGATTGGCATCAAGGCATCTGACTCGCTTTCAATTTCCGTAAAAGCAAAAAAAGTGTCGGCAGAGTGAAACGGGGTTTGCTTAATCAACTTGAAATTCAGTTCGCCGCCGACGCTCTTAACATTTACCCCGGAGAATGATTGATTGCCGATATCCAGCGTGTCCGGCAGGTCTGCGAATTTCGCAAGCAGCGCCAAGCGTTCCTCCCGTGATGGCACGGATGCCGAGCCAAATACGCGCCATTCGGTTTCCCAGTTAGAGTAGAAATGGGCGGGCTGGTCCTGAACCCAATAATGCGTATGGAAATCAAAGTCAATGGTTATCAGATCATTGGGTTGCCATTGGCGGTCAAGCACGAGATACTTGCCGGCCTCCACCTTTCCTATTTTCTTTCCGCCCACGCTGACACTCGTGTTTTCCGACCAGTACGGAATGCGGAGTTCCAGTTTGAACGTTTCCGGCGATTCCAGGCCAAGACAAATTTCAACCTGCGAAGAAAGCGGATAGGTGGTTGTTTGTGTTAGTTTCACCTTTCTCCCGGATGGCAGTTGGCAGGCCAGCGTACCGGGGCCGTAATAGTTCAGGACAAGCGATTCATCCCGCCGCATGATTGCCCAGTTGACAATTGAAGACATGACACGAGGTCCGTTGACCGAGCAGCAATTCAATTCATTTGTCCCTGCGCGGGACTGAAAAACGATGGAATGTGTGCTGGATTCGCGTCTGCCTTCCATGGGCGTATCGTAAGTAACCCAGCGGCCGGAAGGATTCATAAGCCCAAGTCCCGAATTGAACAGCGTCAATTCCAGTTCATCGGCAACCACCGATTCACCTGTCATGCGCAGCATGTCAACCGACATGGCGGTCCAGGCCACGGTACAACATGTCTCAATCGCCCCGACAATCTGATAAGGATTACCGCTACACTGTTCGCCCGAAGTGAAGCCTCCGTTGTTATGGCGATCGCCTTTCAGCATGCTCCACCAAAGATGTTCAAAAGCCTGCCGATATTTCACATCGCCTGTAATGAAATACTTTTCTGCGATTCCCTGGATGGCATGCAGACTTTCCCAGCGCGGCTTTGGAGTTTTAGAAAATTCCATCCCTTGTAGCGCCGTCCTGACATAATCACCTGCCTGCGGTTTTTCAAAATCTTTTTCAATGTCTTCTGCCAATTGGAAATAACGGGCATCTCCTGTCTTCTCGAAAAGCAGAAGCAGAGAATGATATGGCGCCATGTTCATCTCTTCTGCGCCTACTTCATGGATACGCCGTCCGGTTCCCAGAAAGATGGTGCACAGCAGGTCAGCAATCCGCCTAGTAGCGGCCAATGCTTCGGAATCCCCGCTAAGCTCATGCCATTTCAACAGACCCAGCATGGCATGATAATGCCCCCAGGCATCCCAGATTGTCCCGACATTAGGCACTAGGCCTGCCAGACCAAGCCGGAATTTTTTCGGCCATGGACCCAGATAACCATCCTTGTCTTGTCCGGAAATCAGTTCGCGGACGAACCAGCGCAGATGTTCATCCAGTCGCGGATTGCGCGTCAATTCCAGGATTTCAACGGAATGCGTCAGATACTTTCCCGCAAATTCACCGTGCCAGGGCATCATATTACGCAACGGCAGACGGTCACGTTCATGAAACATGGCCAGCATTCCGGGATTGGCAAGCGGAGCGGGCAACACCCACTGCTCCGTCACTGCGGCCAGGCGCCGTCCGATTTCGCCTTCAAGCTGGAACTCCACTTGGGACGGAGCTGTCAGTGCCGGATTATGCGCCATAGTGATTGGCGTTGTATTTTTTATTGTCATGCGATTGTCTCTTTTTGTGTCGTTCTTTGTATAATAAAAGATGAATTCAAGCGATTTCCTTACTCGTTGGCTGATTTCATGTTCCAGATATCCAGCCGCGTGCATAGGACACTGCCGCCTTCACTAAACAAATCAATTCCGTCGCCATTTTCCTTGGCCGCAGTGGTACATGTTTGTCCGTTGACGAATGCTTCCACCAAAAGTTTGTCCAGGAATACATGCATCTGAACCGGTTTTCCCTTCGGAATATATGAAGGGCCACAACCTTGGTGCGCTACTCCGCTGTCAACACCGTATTCTCCGGTGATTGCGTTAAAATAAATACGGACAAAACCGGATCCATCCTTTGCCGTGCGAACTTTCAGACCGAAACAACTTGCATCCCCCGGTTCAAATTCAGCGATGATTTCGACGGTGTCAGCACGTTTATTTACATGTCCGGAGACATTCGGTTTCACAGTGATATCCCGTTGAAAATGGTGCGCGCCGCGCAGAACTTGCATTTCCGGCAACGGTTCCTGACGCAGATGATCCCCGTCTAGTTCCAGTGACCTGGGCATGGCATGGACATTACCCCATTGGAGTCGGCCCACCTCACCATCGGCTAACCCCGAAGGATATAGTGCCATCACGATGCGGCGTGCTGTTCCGCCCTGACCCTTCTGATCCACACATAATGGATTATAGCAATGAAAAGGATTCGAGTAATCGAGAAGCTTTCCTTCCGGATTGTCCGCGATGAACTTTAGGGACTTTCGGTCAAAATGGCCCACCCAGTAACGTACAGGATAGCCACCTAACATCATAACATCTTTGTCACCAAAAGAAAGAAGGTACGGGAACTCCATGAAACCATTTCTGTCGCATATGCTGACGCCGTTTTCATTCTTAACCTGCGTGAATATTTCTCCCCGCTCCTGCCAATTTTCAAGATCCGTCGAGCTCCAGAGCATGACCGCATCACCCAGATTTCCGGGCCGGGTACCTTTACACATTTTCGATGTTATGGTGTACCAGGTGTCGCCATCTTTCCAGACATGCCCGTCATGATGATATTTGGTCAGGACCGCCTTCTTATCTCCATAAGAAAGCAGACCATCGAAACTCCTGGCTAAAACGCCAAACTTACCTCCAGTTCCTTGCCCTGTGTATAAAATGCTCGGGACACCTTGATCATCAATGAAGTGATTCATCAGGTAGATGCAGAAAATATCGTGAGGGCCGTCCGCCCACGGGCCGATTGGCCATTCGGTCCAGCGCACCAGATCGTCGCTGACATAGTGGTCCAGGCTGGTGTACTCGAGAGCTCTGGAAAAGATGTTCCGGTAGGAGAAGACGTGATACTTGCCGCCGAAGTAGTAGGCACCGCATGGATCGAAGATTTCTCCCAACGGCTGGGTCAGGTGATAGGTCGGCCGCGTGGGATCCTGGGCCGCCACGCTCTGCAACGCTTTCCAGAGTCTGCCGCAGGCTTCAATATCCTTGTCCACGGACGCGTCAAAGAAGGCGTTATAGTCAAGAAAGGCCTGCGCCAGGGCATTTGGTGTGCCTGGTTTTTTCAGGCGCTCGACACCGCTCAGGAAGGCGATCTGCCCGTCCGACAGCGCGTGATGCCACAGGGCCGCGGTGTCGATCTTGCAGTCCGAGAAAGCTCTCGGGGTGGAAGTGCCATAGAGATCCGGCTTGCTGCACTTCCAGGCGCCGATGAGCAGATCATCATCGAACGGCGCACAGAGCCCGTGGTGCAGCGGGATGGAACAGATAGTGTCACCGTTACAGAAGAAGGCGATCTCTCCGTTGCCAATGCGCAGGACCAGATCCAACCACTGCCCCCTCGGAACAAAGCCCAGCGGCAGTTCGCGAAAGACCTTGCCAGCCGGCGTCCTGGCTCCCAAAAAGCCGATCGCCAGACCGTTTTTGCCGATCGTCAACGCCAGGAAGTCGGAGAAGAACAGACCGCCCGTCCCGTTCGGGCCAACCCACGCCCGGACATAGAGGCTGACGGCGTTGTCCACCGGACGGAAACGTCGGGCTCTGTATGTGTCCAGTGCGAGCCATCCACCTTCAAGAACGGCCACAAAACCATCCCCGCCGCGCCGTACCGATTCCGCATACTCGTCGTGGATCAGTTTTTCGCCTACGCGCGTCTTGCCGCAAACCGCCAGGTCAAGAGGGTAGTTCTCGCTCGCCGTCGCCGTTGCCATGTGCCAGGCAATCTCGGCGTCATTGAAGGGATTGTCTGATAACTGCTCGACAGAAGTATCTGAATTCATTGTAGACCATCTTATTTTATTTGTCATAGGATTGTTTCCTTTTGTTGTGTGACGATTGATGACTCGCTGCCCAGCACGGCCTCTTCCCGTTGGCGAAAATAACTCACTGTCTGCTGAACCAATTTGTCGAGAGCCTTTTTGTCCGGCTTTCCGTTCATTGCAGGATATGGATCGCCTCCGGGGCCCAGTGGTTCCGGTGTGACAAATCTGCCAGGCGCGTTGAATCCGATAAGATACAGTGACATTATGATTGTGTCTAAATCCAGAGAACCCAGTCCCAGCGCACAACGGTTGCTGTCCGCCATGTGCAGGTTGACCAGGCGGTCACCGGCCTCCAACAGAGCTTCTCCGATATGTTGTTCTTCCGATTGCATGTGATAGACGTCGCCGTTTATATGCTGAATTCCCGGATGGTCAATTGCCTGAATATACTTTACCGCATCGGATATTGTATGAACTATGCTCACCTCCGCCGAACGGATTGGTTCTACGGCCGCCTTGATACCATATTTTACAAGGCAATCCCCTGCGATCCTCAGCGCCTCAACGCTACGGTCGAATTCCGTGTTGTCATACGGCTGCGGGCGGCCTACTGCGCCCGGCACGACCAGCAGATAGCCGCCTTTTACCGCTGCCGTGAATTCGATTTCCCGGCGCA
>CAIVVZ010000152.1 GCA_903909505.1 uncultured Desulfobacteraceae bacterium
CAACCATCCAGGATTTGCTGGAGCAATACCCCCGCGTTACATCTATGTTTATCGAGCGTAGAATGCTGTGCGTGGGATGCCCTGCCCAGGCTTTCCATACCCTGGAGGAGGTTGCCCGTATTCACGGCAGCACGATTGACGACATGTGCGCCGCCATCCGGGATGCCATCAGCGAGTGATTTCGAGGCACTGGATAATCTGGCCCCGGCGACCCAAAAAGCATCCCGCACTCAATTTAATTTCACACAAGGTGTAACTATTGGTAATGTCACCTAATCATTGTTAGTTATTTCTTGCCATCCTCCGTTCTATTGGGTTCAATCTGAGAAACCCTTAGCAGAGAGGAGGATGACTTGACCAATCTCAGCGAACATTTTTGCCCGAACCCAACAACCAAAGATCGTAGCGGATGCAGAATTAAAATATGCAACCGTTCATAAAACACGCCTAAATGGTAAGGTCGTCAAGGTTGAGCGTAACGTTATCTTCGGTGATCCCAAAGATATTCAAAAGATAATTGAAGAATCGCCGGTAAGCAAAACGATCAACACGTCTTTCATAGAGAGAGCCAACTTGACCTTAAGGAATCATAATAGAAAACTCACAAGAAAAACTCTCTGCTTTGCAAAGCGAAAACGATCGTTAGAGGCCCAGACCAGCATCACTGTTGTCTATTATAATTTTTCAAGACCACACCAAAGTTTAACCAGACAAGGACCAAATGGCGCTCAAGAAAAAAGGACCCCGGCAATGGCTGCAAATGTGATTGATCGTGTGTGGCCCATTGGTGAGGTTATAGAGTACCCATTAAAATCTAACAATTATTAAGTGACACTACCTAATTTTTCGTTTTCCATAAATTCCTGTGATTTCTGTACTTGTAATGCCGCTGTAAATTTTGTCCGCTTATCCTCTTTCAAAAACTTCAGTCATGATGCGACATAGGCCGAACGGTCTTCCATTGTATCGAGCACTACGCCGATCCGGCGCGGTTGACTTGGCGTTGAGGTTGACACCGTCACTCCATCGAAAGCCAGAGTGACGGGATGAGCCGGTTTATGAAAAATATGTCATCAAGGCTCAACCAGGTGGATTTGGTTCAGCAATAATTGCGGACAGCGGTATGTAAGGATAGAATTGGCAAGAAAACGAGAATTGACGGAGCGACAGGGCAAGGGCATTTCGCTTAAAAAAGTAGGGAACGAGCAGAGAACGAATTTTTAAATGATATATAACTACGGCTGGTTATGGCGGAAGTGCATGGGAATCGAACCCACCCGGGACGGTATTAGCGCCCCACACCGGATTTGAAGTCCGGGAGCCCCACCAGTGAGCTGTGCACTTCCAAACTGTATTTATGTATTATGGCCCCCTGGGATTGTCAATCTTTTTATACGTCCCACCCGAATTCAAATCCCGTTTCCGTTCGATAAAAGCCAGGCCTTTACCAAAGCCAGCGCTTCTTCACGGCTGGAAAGGGACTGCATAAGCCGGGCTTCTTCAACCACTTCCAGAATGGTTTTAAATGCCGGCGAAGGCTTTAACCCGAACAGGGCAATCAAATCCCGACCGGTTATCAGAGCCGTTTCTTTCTTTCGAGGCACAAAATCCTGAAAATAGCTTTTCAACAGATCTTCGATAAATCCGGAAAAAGACGGATCCATATCGCTGGTGTTTTCCGTCTTTGCAAAGGCGTCCGCCAGCGCATGAACCAACAGGCCGGGGACAAGGGCATCCAGGGACCTGAAAAGCCGGAGAATTCCTTTCCGGGTCAGTGTCTGGTTCTGGTGGGCCTGATATAATAAAACCGGCCTCAAGTGGTTTTGTATCAGCAGGCAGAGATATTCCGCGTCCTTGCCTGAAAATTTCAGTCGGGTTAATATTTCTCTGGCAATCTCGGCGCCTTTTTTTTCATGGCTCCAAAAATGAACGGCGCCGGCAGGATCAACCGACCGGGTCAGAGGCTTTCCAATATCATGCAGGAGCATGGCCAGTTTCATCAATGGCTTCAGGCGGCCGTCAATCCCGCTTATCGCTATCTGAAGAGATGCGATTGTACCAATCTCCTCGCCATTCAGAAAAGATTCCAGATGTCGGCAGGCAATCAGCGTGTGATCCAGCACATTGAACCGGTGATGACGATTCTGCGTGCATGCAAGCGCGGTGATGAGTTCTGGAAACAAATGAAACAGCAGGCCGGAGTCGCTCATTTTTTGCAGATAGTCGCATGCACAAGGCGCGGAAAGCAGTTTGATCAGCTCTTCCCGAATCCGCTCTCCCGCGGGCCGGCCAATGAGATGGCCATGGGTTTTAACCGCCGATTCCGTTTCGGTTTCAATTTCAAAATCAAGGGCCGCGGCAAAACGATAGGTACGAAGCAGTCGAAGGGGATCACGGAGAAAGGACTGTTCGGAAACCATTCGAATGGTTTTGTTTGCCAGGTCATTTTGTCCCTGCACGGGATCGAGAAACGACCGGTTGTCCAACCGAATGGCCATGGCATTGATGGTAAAATCGCGCAGCCGCAGGTCGGATTCAATCGAACCGCCTTCCATCTGAACCAGATCTATTGTATGATCCTTGAATTGCCCCCGAAGGACGGCCTGCCGGTTTTTTCCCATTTTAAAAAAGGAAGTACCGGTACCGGCGATAAGTTTGGCAAGGGTTTTCGGGTCTTCCGGAACAACGAGATCATAGTCGATCGGAATTCTGCCCATCAGGATATCGCGGACAGCTCCGCCGACCAGATAGACTTCTCGGGTCCGGGAAAACAAATCAAGAACCGGCAGGTCTTTAAACAGAGCGGAAATGGCGGATGCGATATCGAAAGTCGTCATTTCACGGACTATACACTACCGCAGATACCTGTCAAGTGCCTGGGTGCGGCCCGATTCAACAACCCAATCCCGTCCATTATCCTTTACGGTTTCCAGAAATCAATTGATATTTATTCATCTTCAATGCTAATTGGATACGGTATGATATATCAAATTAATAAAACATCCGAGCGGATCAGATATAATCGTACATAAAGTTTGCCATCGACAATTTGAATAATGATAATTCCGGCTACATGATTTTCTTCAATTTCCGGCATGACCTTGAGGGGTCAAGCTTTGAACAGGAGCTTTTCAATGGAAAAAACCGCCAATATTTCCGGAGACCGGGTCAAGGATTTGATCCAGAAATTCATCGCCACATCGCCCCTTAACACCATGCAAAATGCAGATGGGGATCCCGCCTGGGACACTGCGCTGGTTGGCTTTGCCTCCGGCGCCGATCCGATTTGGCAGCAGTACAAGGAGTATGTAGGGGCTTTCCATTGGACCCCTTGGGAAGTCTTCAACCAGCATTGTCCCGAGGTGCCGGCGCGACCAGCGGAGCTGACCGTCATTTCGTGGGTCTTGCCCCAGCGAGAAATGGTCCGCAAAGCCAACCGCCGTGCCAAGAAATATCCATCCGAGGAATGGGCCAGGATAAGGGTCTACGGAGAGGCGTTCAACGCGGGGTTACGTTGTCACGTAGTCAATAGCCTTAATGAGGCAGGGCATGCGGCCGTCGCCCCGATGCTGGTTCCAAACTGGGCCATCGTCAAGTCGCAACGGTTTTCCTATGCCTCTTCCTGGTCCGAACGCCATGTTGCCCATGCGGCCGGCCTGGGGACTTTTGGTCTATGCGACGGGCTCATCACCGCCAGGGGCAAAGCCATGCGGGTGGGATCGGTCGTGGCCAAGATTGATATTGAACCGACACTGCGTCCTTATGCCGACCACCGGGCCTATTGCCTTTTTTTCGCTGATGGGACATGCGGCAAGTGCATTGACCGTTGTCCGGCTCGGGCAATTACCACGGCCGGCCACGACAAGGAAAAGTGTCGTCAGCACCTGGCCCGCTCCAGAGAGCACGTGGAAAAGACCTATCAATTTGTGGGCTATGGGTGTGGGTTGTGTCAGGTTGGGGTACCCTGCGAGTCAGGTATACCGGTCAAGGCCGCCCGGGAGGCTTTGGAGCGTGGCGAGTTGCCTCCCCCGCCGCCGCCCCTGGCCTGAAAGACAGACAAAGGAAAGAAAATGAAACCAATCAAGATCCTGGTGGTCGATAATGAAGAGGACCAAAGACGGTTAATCAGCATCATTTTAACTAAATTCGGATATTTTGTTAAGACTGTTTCTTCCGCGGAAGCAGCATTAACAGAAATGGATTCAGAAAACTTTGATCTTATTATAACGGATCTGATCATGCCGGAAATGGATGGAACGGAATTGTGCGAAAGAATCAAGCGTAAAAGACCTGAAGCCAAGGTTTATGCGATCTCGGGTCATGCGGATTTATACGATGACAACAAACTGGAGCAATTCGGCTTCGATGGAGTCATTCAAAAGCCTATCAGCATGAACAGTCTGAAAGAAACGGTCGAATCAGCCGTTTTGCAAGAATAAAGCGATGATGAGGTGTAACGTAACAGGTCGCGGGGCTGTTGCTGTGATTATTTTTCTTGCTTGTACACACTTCGCACATGCCGCTTTGGACGAGGATAAGCTCGGCAAAATTCAAGGCTATCCCATCGGTACGGCAAAAAACTGGTTCTTTGAATCAGTACGCGTAGGGTCTTTTACCGCACAAGGCGAAATTCCGGGAATATCCAATGGGTCCGTCAACGTACTGACCCCGAGTAATAATCCCATGTCCCTTTCACGCGCCAAAGAGGAGCCGCCATATCGCTGGGCAGTAGGGGAGGAGAAGAATCTCAGCGTGGATGGCTATCTGTCGCGCCAGCGCATCATGGGTTTGCTAATCATCAAGGATGGCGTTATCCAGTTGGAGCGTTATCAATACGACCGCAAGCAGGAGCATCGTTTTTTGTCAAACTCGATGGCCAAGTCGCTTGTTTCTCTGGCGATCGGGATCGCCCTCCGTGAGGGCAGGATTAGATCCCTTGATGATCGCGCAGACCGCTACGCACCGAAACTGTCGGGTACGTTATTCGGCGAGACAACCATTCGCAATCTCCTACGCATGGCTTCGGGTGCCCGCTATACGGAGGAGTATGACGGCAAAGACGACGCCGCACGTTTCAATACAGCGATTCGGAGTGAGGGAATAGAGCGGGCGGCAAGAGTTGTAACCGAGCTGAAATTTCCGCAAGGCGGTCGCTTTTCCTATGGCAGTGCGCAGACCCACGTGCTTGCCGCCGTTTTTCGAGGTGCTACCGGCATGAGTATCAGCGAATACCTGACTCCTCGGCTTTGGCAGGCGATAGGTGCGGAAACTTCTGCGCTGTGGCGAACCGATAAGACAGGACTTGAGCTGGCTGGGGGCAACTTCAACGCTACCCTGCAAGATTACGGCAGATTGGGGATTGTGCTTGCCAACGATGGCGCGCGTCCCGACGATCAACAGCAAAAAGAGATCGTGCCCCGCGAATACCTCCTGGATGCTACCGATTGGCATCGGGTTCCCGAGGCATTTCAGCCGGCGAAGGCAACGCCTTATTACGGCTATGGTTACCTGTTCTGGCTTTTTCCCGGAGAACAAAGGCGGTTCGCCTTGCTTGGCATATATGGGCAAATGATCTTCATCGATCCGCAGCTAAAGCTGGTAATGGTACAAACAGCGGTCAACGCCACGCCTAAATCCACGAAAACATCACTGGCGCGTGAGGCTGACGCTTTTTGGCGTGGTATTGTGGGCTACTACGGAAAGTGGTAAAGCAAATAAGCGATGAGCCTCTTTGTTGAAATGACAACCTGTTTTACCGGAGTTGTCGGGCAAAAAAGCCTGCCATATCGGCCTGTGCGACTTTTCGGCTGATTTGTTCATTATCGGTAAGGTAAAGGTTACTGTTTTTCATCCGCTCAAAGTAGACTGATCCCGAAAAGGTATATTTTTTCGTTAAGCCTTCACTGGTTTGCATCTCCTCTCTCACATACGCAACCGCATCACCGCATGCCAGACTCTGCGGGATTTCGATCAGGTCAAGTCCCAGTGCATATCTGGCGGCATTATGGCCGGCAAGGGTGCCGGTCACAATGGCTTCGGTATGGCCTACCAGTAACCCGGCTTTTTCCCCCGCACAGAAAACGTTCTTCAAACCATTCACCTGCAAACGATCATCCCTCGGCAGCATACCCAGGTACCTCATTGAATTGCCGATTCCACCTGCATAGGGATCTTCGAAGCGGGCGTTTGCAAATCCGGGAACCTGCCGCAGAATTTCAAGCGGATAGTAAGAGGTCATCAGTTTGGCGTGCCCCGTATCCAGCAGTATGATGTTTTCGGCAAATTCCTTCATTGCATATTGCTGGCAGGCCTTTTTCCCCAGGGACTCCAGGCTTTTTTGCAGAGAAGCCGGTACGGGGATGACACATACACCGCAACGGTTCAACTCTTCCCTGATGCGGGGAGCCAATGAGCCTTTATGAAGCTTGCAGGACCCACTCATGGCTCCAAGGGTACCATCGGGCTTTTTGCCCATTATTTCAGCCACTCCGGCTTTACCCGCAATGCTGACGCGGGACCCGAAAGTAGGACACCGGTAAATGCACATGGCGCAGCCGTTGCCATGCTTGGTACAGTTGCTCATGGGACCGGCGGTACCGGAAACATCGACGAACGCATCGGCCTCGGCGCTGATGGTGCAGCCGTGCAGTTCGTCGGCAATGACTCTAACGATAAGACCATCGTGCTGCTCGATACTGTGGACGCGAGCTTTCAGATGAACCACTACACCCGCCGCGGCAAGGGCTCTGTGAACGGACGGCTCGATGGTTGACACATCATAAAGGCTGGCATGCTTATGCCCCGGGAACTCGATGTTTTTATGGCGTGAGTTTTGGTCGGCTATGACGAACAGGTCGCCTCCGCCCATGGCAATCATTTCCTCGGCAGCGGTAAAACGCCCGTTGTTGCGCATGATGCCGCCAACCAGTCCGGTTCCAAGAAGCATGTCTGCCCGTTCGAACAGTTCCACCTCACAGCCGGCCTTCCGGGCTGCCAGGGCCGCCGCGCAGCCGGCCCATCCGCCACCCACTATCACTATTCTTTTTTCCATATGCCCTACCAGTTTTTTCCTGACTCTATTTTATAAATTGCGCGATGCAGGTTTCGAGTTGCGGATCGAAAAAGCAACGCGGCATTAACCGTATTCTGTCATGATATTTGACAGCTCAATTCCAGTTGTTTCCCCTTCAGCACTTCTTCCCGGAGAATACCCCAGATTTCCTGAAACAGGCGGTGATACTCCGGACTGCCCCAGATGGCGGAAATGTCCCGCGGCCGGGGGAGATCGTTATCCAAAATACATTTAATGCTTCCGGGGTGAGCGGTCATAATCATAATACGGTCGCCCAGGCACAA
>CAIVVZ010000153.1 GCA_903909505.1 uncultured Desulfobacteraceae bacterium
GCTGACTCAACTCCTTTACCATGGCTTCGCATGATTCGTTACCTCCTCATACGCACGGCTCAGTTCCGGGCTGGTGGTTAACCATTACCCGTGCCGGATTGTCCGGCTTGCCTGTATTAGCTTTGCTTGGCGCTCTCATAATTTCTCCTTCTACCGATGCGGGGGGACGGACTCCCCAAAGTTATAACAGCGAAACATTGATTTCTAATGACTTGGACACTGTCGCATTGAAAGGTATTCATCTACATGGTTATTATTATCGTTAGCAAAATCAAAAGCAATATATATGCCAGCAAATTAATACTTGGAAATATAAATATACATGATTCTCAAAACAGCTAAAGAAATACGTGGCATTTCATTAGGTTGATCGAATTTATTTTATTTCAGATGGGATGAATTGAATTATTTTTGAAGATAATTGATGTCGTATTGCACAGAAGAGAATTTTGCATTTCGCGAAAATGGCCGTAGAGCTGGCAGTCGACAACCGGGATCATGTCCATTTGTTTTGATAATACTATGATTTCTGACGAAATAACGGGGAATGCACCAAATCTACATATGATTAATCAATGCGATTAATCATATGTAGATTTTTACTTTGCACCAAAACCCGGAAGTGCGATCTGGGTGTGCTCTTTTACTGATCGCATTATGCGAATCGAATTTGCAAGATGCAACCCGTAACCGTTATGGGTTTCCCATTTTTTGTTCACAGATCCGAAGGAGCAGATTCCCTGCAACCGCACGACGGTAGTCTGCTGTAGCCCGGATGTCCGTAATGGGGCAAACCGCTTTTTGAACGATGGCGGCAGCTTGGGTTAATCGATCCATGGAAAGCGGCTGGCCGATCAGCCAATCCGCTGCCTCAAGACAGGTGATGACCGTCGGCCCCACGCTGCCCCATGCCAGGGATGCGGCCATGACGATGCCGCCGTCCGACAACCGAAGAATGGCCGCCATACTGGCCAGGGAACAGGCCAGAGCGTTTCGGCGTCCGACCTTCTCGAAATGCTGAATGGCTTCCGGGTGCGGTTTTTCAACGTGAATCGCCGACAGAATCTCTCCGGTTTCAAGAAGCGTCTGGCCGGGCCCCAGGATAAACCGGCTGATGGGAAGACTCCGAACCCCGGTCTCGGACGCCAGCTCGACCCGGGCATCCAGTGCGTAAAGCGGCGCAAGGGTATCTCCGGCAGGAGATGCCGTACAGACGTTTCCGCCGATAGTACCCATATTCCGAATCAGGGGGGAGCCCAGACATGCGATAGCTTTGGCAAGAACCGGGAGATGTCTGGCGATTGCAGGTTCCCGCAACAAACGACTTAAAGGTGTGCCGGCAAGAATGACCATCCGGTCCCCGTGGACCACGACCCCTTTCAGTGCCTGTATTCTTTCCAGGCAGATCAGGTCTTTCGGCGGGATCAATCCGCTTCGCATTTTTACCAGAAGATCGGTGCCGCCGGCATAGACCGCTGCATCCGGCAAATCGCGCATCATAGTCCATAGATCGTTCATCGATCGGGGCAGCAGGACCTGCTTCATGGCTTGCTTCCTTTTGCCATGGCTCTGGCGGCGGCTTCCACGGCATCCACGATTTTCACATATCCGGTGCACCGGCAGAGATTGCCGCTGAGCGCCCGGCGAATCCGGTTCCGGTCGGGCTCCGGATGAAGGCTTAGCAGATTAACAGCTGAAAGTACCATTCCGGGAGTACAGAATCCGCATTGCACGGCTCCCTGTTCCACAAAGGCCTCCTGAACCGGGTGAAGCGCTTCGGATTCCCCGATTCCCTCTATCGTGGTAACGGCTTTATCCTGAAGCTGGACAGCCATCATCAGGCAGGACAGCCGGGGTTCGCCATCCACCAGAATCGTGCATGCCCCGCACTCCCCGGCGCCGCAGCCTTCCTTGGTTCCGGTCAGCCCCAGATCTTCACGAAGAACGTCCACCACCCGCCGATCTGAAGCCCCCTGAATTTCCGTGTCGTTGCCGTTGATTTTGCAGATAATGCTCATAATTTCCTCCCCGCACCGGTGTTCAATCCCAGCGCTTCCAGTATCCGCTCAGCCGTGACAGGGGATCGCTTAACCCACACCCCCACCGCATCCAGAACCGCGCCCGCCACCACCGGCAGCGGTCCGTTCATGCCGACCTCACCCATGCCTTTCATGCCGAAAGGGCCGGTTGATTCAACGGTCTCAACGGTCAGCGATGCAACATCCGGAACATCCAGGGCCGTTGGAATGATATAATCGGTAAGCGATGGATTCAGGATCTTGCCGTCCCGAAGCAAAATGTCCTCACACAAGGCGTATCCCAGGCCCTGAGCCACACCACCCTGAACCTGCTGCTCCACCCCCTGGGGATTGATGATCCTTCCGGCATCGGTTACAGCCAGATAAAACCGGACCGAAACGCCGCCCGTCAGCTCATCGATTTCAATCCCGGCCAGATGGGCGGCATATGAAAAGAGCACATGGGGAAATCCCAGGATAAAGCCGCTGGCGTTCAGATTCCCGTCCGAAGCCACCGTCATGACATGCTGATCGATGGCCGACCGGTCCGATTCCGGAAGCATGGCCGCCAGGGTTGAAAAGGACACTTCACGGCCCGAAGGCAGATGCCGGACCCGGCCGGGCAAAAGCACCAGTCCCACGGGTTCATCCAGAAACAGGACCAGAGAGGCCCGATGAATCAGCTTTTCTTTCAATTGGTGACAGGACCTGACCAGGGCATTTCCATAGGTATAGGTGGTACGGCCCGCCGATGAAGACCCGGAAGGGTGGGTTTTTTCCGTATCGGGCAGAATCAGCTCCAAATTCCCGGTATCCTGGCACAGGATATCGCCTGCGATCTGAACAAAGGCACTGGCATTGCCCTGCCCCATGTCCGATACTCCGCAGTATACCCGTATCCGGCCTTCTTGCGTCAGCTCGACCTTGGCAATAGCCGAATCCGGCAGGCCCCTGCCGTAACCCATGGCATTGAAGACCGCGCAAACTCCCACGCCCCGGCGTTTAAAGCGGCCGGCCCGAGCCTTCCAGTCCGCTCGACCCAGCCACAGC
>CAIVVZ010000154.1 GCA_903909505.1 uncultured Desulfobacteraceae bacterium
TCTCCTGCAGGCAGAAGTCATGGAACTGAAAGCAGACCCGGACAGACCGGCATTCGGTCACGTTGTTGAAGCCAAGCTGGATATCGGACGTGGTCCGGTGGCCACGGTGCTGGTGCAACAGGGAACGCTACGGGCAGGAGATGCCGTGGTCTGCGGGGTCCACTATGGCAAGGTTCGGGTCCTGTTGAACGATTGCGGGATTCAGGTGGAATCAGCCGGCCCCTCCATGCCGGTTGAAGTCATCGGTCTTTCAGGCGTACCCATGGCCGGCGATGAACTGGTCGCTCTTGCGGATGAAAAAGACGCCAGACAGGTCAGTCTTCACCGGATTCAGAAACAGCGGTCAAAGGACCTGACCAAGACTACCCGGCTGAGCCTGGATAAGCTCTTTGAGCAGATGAAGGATGGCCTGGTCAAAGACCTGAACATCATCATCAAGGCAGATGTTCATGGATCCATCGAAGCGCTGGGGGATTCTCTGGTCAAACTCTCCAACGAAGAAGTCAACATTAACGTGGTCCATGCCGCAACCGGCGCAATCACCGAATCCGATGTGTCTTTGGCCACGGTATCCGACGCCATTATCATCGGCTTTAATGTCCGACCCAGTGCCAAAGTCCAGGCCATGGCCACTGAAGAGCATGTGGACATGCGTTTTTATAACATCATTTACAATGTCATCAAGGACGTGAAAGATGCCATTGTTGGAATGATGAAATCCACTTTTCAGGAACGGGTTCTGGGCCGGGCCGAGGTACGCGATCTTTTTCATGTGCCCAAAGTTGGAACCATTGCAGGTTGCTCCGTGACCGATGGAAAAATCCAGCGCGGCAAGCTGATCCGGCTACTGAGAGATGGAATTGTGACGTTTGAAGGCAAAATCAGCAGCCTCAGACGCTACAAGGACGATGTCAAGGAAGTGGTCAGCGGTTACGAATGCGGTATTGGCATCGAAAACTATAATGACATCAAATTGGGGGATGTCATTGAATGCTATTACTTGGAAGAATTCAAACCCGAAGTTGAATAAGCCGCGGTTATGGTTGTCGGATACGGAATCATTACTTTCAGGCTGCACGATTGCCGCTCTCTTAAGGAAAAAAGATCGGCTGTCAAGGCAGTTGTCCATCAGATTCAGAATCATTTCAACGTTTCTGTTGCAGAAGTCGGCGCCAATGATATCCACCAGATGGCCGAGATCGGGTTTGCCCTGGTGGGAAACAACGGCCCGCTGGTGAACTCCAAAATGGACAAAATATTAAATTTTGCCCATGAACTACGAGTCGCGCAAGTCATAAACAGTGAAATGGAAATGATGCGGTTATGAAATCCTATACACGATCGGACAGGGTTAGCGGGGAGATTCAGAGAATTATTTCGGATATCCTTCGAAAAGACATCAGCGACCCCCGGCTGAACCGGGTTACCATCTCCAGCGTAAAGATGTCCAAAGATCTGCGAAGCGCCAGAATCTACTTTACCCTGAGTGAAGGTAAATACACCCATGAAGATGCGGCTGAAGGATTTAACAGCGCTCTGGGATTTATCAAGCGCACGCTGGCCAGTCAGTTAGGTCTGAGATATATGCCCGGTATCCGTTTTTATTATGATGAATCCTTTGATTACGGTTCGCATATTGACCGAGTCTTAAAAACAATCGATACAGCAGATGGATCATCTCATACACCGCTTGAATAACAGCAGGAATGTGCTGATTACCACCCACGCCAGTCCCGACGGAGATGCCATCGGATCGCTGCTTGCCATGAACCTGGCGCTGCAGGGGAAGCACAAACAGATTACGCTCTATAACGAAAGCCCGATTCCGGCGGTGTATCGTTTTTTGCCGCGGGTTCACAGCGTGATCAGCCATCTGAATTCCGCAGCGCCGTTTGATACGGCCGTGGTTCTTGACTGCGGCGATTTACAGCGGGTCGGCGAGGCAGCCGGCATCATCAATCAGATACCTGAAATCATCAACATCGATCATCATATTACCAACACCCGGTTTGGAACCTGCCGGCTGATTGATGTCCATGCATGCGCCTGCACGGAAATTCTCTACCAGTTGTTTGAGCGGATGTGTGTTCCGTTTACACGGGAATTGGCTACCTGTATCTACACCGGAATTTTAACCGATACCGGGTCATTCCGATTTTCCAATACCAACCGAACTACCTTTCAAATCTGTGAAAACATGGTTGCCTGCGGCGTAGATCCGTTCCAGGTTGCCCAGCATGTTTACGGTACCTACTCTCTGGGAAGGATCAAGCTCTTAAACCTTGCGCTCGATTCCATTGAAATATCTGACAACGGGAAGGTCTCTCTCATGGCCTTGACGCGCGCGATGCTGAATGAAACCGGCACACAGCCCGAGGATACGGATGGCATGATCAATTATGCCCGGCGCATTCAGGATGTCAAGATCGCCGTGCTGATTCAGGAGCAGATGAACGGCAGTGACCGCTCCGCGGGTCAGCGTCGCCCGTATCACGTCAGCCTGCGATCTGATGGAAGCGTGGATGTGGCTGCCATTGCCGAAATGTTCGGCGGCGGCGGACACCAGAGCGCCGCAGGCTTCAGCATTGAATCCACCCTGGCGGAAATTAAAGCCCGGATACTGCGGATGACGGCATCTATGTAAGAGAAGTTCGGAGTCGGAGCCGGAGTCGGAGCCGGAGCCGGAGCCGGTTTAAGCAATCAGATAAAGGATCCGAGGTTGGTTGTGCAGCAAAAAGACGCATCCCTGAATGGGATACTTGTGATCGATAAACCGCCGGGGCTATCTTCCGCCAGAGTTGTCTCCATTGTCAAGCGCCTGCTTCAGGCCCAAAAAGTGGGTCATGCCGGAACACTCGATCCCTTTGCCACGGGCGTCTTGATTGTCTGCGTCAACCAGGCGACCCGTCTGGCCCGCTTCTGGCTGAACAGCGCCAAGACCTATCAGGCGGAACTCTGCCTGGGCATTGAAACAGACACTCAGGATCCCACGGGGACCGTGATTTCAACCTGTGATGCCGTTGATGTTCCTGAAGATACGCTGCAGGCTGTCATGAAGTCTTTTGTGGGGACAATGAATCAGGCTCCGCCGGTATATTCGGCTCTGAAA
>CAIVVZ010000155.1 GCA_903909505.1 uncultured Desulfobacteraceae bacterium
GGCGCATTTTTAGCCGGTTGATACACAATAAGCCCTGCCACAAACGAAGCGATGCCTCCTGATACCTGCTGAATGGATGAGTTGATCCCCATATATGCGCCCCGGTCACTCTTGTCAGGCACTCCGGAAATGAGCGCGGAAGATGAGATCATTCGTGATGATATCCCCGTGTACAGAACGATATTAGTCAGAATGACAACCCAGACCGGATTGGGGCCGAGATGCGTAAAGACCATCACCATGATCATTGACAGGATACTGCCGAAAACGAACAGCCGGTACTTGCCGTACTTGTCGGCCTGTTTTCCGAGGAATGGGCCGGTGACCATGGAGGCAATGCCGGTAATGAAGAAAATCTCCGCGAGATGGGTTTCAGGGATAAGAATGTTATTAACCAGAAAAGCGGTGCTGAATGGCATGATCATGAAACCGCCCGTGGCAAGCAGTATCGTCGCAGCGAAACCTCGAATGTAGAACGGGTTTGATGCGGTGTGCCACAGGTGGATAAAAGCGTTTTTGTCATGGCTCCCCTTGAGATGCCCGGTGACCGGTTTTAGCCTGAGGGCTATCACAATCCCGATAAAAAGCGCAACTGCCGCGATCATCAGAAACGGCGCATGCCAGTTGAAATGCGTCGCCAGGTACAAGCCTACCGGAATACCGAGAACCTGGCTGGCGGCAAACGCCATCTGCACAACCCCCATGACCCGGCCACGCACTTCCATTTTGAAAGTATCTGTTATTATGGCGAACGAGATGGAACCGATTACCCCGCCGAAGATCCCGGTGACGATCCTGGCGCAGAGCAACACCGGATAGCTGTCGGCGATTCCGCAAAAGAGTGTGCCACAGACAAAGCCGACGTAAAAGAACAGCAGCATCTTCTTCCGGTCAAATCTGTCGGCAAATCCGGCTGCACACAAGCCAGAAGCCCCGGCGCTGAAAGCGTAAGCGGAAACTACCAACCCGAACTGTGACGTGGAAATGCCCAAGCCGGGCATGAGGATGGCCCCCAGTGGTGACAACACCATGAAGTCAAGAACAACCGTAAATTGCAGCAGAGCAAGAATGGCAATAACGAATTTTTCGTAGGAGGAGAAAATATGTTTGGATTTATTCAAAAGATATCCTTTTTGTTGCAAGAGGGCGCGACGAATAATTTATCCAGCGCTGTTGCGATAGGCGTTTGCAGTGATAAAGCAGGTAGTGCCTCGCTCGAATGCATTCAGAAACGTAGTGACCATCTATTACATCACCAAGGCTTTAATTTACATCGTACAGTACGGGCGGTCAATCATCCTGGGACGAATGGTCGAAACAAGCCATTCATCAAATCCTCCGCAAGAATGTAGAAAGCCCACCAGGTCATGCGGTGGGCTTCTCTCTACGTTGATTATATGCTTACCTTTAGGCTCTTATCCGGTCCGACAGCGTAACCGGAAAACTCGCGAATCCTCTGTTGTCTCAAAGCCCGGCGGAGTTTCTGGCATAGACAGCAAGCCCTCCTTCTGCAAGGGAATCCATCTTCCCTCACGCTTACATCATAACAAGA
>CAIVVZ010000156.1 GCA_903909505.1 uncultured Desulfobacteraceae bacterium
CCCGGATGGCCTTCATGGTTGAAGCTGTTCAGGAAGTCACCCATCTTCCCCTGACCCTTGACACCTCAAACCCCAAGGCATTGAAAGCCGGGCTTCTGGCCTGCAAAACCCCCACAACCCTCAACGGACTTTCTCTGGAGCCTTCCAAGCTTGATCATATCCTGCCGCTTGCGGCAACGTATCAGACCGATCTTATCTGTTATCTGCTGTATCCCAATGGCCATGTCCCGCCGGACAGCGCTGAACGCCTGAATGTCGCGGTTTCGATTTATCAGAAGTGCCTGGAAGCAGGGATCGAACCGGACCACGTGATTATCGATCCGGTTGTGGCCCCGCTTTCCTGGCAGGATGGGTTGTTTCAGGCCAGAGAAGTGCTGACCGTCATCAAAACCCTTCCGGAGCTCCTGGACTATCCCGTCCGAACCATCGTCGGCCTGTCCAATCTTACGGCCGGCGCAAGAGATCCCATCAAAAAACACCTGGCGGAGCAAACCTATTTGCCGATGCTGGCCGCATCCGGGCTGAGCATGATTCTGATGAATGTCCTTCACACCGAATCGGTTCGTGTGGCCCGGACGTGCCGCCTGTTTTCCCAGGAATCGATTTTCACTTGGGAGATGGTCGGCTGACCGGTTACGATGGTTTTTGCGGAGTTAATGCGGCCAGGGCCGCCTCAAACCGGGAGCTTATGGCGATCGTCATCTGGGCGGCCTCATTCAGCAAGTCAGCCGCCGCATCCAGGTGGTTCTCCCTGGCTTTTTCCGCCCAGCCCCGGTAAGTTCCGGCATGATCATCATTGTGCCGGATCCAGTGATCCAGGAGCTTGACCATCTTTTCCTCGAATGACATCTCGCTTTGAACCTCATGATGGTGATGGTGGTCGTGTTCGTGGCAATGATCGTGGTCGTGATGATGGGACATAACGCCTCCTTCTTGTCTTTTAAAATGCGGCAGCCTCACCGCGCATAGTTGTATGAATCTGTATTCTTTTTCCAAAAAAGACGATCTGTTGGATTCTGACCTCGGACTCCTTTCACACCAGCCATTTTTCCACCAGCCCGTAAATAACCATCCCCGCAATCACCGTCCAGCCCAGGGAACGGGTAAGGATGGCAATGATAAAGGTTGGAATGGCGGCGATACACTCCGGCCGCAACCAGTCAATATGCCGGGGCTGGCCGGTGGTAATCAACTCCGGCAGCAGCAGCGCGCCCAGAATCGCCGCTGGAATCAGGTCCAGCCATTGAACAAGCCATTGGGGCAGGCTCCGCCTGCTGAGAAAAAACAGGGGAAACCAGCGGGGAATGTACGTCACCAGCCCCATGCCCAGAATAATAAGACCGAATTTTCCTGAAGTCATTTTTCTTCCCGTGTTTTTTTCATGATCCTCCAGCCCATGCGCATATCAACGCTCGAAATACGCATTTTTCCTTTAGCCTTCAGCTTTTTCTGCCCGAATACGAATCCATAGCCCGATTGTGGCTGCCAGAACCGAAGCAATCACCACATACAGATTGCCGGGGATGATCAGCGAAAGGGCAACGGCAGCACATCCGGCGATAACGGCGGTTAACACATAGATGAGGCCTTTGATCTGAAAAATCAGCAGGCAGATAAACATGGCGATCAGGGCATAATCAACTCCGAAGGCATGTGGTGGAATAAACCGGCCCCCGTATCCGCCGGCAATCGTACTCAGAATCCATACCAGATTGGAAGCCTGATTGACGGTCAGGGCCTGTGAAATTGTCCATTTACCTTCCTTGAATCGGGGCTGGTTGATTGCAAAGCTTTCGTCTGTAATGCCGTAGGCAAAAAACGCCAGCGTGGCCTTGCCGGCATTTCGACAGTAAAGGGAAAGGGATGAGCTCATCAGCAGGTGTCTTAAATTCACCACAAGCGTGGTCATGATGATGGCCAGAGGCGCCGAGCCGTCGGAAATCATGGAAACCGCGATAAATTGAGCGCTTCCCGCAAAAACAAAAACAGACATCAGACCGATTTCAAAAGGGCTCAATCCAGCTTTCTGAGCCAATAGTCCCAGCGCCAGCCCTATCGGGATATAACCGACACATATCGGCCATGCCGCCCAGAGACCCTGATGGAAGGCTTTCTTCAAACCATCGTTCGATTTGGAAGGTGAAGTGTTCATGACGCTTATCCTTATATCTCAGCTCTTGACCGCATTCAAGCCAGAATAACTACCCGATTCATTCGGTACCCTTCAGCCGGTGTTTTATGAAAGCATAATTTGACTTTTCGTGAAGCAGTCAGTATTTTTAATAAAATATGCTGCTGGTATTACTTTTGGGGTTTTTGAAGAAGACGGGTTAATTTGCTGCGATAAGCGGATGGATATTCGATAAGTGAGGAGTCTATTATGAAAAAATGGAAATGTTTGGTTTGCGGTTATGTTCACACAGGGGATGAGCCACCGGATAAATGCCCGGTTTGCGGGGCGGATCGCAGCAAATTCGTTGAACTTGTTGAAGAAGCCCCCCAGCAGGATGAACCCGGTATAGAAGCATCGTCCGAGGAAACGGCGCAACAGCCCGTTTCTGAGCCAACCGATGCAATAGATTTTGACCTGCCTGAAAACGATGTTCCCGAAGCGGCGCAGACCGCTTTTCAGAAATATTATGCCACGGCCACCGGGTTATTGGTCAAATATCATGCCCATCCCATAATCGTCCATATTCCCAACGGCGTCTTGCCGGTAGCCATCCTCTTTCTGGTGCTTTCCATGCTGTTTCAGGCAACAGGACTTGAAGCCGCTTCGTTTTACAATATGATCGTCGTGGTATTGGTCATGCCCAAAGTCCTGTTTACCGGATACAATGACTGGAAACACCGGCTCGGCGGCAATTTAACCAATTTGATTTTAACCAAAATGATCTGCGGCGCCACGGTTTTTTTGCTGGGGCTTTTTCTGGTTGTCTGGCGATGGGTGGACCCGATGGTTGCCCTGGCGTATTCCCAGTCCCGAATGACATATCTGTTTCTCCACCTGGTCATTCTGGGTACGGCAGCCCTTGCCGGATATCTGGGCGGCAAGCTCATCCGGTTTCCGGGAGATTGACCGGAACATGAAATACATCGAACTGGATGACTCTCAAAGCCTGCCCGAGGGAGCCATTGATGATGACACGTTGTTTTTATTCGACTGCAATCCCGGGGTTTCCTGCTTTAACCTTTGCTGTCACAACCTCAACCTGTTTCTGTATCCTTACGATGTCATCCGGTTGAAGCATCAATTGGGATTATCCTCGGATGTGTTTCTGGAAAGGCACGTGGATGTGGTGCTGCGCGATGGCTGCTTTTTCCCGGAAGTACTGCTGTCCATGTCGGAACTCCCGGAAAAACCTTGTCCGTTTCTATCGCCTTCCGGCTGTTCCGTGTATTCGCATCGTCCGGAAGCCTGCCGCATGTTTCCGATCGAGCAGGGACTCCTCTACGAAGCTAGAACCCGCCAAAATCGAAAAATCCATTATTTCAAGCCGCCCGGGTTCTGCCAGGGTTCAAAAGGCCGGAAACAATGGACACCATCCGCTTGGATCAAAGACCAGGGCGCTGAAGACTATAACCGGATGACCCAAAGGTGGTCCGAGTTGATGCGTCTGTTCCGGACCGATCCCTGGGCAGGCGAGGGGCCGGACGGAAAGCGGGGGAAAATGGCATTTATGGCTGCCTATAACATGGATGCGTTTCGGGATTTTGTATTCAAAAGCAGTTTTTTGAAGCGCTACCGGATCGCATCCGCGCTTTTGGATAAAACCAGAACCGATGACGTTGAGCTGCTGAAAATTGGCCTGGCATGGATCGCGCTTTTTGTCTGGGGAAAATCCTCCCCCCTGCTGCGACCCAGAAAAAGCTGAGTTTACAATATCCCATCGGGCATGGGCGCCACGGCCTCACCGCCCAGAACATATCCGCCGTCCAGCCGCAGGATGCCGCCGGTCATAAAGGGCGCATCCCGCACCACAAAAAGAACCGCCTTTACAACATCTTCAATCTCACCCATGCGCCCAACCAGCGTATGCTCCAGAATCGCCTGCCGCTGCCGAGCCGTCAACAGCCCCCATCCCCTTGTTTTATCGCCATGCCGGGTTTCGACCATTCCCAGCATGATTTCGTTCACCCGGACCTGCGGCGCCCCGATACGCGCCCAGGTCTCCGTAAGAAGCGAGACGCCTCTACTGGCGGCGGCATATCCTTCGTTAAACACATATGCGGCGGGACCGGTTCTGCCCACAATCCCGGCGATCGACGACAAATTGATCACGACACCGTCCTGGCTTGATCTTAAATGCGGCAGGGCGGCGTTAAACGCCCACATTTTGGCGCGAAGGGTGGTTGCCATCTCCAGATCCCACTGCTCCGGGGTATACGGGCCGTGAACCACCGGCCAGCCGCCCCGTTCGATATTGTTGATCAGGATATCGATCCGGCCGAACCGGTCCATCACCTGCTGAATCAACGCTTGAATGCATCGAGTATCCAGCAGATCCGTTCGAACGACCAGTGCATTTGAGCCAAACGGCGCCACATCGTCTTTCAGCGCAGCCAGGCTTTCTTCCCAGTCAAAATAATTAAAGGCAACCCTTGCGCCCAGGCGTAAGAGTTCCATCCCGATACCCTTTCCAATGCCTTTTATGGCGCCCAGCACCAGTGCAACGCGGCCTTTAATTTCCATTCAGAGACTCCAGCTTCTCCCAGCGCAGACAGGCGGTTTCAATCTCTTGCTCAAGGGCCTCCAGCCTGGCCTTGGAGCTGGCGATTTCGTCGCCGGCCTGCTGGTAAAACAATGGATCGGACAGGGCCTGATACAGGTTTTTCTGCTCGGCTTCGAGAACCTCGATTTGCTGCGGCAAGGCTTCCAGTTCCCGCTGCTGCTTGAAGCTCAGCATCTGGCGGCGTTCGCCCGCAGGCTTTGGTTTCTCAGCCTTAACCTTTTCCGCCTTGATCGGCGGTTCCGGAAGCCTTCGTTGACGCAGCCAGTCATCATAACCTCCCACATACTCACCGACACGGCCCTGGCCTTCAAAAACGAGGGTGCTGGTCACCACGTTGTTCAGGAAAGCCCGGTCGTGACTGACCAGAAGCAGGGTTCCCGGGTAGTCAAACAGCAGTTCCTCCAGTAGTTCCAGGGTTTCGGTATCCAGATCGTTGGTCGGCTCATCCATGATCAGGACATTGGACGGTTTGGTGAAGAGTTTGGCCAGCAGCAGGCGGTTCCGTTCTCCGCCGGAGAGAATTCGAACCGGGGACCGGCTGCGTTCCGGGGAAAAGAGAAAATCCTGCAGATAACCGATGATATGGCGGGACTTGCCATTGAACTGGACCGTGTCATTTCCTTCGCCGACATTATCGGCTACGGATTTGTTTTCATCGAGCTGGGCTCGGAGTTGGTCAAAATAGGCTGTCTCGAGACGAACACCATGCCGCACCGCACCTTTTTGCGGTGAAAGTTCCCCTAACAGCAGACGAAGGAGTGTGGTCTTGCCGGAGCCATTCGGGCCCATGATCCCCACCTTGTCGCCGCGCTGGATGACCGTCGAAAAATCACGAATCACTGGCGCCTCACGGTCGTAACCGCAGCAGACATCTTCGGCCTCAACCACGAGTTTTCCGGAACGCCCGGCCTCCTGGGCTCGCAGCCGAACCGATCCCACGCGGTCGCGCCGGCTGCGTCGATCCTCCCGCATCTTTTCCAGCACGCGCACGCGGCCCTCATTGCGGGTGCGCCTGGCCTTGACGCCTTGCCGGATCCAGGCCTCTTCCCGGGCCAGCTTCTTGTCGAACTCGGCCCTGTGTCCGGCTTCCGCATCAAGGGCTGCCTGCTTTCGCTCAAGAAACGTTTGATAGTCGCAGGACCAGTTCGTGAGATAGCCCCGATCCAGCTCAAGAATGCGGGTGGCAAGCTTTTGAAGAAACATCCGGTCATGGGTGACAAATAGCAGGGTTCCGCCGTAGCGCTGCAGAAAATCCTCGATCCAGCCGATGGCGTCGATATCAAGGTGATTGGTGGGTTCGTCCAGGAGCAGAATATCCGGATCGCATGCCAGACCTCTTGCGAGCATCACGCGGCGCTTGAGCCCGGCGGAAAGCGTTTCAAACCGGGCCTGAGGATCCAGGTTCATGCGAGAAAGGGTTTTTTCGACCTGCAGGCGCCCGGCGGCATCTTGCAAAACGGGCAACGCCGGGTTCGTTTTCTCCAGTCTGCCGGCGACAACATCAGCCGTTGCACCGGCCAGCCCATGCGGCACGTCCTGAGAGAGCATGGCAATCCGAATGCCCTGCTGACGGACAATCTCGCCGTCATCCGGGAAAAAATCGCCATGAATCAGCCGCATCAAGGTCGATTTGCCGGCGCCGTTTCTACCCAGAAGGCAGACGCGTTCTCCTCGCTCGATTTGAAAATTCACCTGGTCCAGCAGTGGATGCCCGCCGAATCCCATACTCACATCTTTCAAACTGATCAGCGCCATGCAAAGCACCCTTCACGTTCAGGTAACGGCATCATTCCAAATCCTTTCTCAATGTCACATCGCGTTCGGGTCATTCTTTGATTGCTGATATTTTCTCCTCAGGACCTTGGTCTTTCCTCTTTTAATCTTGCTGTCCAGGCGTTTTTCCTGAGAACTGCGCGTGCGTCGGGTGGGCCTGCGTTGTTTCGGCGATATGGCCACGCTTTTGATGAGTTCCTGAAGCCGGCGAAGGGCTTCCTCCCGGTTTTTTTCCTGGCTTCGGTGCTGCTGGGCCTTGATAACGATGACGCCATCCAGACTGATGCGATGATCCTTCAGCTTTAAAAGCCGATTCTTGTAAATATCGGGCAGCGACGAAGCACCGATGTCAAAGCGCAGGTGTATGGCGGTAGAGACCTTGTTGACATTCTGGCCGCCTGCTCCCTGTGCCCGAATTGCAACGATCTCGATCTCGGTGTCAGGGAGGGCTAAGGTGCCGGAGATTTGCAGCATTGACGGAAGGTAATGGAAAAAACTTACGATTAAAGGATAAAAGTTCTCTCGAACAGTTCCCGGATGGCTTTTTTGCCGTTTTCTTCCAGAAAGCGCGTTCCCGTGCCTGCAAAATGAACATGACTAATGACCGGTTCATCCCCTTTTTTTCGTTCAACCCAATCGGTATGATTCCAACTGAACCATGCATTGCGCTTCTGATCGAACACATACAAGGGTTTGTTGCAGAGTTTGCTGAACTCGGCGCCCCAACCCGTGCCGCCCTTTACGGTTTTATCCGCCAGTATCTCTCCAATCACGTAAATTTCCTGTCCATTGTTGATCTGATACCAGATGCTTTGCAGGATTTTACGAAATGTGGGATTATCCGTGAAGCGGCGATTCATCAACCGCGACACATATTCCAGGCTCACGTCTCCATTTTTTAATTCCTCGCGGTTCAGAACTCGCAGGCCGCGCTGCCGAATTCTATTGTGTCCTTCAAAAGTGAAATTCACTTCTTCAATTCCAAAGTGCTCGGCATTCACACCAAATTCCGCTTCAGCCCCATTTGCGCCTCCGCTAAAGAGAATCACATCTTCTGTCTTCATCTTCTTTCCTTCCTTAAAACCCCTGTATTTTATGTACTGTAATTAATGTTACTGAATTGGTTAATGCCAATTCAGGATTTTCAGACATTTCCTCCTGCACTGCCATCGTCACAGGGACCGGAAGCATCGTCCATCCTGGAATGCTCCGCGCTCGGCGCCATCTCGCAGACCGGAAGCGGTTCGGGGTTCATGGTCCTTTTGCAGCATTCCGGTGTCGGCTCATCCGCCGGAATGCTGCGTTTTTTTCCACATGCGGCACACACGTAATTGATGCGATCTTTCATAAGTTACCCCTTTCATTCTTGCTCTTTTTATCTAAGGTTAGACGGGCTGGAACAACCCACCATTATCCTCGAGTCGGTCAACTCCATGAGAATCCATCCCCCCCAAGCCAGCCAGACCACCGTCAGAATGACAACGAAATAAAAGAGGACCGGCAGTTTCAGCTTACCCAGAAAATCATGCCAAAACAGTGTACATGAGAACGCCGTAGATGACAAGGGGAACCAGTGGCCACATTGTCACACCGCCGGTCCGTGATGCATAGGTCGCGATCTTCCGCCCGAATGTGAAAAGTTGCCAAAACCAGGGCCGGTATCATGAGGATTTCGCCATTTTCTCTATTTTCTTATCCGGCTTCTGATGTTGGCTATTTTTTGCTTGATGTCCTCAGCTCCGACAATTTCCGTGACCATTGCGATGCACTTGGCCCCCCGGCCGGAAATCTCCCTGACATTGCTCTCCTTGATGCCGCCGATGGCGACAACTGGGATTTTGATGTTTTCAACAACATATTCGAGGTATTGGAATCCCACCGGATCACAGACATCTTTTTTGGTGGTTGTCCTGAAGATCGGGCCCACCCCGATATAATCGACTCCGATCCGTTCGGCTTCACGGGCCTGCTCCGGAGAGTGGGTGGAAAGTCCGATGATCATTTTTTCCCCAACCAACCTCCTGATGTCGGGGACAGGAAGATCATCCTGGCCCACGTGGATCCCATCCGCACCTGTCATCACAGCAAGGTCAACATCGTCATTAACGATGAAGGTGACACCTGCCGCTTTTGTCATCTGCCTGATCTTTTGGCACTCCTGGAACTTCTCGCGCATTGATTTGTCTTTTTCGCGGTATTGGATCACCTGGATACCCGCAGCGATCATCTCACCCACCACCTCCGCATTTGTCCTTCCCAGGGAATACGACTCGGCCGTCAGGCAGTAAAGATCGGCATGAGGAAATTTTCTCAAATCATCGCTCCTTCTTTTTTTGTAACGACTCAGGTGGTTGGGCTTCCTGCCCAAGACCGGATTTAACGCGGGCCAGATAATAGGAAAGCACCACGTCCGCCTGCTTGGCCGCGGCAATGTTTACCGCAGGGGACATGGCGGGGCATTCCCGGCTTGTCTCTGATACCATATCCCCGACAATGAAAAAGTTTTCCCGGATTCTGCGGGTCTTGATCCGATCGCTTTGCCCCCAGCCCGAGATTCCCGAAGCTGCAACAAGAAGCTTTTCGGAATTCATATACCTCTCTACAATCATCTTCTTGCATTCCGGTTTGTCAAAGGCTTCGACAACTGCATGGCACCCGCTGAAAAAATCGTTCATATTACCGGGATCGATTTTTCTTGAATGGATGGAAAGATCAAGGTCGGGGTTAATTGCAATAAGGTTCTCCCTGAGCATCTCCACTTTAGGCTTTCCTGCCTGGGAACAGAAAAAGAACTGCCGATTGAGGTTGGAGTACTCAACAATATCAAAATCCACGATGACAAGTTGTTTAAAACCGCTCCTTACGAGATTGGCCGCGCAGTTGGAACCCAATCCGCCGGCCCCTGCAATCCCGATCCCCACAGACTGAAGCAGTTCGAGGGCTTCTTTTCCGATATGACATGCCAGCCCTCTTTCAAACAGATTCATCGCCCCTTGCCTCCATGGGCTGCCAGTCTTTGTAAACAGGCTGAAATCCGAGCTTAGCAAGGGCTGTCGCCATCTCCCCGACACCCCTTTCATCGGATATCTCAAACTGGCTGGACCCACTCTCTATGCTGGTATGGCCGCCCACGGAGGTGCATGAGCCCGCCGACATCTTTGTTACCCCCAGGGGGAGGATGCTGTCCCGGAATGCCGCACTCTCCCTTGTGGAAACAGTGATTCCGGCCCTTGGGAGAAACAGACGGAAAGCCGTCATGATCTGGACAAGGTTCCTGTCCGAAACCGTATACTGGGGCTGGAACCCCCCGACATGGGTTCTCATCCTCGGAAGGGAGATGCTGATCTCCACCTCGGGATATTTTCTCTGGAGGTATTCCGCGTGGAGTCCGGTGAAAAAAGCCTCGCTGCGCCAATTGTACAGCCCAAGCAGAGCGCCGACGTTTACCGAGCGCATACCCGCCATGCAGCCTCTTTCAGGAGCATCGATCCGAAACCTGTAATCCCGTTTCGGCCCCTTTGGGTGAAGCGCTTCATAGAGCGTCTCGTTGTAGGTTTCCTGGAAGATGGTAAGGGAATCCACGCCTGAGGCGATCAGCTTCTCATATTCATCGGTCTCAAGGGGGTAGATTTCGATGGCAATAGAAGTGAAGTATGCTTTGAGAATTTTAATGCATCCTTCGAGGTATTCAATACCGGCCTTTTTTTTTGCTTCTCCGGTCAGGATCAAAATATGCTTAAGGCCCGTTTCGGCGATCTTTGCAGCCTCCTTTTCCACCTCATCGAAGGAGAGCCTCCTTCTGCCTATCTTGTTTCGGACATTGAAACCGCAATAGAGGCAATGGTTTGTGCAAAAATTGGAAAGGTACATCGGGGTAAAGAGGAAAATCACGCTTCCGAACTGGTTCATCGTAAGACGGTGGGCTTTCTGGGCCATGTCTTCAATAAATGGTTCGGCTCGGGGGGAAAGAAGGGTGAGAAGATCTTCCTCCTTCAGCCTCTCTTTGGAAAGCGCAGCCACAGCCTGGCTCCCGGTGACCGCGTCTAAGTATTGAGCAAAAGGAAAATCCCTGTATCCAAGATATCTCTGGTAGAAACTCATCGCGGGTCTCCGAAATCCAGAAAGCCGGTAAGGGGCGAGGAAGCGGATGCTGTTTTACGCGATGCTCCGGGGCCGGCCAGGAAGGCAGCCCTCCCCGCGCGGACAGCATCGGCAAAGGCTCCCGCCATCCTCACCGGATCATTTGCACCGGCTATGGCGGTGTTCACCAGGCAGGCTGCCGCGCCCATCTCCATCGCCCTGCAGGCATGGGAGGGTTTTCCGATGCCCGCATCAACGATAATCGGAATATCGATCTCGTCGATCAGAATCCGGATCATCTCCCCGGTTTTAAGACCCCGGTTCGAACCGATGGGCGCACCCAGGGGCATCACAGCGGCCGCTCCGGCATTTTGAAGCTGCCTGGCCACCATAAGGTCGGGGTTGATGTAGGGAAGAACCACAAAACCCTCCCGGGCCAGGATTTCCGTTGCCTTGACGGTTTCGTAGCCATCCGGCAGAAGATACTTGTTGTCCGAAATCACTTCGATCTTTATCCAGTTCCCGCATCCCATGGCCTTTGCAAGCCTTGCAATACGGATCGCCTCGTCGGAAGTTCTGGCTCCTGATGTGTTGGGCAGAAGCTGCATTGTTTTGGGGATGTGCTTGACGACATTTTCCGTGTGCGATTCGAAATCCACCCTTCTGAGAGCAACCGTAATCACCTGGGAACCGGAACTTTCCGCAATTTGCGGAATCAGCGCATCCGATGCGTATTTACCCGTGCCGATAAAGAGACGACTGGAAAGTTTCGTCCCGCCGATTTCGAGATAATCTTCATACTTCATTGTGTCTCATCCTCCCCCTACAAATCGCAAAACCTCGAGGCTGTCGTTCTCCTTCATGACAAACTTGTGGAAATCCTCTTTATTGATAATGCGCCTGTTGTGCTCAATGACAACGGCATCAAAATCGAGTTTTTTCCGGACAAGGAACGCCCCGATGGAAATGCTTTCGGTGAGTTCCTCCTGTCTTCCGTTAATGACGACAACCATCTTCTCGGGTCCTTTCGGGTTCACGCTCATCTCGTTAAGCGCACAAAAACCGTTCACCGCGCGCATCTCTTACTGATGAATCAAAGAGCCGAACAGCGCCTGCTTCAGCCAGTTCAGACTGAATTTCAGAAGCTCGACATCATCTTCCAGAAGAAGCTTCCAGGATTCGGCATTCAGGCCAAGCGCCTTATACGAAAAGTTATCCATCAGATATTTCCGGAATGCATCCAGGTCATAACAGGCCATGGAAAACAGATGTCTGGACTTTAGATCCAATGCGCCCGGAATCAGCCGGTTTTTCAGACTGATGATATCCATCATCCTGTCGTTCATGGCGTCATAGGGGGCAATGCCCTGGGAATCGATCCATTCCCGGACGGTCTGCGTGCAATTTTGACCGTGCCCCTGGCAATGGGGTTCAACCAGCAGGCCGTACTGAATCGTTATTTGACCGGTTTCCCGGGATCTGGAAAGCATTCTGGCCAGCGGATAGGTCCGGCAGGAGGACGGCCGGCTGTCATACACCCGGCATCCTTGCGGAGATACAAAGGGGCAGGTAAAACCATCCGCAGGATCGGTTTTCAGGCAAACCACGGGGAGCCCGGTTTCAGGGCCCATATGCTGAGTCGTATACTTTTCCAGAAATTCTCCGGAAGACATATTATATTTTGGCCCAAAATGGCGTTTGAGCCTCAGCACATCATAAGGGGTTAAAAACTGGTTCACATCCTTGCAGCATTCATTGAAACAAGGGACGCCTGAGCTGCAGGAGAATTTGAACGTGTCATCCAACGATAGGGGGATCAGGGTATGTTCCATAATTAGTTTCAGATGTTAAGTGTTAAGTTATGGGTTAAGGGATTTGTCGGGCAAACAAATCCGACCTTCTGACTCCTGGCTTGTGGCCAAAAGTCACCCGGATTTTCGGATTAAATCATGAACATCATACTGGCCGTTCAGTAATATCCGGACATGGGTTCCGGTCTGAGTAAAATCAAGGGGAGCGCCGCTTAAGTCGAAAAGCTCCCGAACCGTGTCGGACCGGGCAGGGCCACTGCGTGTCAGAATCTCTACTGCATCTCCTTTTTGAATCTTGTTCCGGATATGACAGATCGCGCTGCCATCTTCAGACACCTTGATGATTTCCGCCATAAAAACGTGATCATGAAATGACTTGTAATTGTCAAAATTGGGAGAGGTCTGATCCGGGTCTCCGAAATAGAATCCCGTACAGTATCCCCTGTGGCTGATGCGCAATAGCTCTTTCATCCATGAAGCATCGGCCTGGAAATCTTCCGGGTTCGCATACCAGGCATCGATGGCATCCCGGTACACCTTTACCACAGTTGCCAGGTAGTTGATACCCTTCATCCGGCCTTCGATTTTCAGCGAACCAATTCCGGCCCGGATCATTTCCGGAAGATGTTCGATCATACAGAGGTCCCGGGAATTAAAGATATAGGTTCCCCGGTCATCTTCCAGAACCGGCATGAATATTCCAGGCCGCAATTCTTCGACAACCGCATACTGCCACCGGCAGGGATGACAGCACCTCCCCCGGTTGCTGTCCCGCTTGGCCATGAAGCTGCTCAGCAGACAGCGTCCGGAATAGGAAATGCACATGGCGCCATGAACAAAGGACTCCACCTCAATCCGGGATTGCTGGACGATTTCAGAAATCTCGGAAAGGGTTATCTCTCTTGCCGTATTGATTCTGGCAGCGCCCATATCTCTCCAGAATATGGCACCGGCAAGATTGGTGATATTGGCCTGGGTGCTGATATGGATGGGAACCCCGGGAATGATGCGGCGAGCCATCATGAATATTCCGGGGTCGGCCACAATGAGGGCATCCGGCCCGAACTGCCCGATTTGATCCAGATAGCCGGATATGGCGTCCAGTTCATGATTTCTGGGATAGATGTTACAGGCAACATACACTTTTTTCCCAAGATCATGGGCAAACCGGATCGCCATGTCAAGTTCCGGAAGGGTAAAATTGCCGGAAAAATTTCTTAAGCTGAAATCCTTGCCGGCAAGATACACCGCATCGGCCCCGTAATGAATGGCGATTTTCAGCTTTTCAAAATTCCCCGCGGGAGCAAGCAGTTCGATTTTATGATGTCTTTTCAAGGAGCGACCCGCATGTCCCGCGACTCGGCCATATCCACCTGGGTATAAGCCGCGCAATTGATCACCGGGGATGTGCCGGCAATCAAAATATTCATGGGACAACCTCCATCCGAGGATACTGATGCGGCTGAAGTGCCGAAAGACAGGGAAGCCGGTTGTCCTTGTCTGAAATGATGGGACCGGTTATGGGCCACTCGATGCCGATGGCCGGATCAGACCACAGAATACCGCCTTCATCCGCCTGCGTATACAGATCCGAACATTTATACAGGAACAGGGCGGTTTCGCTGAGTACACAGAAACCGTGAGCAAAGCCTTCGGGAACGAACAACTGCCGTTTGGTTTCGCTGGACAGATGCACGCCTGCCCACTGCCCAAATGTGGGGGAACCTTTTCGGATATCCACGGCCACATCAAAAATCTCACCAGAAACGACCTGAACCAGTTTGGCCTGGGGTCGGTTGATCTGAAAGTGAAGCCCTCTTAAGGTGCCTTTCACGGAAAAGGAAAGGTTATCCTGGATAAACGCTTGCGAAATACCGGCCTTCCGGTACCGCTCCTGATGATAGGTTTCCATGAAAAAGCCGCGTTTATCCGCATACACGTCGGGTTCAACAAGAAGCACTTCTTTTAAGGATGTTGGGATGACATTCATAAACGTTCCTTCTGCGATTGATCAATTGGACTCCTGATGCGTTCTTTATCACAATCACAGTCCGGCAAACAAGTTGATTATGGCCCAAGGGATAATGCCGAAAGTTCTTTGGCGTGATAGGAGCTGCGGACAAACGGGCCGCTGGCAACCTGTGAAAACCCCATGGCCCGTGCTTCAATTTTCCAGGCGTCAAATTCATCCGGCGGAATAAACCGCTCAACCGGCAACTGGTCTGAAGACGGCTGCAGATATTGGCCAAGAGTTAGAATCCGGCACCCCGCATGCCGCAGATCTTTCAAAGTCCGACGAACCTCATCGGGCGTTTCTCCCATTCCCAGCATCAGCCCGGACTTGGTCTGTATCTGCGGTCCGGCTGCCCCCGCCTGTTGAATCAGTAACAGGGAACGCGGATAAACAGCCTCCGGCCGAACCTTCGGATACAGCCGCGGAACGGTTTCCATATTGTGGTTCAAGACATTGGGATTGGCATCCAGAACGATTTTAAGCGCATGCGGATTTCCCTGAAAATCTGGAATCAGCACCTCGATACCGACCTCCGGCATCCGCTTTCGAACTGCCTGAATGACTTTGGCAAAGTGACGTGCCCCGCCATCGGAAAGATCATCGCGCGTAACGGAAGTGATGACCACATACGTCAGGCCCAGTTGCAGAGCCGTCTCCGCAACCCGAAGCGGTTCCCGGGGATCCAGCGGATGGACCGGCCCTTGTTCCACGGCGCAGAACCGGCAGTTTCGGGTGCAGGAGGACCCCATGATCAGAAAGGTTGCGGTTCTGGCGGAAAAGCATTCCCACTGGTTGGGGCATCTGGCTTCCTGGCACACCGTATGCAGATGGCTGTCTTTCAAAAGGGTCCGGACGGTTTCATAGGCCGGACCCGAAGGAAGCCTGCGCCTGAGCCATGCCGGCTTTTGAATATGTATACAAGTGGGTTGATTCGGATTCATCGTTTCATTGTATGCTGGCGTGCTGAAAGATCCACCGCTGATTCAATCTCCAAAGGACTGGATGCTTTGCAAGGGCTTGCGGTCATATCTCCTGTTGCGGGTCAGGACTGTTCATCAGCGCTTTTAATTCATTTTCAGCTATCATTGTCAGAGGGATTCCAAACACGGCTTCCAGGTGTCTGACAACTGCCCGACGGACATCGGTCATGGATATAGCCCTTACAGCCTCTTGAACCATGGATGTCATGCGAACACCTTCAAGACCACAAGGATTTATCCAGTCAAAGGGGGCCAGGGAAACCGAAACATTCAAGGCCAGTCCGTGAAAGGCAACGGTTCTTCGGACCCGGATACCTATGCTGCCGAGCTTGGCAGCTCCAACCCATACGCCGCGACCCGCCGGATTGCGACCGGCTGAAATGTTCCAGTCCGCGGCAGTCCGGATCATGACTTCCTCCAGCGCTTCGACATATCCGGCCACCGATATTCCAGCCGGCTTTAGATCAATCACCGGATAGACCACCAATTGCCCGAGGCCGTGAAAGGTAATGCTGCCGCCGCGTTCCACCTGAATCACGGGAATGCCGGATCGCTCCAGAAACACCTGTGATACCCGCAGGTTCTCCATCCCCCCTCTTTGTCCCAGAGTAAACACCGGCGGATGCTCCAGCATCAGCACCACTCCCGAACAGCCCCCACGGCTGACGGTTTCAACCAGCTTGCGCTGGAGGTTCAGCGCATCCGGATACGGCACTGTCCCCAGATCCACCCCATACCACAAAACAGATGACGGATGACGGATAGCGGATGACAGCAGGTCGTCCGTCATCCGATCATCCCGCCAGACAAGGCTTTCTGGCCGCCGCTGTTTCATCGAGGCGCCGGACCTTGCAGCGGGTCGGAGCGGCGCGGAGCACGTCAGGCGTCTCTTTTGCTTCCTCGGCTATTTTTTTCAGGGCGTCAATATACTGATCCAGATCTTCCTTGGACTCGGTTTCCGTTGGCTCCATCATCAGCGCGCCATGGACCACCAGCGGGAAATAAATGGTTGGCGGATGATATCCGTAATCCATGAGGCGTTTGGCAATATCGAGCGTCGTCACGTTGTACGCCTGCTGATAGCGGTCTGAAAACACGCATTCGTGCATGCACGGCCTGTCGTATGCCAGATGGAATGTATCCTTTAACTGCTCCTTCAGGTAATTGGCGTTCAATACCGCCAGTTGGCTGGCCTTTTTGAGTCCTTCCGCGCCCATGGATAGAATGTAGCTGTAGGCCCTGACCAAAACACCGAAATGACCGTGAAAAGTCAAGAGCTTTCCGATGGATTCGGGGAAATCCTCCGATAAGGCGTATTGACCCGTGTCCTTCTGTACGATTCGAGGAACCGGCAGAAATGGCTCAAGATGTTTTTTTACGCAGACGGGTCCCGCACCGGGGCCGCCTCCGCCATGCGGCGTTGAAAATGTCTTGTGAAGGTTCAGGTGCAGCACATCCACTCCGATTCGCCCCATATCGGCAATTCCCATGACCGCGTTCATATTGGCGCCGTCTGCATACACCAGTCCGCCCTTGGCATGAACGATTTCGGAAATGGCTTTGAGATGATTCTCGAAAAGTCCCAGCGTATTGGGGTTGGTAACCATGATGCCGGCTGTTTCCTCATCCATGACCGCTGCAATGGCCTCCGGAGACAGGATGCCCTCTGCACTGGATGATACCGGAACCGGGCTGTATCCGCAAAGCGCCGCGCTGGCCGGATTGGTGCCATGGGCCGTATCGGGGATGATGATTTTGGAACGGGAATCCCCTTTCTGTTTAAACCAGGCATGAATCACCAGCATTCCGGCCAGTTCCCCATGAGCCCCAGCCGCGGGCTGGAGCGAAACCGCATCCATCCCGGTAATTTCAGCCAGAAACCGCTCCAGATCCGCCATCAGCCTCAGCGCACCCTGGCAGAGCGATTCAGGCAGCAGGGGATGGCTGTTGCTGAAGCCTGAAAGCCCTGCCTGCCGTTCATTGGTTTTGGGGTTGTATTTCATGGTGCAGGACCCCAAAGGGTACAAGCCGGTGTCCACGCCAAAATTCCAGGTCTAAAGCCGGGTATAATGCCGGACCACATCGACCTCGGAAAGATCGGGAAAGTCGGGGCCATCGCCGACAAGATCCGGCGGCAGGGGACTGGAAGGCACATCGCTTTCGGGCATGGAAAACCCGCTTCTGCCTTTCCGGCCTTTTTCCCAGAGAAGCCTTTCATTCAGGATCAGGCCTGATGCGCCTAAGGGTTCATGCATGGGGTCACCTCCCGGATCAAGGCGTCCATATCTTCCCGGGACGCAGTTTCGGTCACGCAGAGCAGGTAATGATGGGACAGCTCCGGATAAAAGGCTGACAGCGGCAACCCGGCAACGATCTTTTTTTCCAGCAGCCGCTGATACAGTGTTTCGAGTTCTCCGGGAAATTCAACAACGAATTCATTGAAAAACGTCCCCTGAAAAGGCATCTTGAATCCGGCTCCCGAAAGTCCCCGACAAAGATAGGCCGCCTTGTCATGATTCAATATCGCCAGATCACAAAATCCGCTTTTTCCTAAAGAGGCCATGTACATAGCGGCTGTCAAGGCACAGTGGCTGTTGTTGGAGCAGATGTTTGACGTGGCTTTTTCCCGGCGAATGTGCTGCTCGCGCGTGGCAAGGGTCAGGACAAAACCGTTTTTCCCATCCATATCCTTGGCTTTACCGACCAACCGGCCGGGAAGATTTCGGGTATGTTCCAAAGTGCAGCCCAGCATTCCCAGGCCGGGTCCTCCAAAGGCGATAGGGATTCCCAGGCTCTGGCCTTCGCCGAACACAATATCGGCGCCCTGGCTTCCCGGACTTTTCAAGAGTCCGTAAGCCAGGGCTTCGGTAAATCCGGCAATAAACAATGCGCCGATTTCATGCGCCTTTTGGCCGCCGGCCTTCAAGTCTTCGATACAGCCGAAAAAATTCGGGGATTGAAGGGCGACAGCGGCGATATCGACTGCCCCTTCCAGAAGAGATAAGTCCGTAAGCCCGTTTTCAAGAAAGGGCAGTTCGAGAATTTCAAATCCAGCAGGCTCAAGATAGGTTTGGGCCACCCTGCGATAATACGGGTGAATCAGTGATGAAAGCGCAACCCGTTTGCGCCGGGTTTTGCGAATGGCCATCAACAGGGATTCGCTGAGGGCGGTTGCGCCGTCATAATGGGAAGCCGTGACCACGTCCACGCCCATGAGTCTTGCGGCAAGGGTCTGGTACTCGTAAATAGCCTGAAGGGTTCCCTGACTGATTTCCGGCTGGTAAGGCGTATAGGCGGTTAAAAATTCGGATCGGCTTTTCAGGGAGGATACGGTTGCCGGAATATGATGGTCATATCGCCCTGCACCGATAAAAATCTTGTACTCCGGAGAAACCGCCAGGCCGGCGGAAAGCGCATCCATATGCCGATTCAGTGCCCATTCGCTGAGGGCTTCGGGCAGGTTCATTTCCTGAAGCCGCCGACATTCTTCGGGAATGCCGGAAAAAAGCGATTCCAGGCTGTCAGCACCGGCAACCGTCAGCATTTGCTGAATCTGTTCCGGAGTGTGGGGTAAATACCGCATGGTGATCATCCTTTCAGCATGTCAAGGTATGCCTCCCGTGTCATGAGGGTTTCCATAAAGGCCGGATCCGATGGTTTGATGTGAATCATCCATCCGGCGCCATAAGGATCGCTGTTCACCACATCCGGCATATCGGAAAGTGCCGCATTGATGGCTACGATTTCTCCGGCAATGGGTATGAACAGCTCGGATACGGCCTTGACCGACTCAACCGTACCAAAGACCTCGCCGTTTTCAAACCGATCTTGAATCCGCGGCAACTCGACATAAACCACATCCCCAAGCTGGTCCTGCGCATAGTCACTGATGCCAGCGATTACAATATTCCCTTCCAGCCTGGCCCATTCGTGGTCTCTGGTGTACCGGACATTCTCTGGAAATTTGAGTTCGTTGATATCTTTCACAATTCACCTCCTGTTTGTTTTGATCGACATGGCTTTTAGCCTATCTATGAAATTCTGAAACTGAAAGAAATTTCCGTGCCGGGATTCCGGCGGATTCTCAGGCTTCCCTTAAGTTGTTTGACAACCAGGTTGTTTATCAGCTTCATGCCAAGGCTTTTTGCCTTAAGCAAATCCATATCTTCAGGAATCCCCACACCATTGTCCTGAAATCGGACTGAGATGGAATCATCAATAGCGCTCATGAAGATCGCTATCGTACCCACCTGATCCGGTTTAAATGCGTGTTTAAAACTGTTTGAAATCAACTCGTTGAATATCAGGGCGCAAGGCATGGCCTGAATCAGGGACAATGTGATGTTTTCTACGTGAATATCCATTGAAACCCAGGTGGCTTTACCATACACCTGAGAAAGATGGGCCGCAAGCTCCCGGATATAGTCCTGCATATTGATCCGGTCAAACCGGGTACTTTGATACAACTGATTGTGAATCATCGCCATGGTATGAATTCTGGTGCATGCGCCGGACAGCAAGTCCGATACCTGTTGATCCGCGCACCGGTTTCGGGTCATATCCAGAAGACCGGAAATGATCTGAAGATTGTTTTTGACCCGGTGATGCACTTCCTTGAGGAGAACCTCTTTTTCAGCCAGGGCTTCCCTGAACTGCTCCGCCGTGCGCATTCGCTCTTCAATTTCCAGCTTCAGTCGAGAATTGGATAAAGAAAGATCCGCTGTACGCTCAATGACCCGGCGTTCCAGTTCATCACGTGCTTTTTCAAGCGCCATTTCGGATTGACGGTGCCCCTGAATTTCACTTTCAAGTGAGTGATAGGTTACCTTCAGATGGTACGCCATCTTGTTAAAAGCTCCGGTCAACTCTCCAATTTCATTATGGGCAATAATTTCGATATCGCGTTCGTAGCGACCTTTTCCAATCGCCTCGGCGCCGGCCTTAAGTAAATGAATCGGGTTGACCACATGCCGGACCAAAAAGCCTCTTAACATATAGAGCAGGAAAATCCCGATAGACAAGATGATTATCAGCGAAGTGACGATGGTATCACGTCCCCGAATAAAGGGTTGAACGCCGGACTGAAGCATCATTATCCCCACGGGAACACCGTTAAAGTCCAGAATCGGGGAATGAATCGAAAGCCGCCCGCCCCTGTAAAAACCGGTGGAAGAAACAATTCGCATTTGCCGATATACGGATTCCAGAACCGGCTCGGGCGTCGAGACGAATTCAATGGTTTTGACAGACGGCTCGGCCTTTGAAATCATCCGGACGCCTTCATACAGCACCACATGAAGGCCAGTGGTCTCCGAGATTCTTACCGCCATCTCCGATGCGTTGTTAATAAATTTTTTCAGAATAACCGCCCCGATGATATGGATGCGGTCACTACTGTAAATGGGTGAAACCCCCGTCTGGCAGAGCATCTGTTGCGGATCATCATCTTGATTCGGCAGAAAACCCCCTTCCCGGGACAATTCTTCCCGAGTCACCCGTTCGGTAAAAGCCTGTGTTTTTCCAGCAAGCGCGGCACGAATATAAGATTTGTCCAACACAATACCCATGGCGCGATAGGGCGCATGGGAGCAAGCAATAACTTCTCCAGCTTCTCCCACTACCGTTACCATGTCCAGATTATTTAGCTTCGCCATTCGGGCAAGCTCTAAACTGACCTTAAGTCCGACATTTGCAGCGGATACCGCATAGGGGAGCAGAAATGAAACCGCTTTATTTTGAGCATAGGTCTGAGCCATAAAAAACATGTCGCGTTCTGAATCCTGATAGATCAGGAGCGCAGTTTTCAAATCAGCTTCAATTTTACCAATTGCTTCCGTTTTTGAGCTGGAGTTGAAAACCGCTATCGATATCACCGTTGCAAGCAACATCGGAATAAACATGCACCAGACAAACGCCCGGTTAATCTGTTGCAAGAGGGCAGCAGATTGCCGGCTGTTTTGTGCCGGCAAAGCGTGGTGGTCTGTATGCATCGCGACTATCATATCCGGTACAATGAAAGCGGATCTTCCATAAGCTTCTGGTTGGCGGCTTTCAGTTTTTCCTCCCCGGAGATGATGGCCACCCCTTTTCGGATTCGGAGAGGATCCAGATAGCTCCGGGATACCCGGATCACATCTTCACGGGTCAGGGCCAGAAGCTCGTGTTTAAACTGAAGTCTCAATTCATCTGAAAGCAATACGATTTTCCGGTAAAATGCCTTTCTTGCGGCCGGCCCCGGCGAATCCGGTTTGTCGATATCCGCGCAAACCTGAAGGATACCCTCTTTGATATCTTCAGCACTGTAATTGCCGGATGCCATAAACTCCATTGCCCCGGAAAAAGCCTTCAGTGTGGAGACGATGTGCGGGTCCCGATAGGAAGCAAAACTGAACACACCATCTTCAGGCGAATAAATGGACATTCCACCATACGCCCCGCCTTTTTCGCGGATTTCCCGGTGAAGATAAAGCGATCGGCTCATTTTGCTGATCAACATCAGGGCCGGCGCATCGGGATGGGACATGCGAACCGTTTCAAAGGACAGGGCTACAAAAGATACGGCGGAAGATGTGGACCAGCCTTCATGGGGAAGCCCGCCTTCCCCATCCACTTGAGACAGGCCGTCGGCGACCGGCTTTTTTTCAGGCAAGGCATGGTAAAGCGTTTCAGGCCAGTGGGAAGCAGCCGAAAGAGACTGGTTTTCTCCAATCAGGGCCAGCTTCAGATTGTTTCTGGAAAACAGCATGTTGCCGATGTCGGACAATTTCACGGCAAGCGCGCCCAACGCCAGGTCCGAAAGATTCTGCGTCAGGCATTGAATGGTTTTAAGCTGATGAATCCCATGCCAGGATTCATTCAGGCTGCTGGAAGGGGAGAACCGTCTGGATGAAAGCGAAATCGCCAGCCGGTGGCCGTTATGCACGATCATGGATTCCATTCCGGCCTGATATTCCTGAAGCAGCGTCTTTAACCGGAGCAGATCGGAAAACCGGTGCTGGCTCAAGATCTCCTGAATAATTTCAAACAGGCGATCCACGTTTCGCACTAGGCATTTGCCGTTTATTGTTACCAGGGGAAGGCTCGCGCCGGCTTCATCGAATTGCGTACGGCTATGCGTTGAAAAGCCGATGCCGCCGGTATAGCGATCGATCTGACGGGTCAGTTCCGTATAGTCCCGAAGCGCCGTGCCGATTTTGGGAAGCGCATAACAAAAAAAAGGAACCAGCGGCTGCATGTCCGCTGAAAGCCCAAGGGCTTCACATGCCGCGGAAACATAAAAAATTCCCGAAGTCGGCTGATCATAATACAGCACGGGGAACTTCTTCTCAGCCGGCAGTTCGGTAATCACACGGACATCTTTGGGGATATCCTCAATGGCCAGCGTCGGAAGGCAGGAAACATCTTCCATGGTTTCCTGGCGGACCTGAAGGGCCTGGGCATATTGCGCCAGTCTTGCCAGATCCGAATCCGAAAGGCTTGCGGCAACGGCTTCCAGTTCAGCGCCAACTCTTTGATTTTCCTTTTCCTCAATGTTTGAATCCGGCTTAAGCGTCAGCAGCACCCGATGCGGATTGTCCAGAAAATAGGTTTGAATGCATTTTTCCAGAAAAGGCTCTTTGACAATGGCTGCCTTCAATTTGTCCATGAGGGCATCCAGTTCAAGGATTTCTTCGGGATCACCGCCATGAAGCCACGTTCCGGCAAAGCCCATCAGGAGTTTCAGCCCATAGGGATAAGGCGTGTTAGTCACTTCCTTGCGATGAAATTCAATCTGGTGAATGGCGGACTCGATCAGTTCCTTGTCAATTCCTTCCTTGACCAGTTTTTCAAGTGTGTCCAAGATCAGGGCCTGAATCCGATCTACATTCGATGCATTGATATCTTTTAGTCCGCAGGAAAAAAACGCATCGCGGCAATCCGCATCGAATCCGGACCCATCACTCAAAGAAGATCCCAGCCCGGAATCCATCAGGGCTTTTCGAAGGGGGGATGCCGAATTTCCCAAAAGAATCTCCCCAAGCAGGGTCAGGATCAGGACTTCATAGGAATGGGTGGTATCGCAAGTCAGCCACGTCACGCAGACCTGACATTTCTGGGAAGGGTCCTGATTTTTATCCAGCGGATAATAATACGTAACCTCCCGGGGCGCCTGCCATCTGGGTTGGGACGGCACGTCCGTACCCGGATCGATCCGTGTAAAACGATTCAAAACCTTGTCCTGAATAAACTGTAGATGATCTTTCAGCGGCAGGTTGCCATAGGTATAGAAATACGCATTGCTGGGATGATAATGCCGGCTGTGAAAGTGCTTCAGCTGATCCCAGGTCAGACTGGGGATGACTGCGGGATCCCCGCCGGAATTGAACCGGTAAGTCGTGTCCGTGAACAAGGCGTTTAGAAGGGACCTGGACATCACCTGATCCGGAGACGACATGGCCCCTTTCATTTCGTTATACACCACACCTTTATAAACCAGTTTTACGGGATTGCTTTCTTCGATTTCCAGTCGATGGCCTTCCTGCATGAAACTGAGTTCATCCAGATTCGGGAAAAATGCCGCATCCAGATAAACCCCCATCAGGTTGTAATAATCTTTCGGCGTTTGAGTGCAAAAAGGATACATGGTCCAGTCTGAAGCTGTAAAGGCATTCATGAACGTGCTCAGGCTGCGTTTGAGCATGGAGAAGAATGGATCCCGTACCGGATAATTGCCGGATCCGCAAAGCGCCGTATGCTCCAGGATATGGGCAACACCGGTCGAATCCCGCGGAACGGTCTTAAACGCCACGCCAAATGTATTTTCCGCATCATCGTTCTGGATATGGATGTGCCTGGCGCCGGTTTCAACATGCCCCAGCTCATAAAACACACAGCGCAATTCTTTAAGCATAACGACACGATGGACGTCGTATCCCAAAATCCTGTCGCCGGCCCGGAACAAATCATCAACAGGCTCTGTAATGCGTATCATATTTTTTCCCTTTGTGTGTAAGTATTCAGAAGTAAGGAGCCAGTAGGTCAGAACACGACCCAGGGCCGCGTTTCATTCTATACTGCCCCTTTTGATTAAAGTTTTCAATTGAAATATTTCGGCTGTTTTCACAGAATGGCATTGCATGAAAAAGGAATAATGCGTTATAAACAACCAATAATGAATTCTGACTTTTGACTTCTTTTTAAAACACCCTCATGTTAAAAAAACTGATTATCAACGATATGGACCACGAGACGCGGGTAGCCCTGATCGAAAACGGCACCATTGCGGAGCTGTTTATCGAAAGACGGGATCACTCGGACATTGCCGGAAATATTTATAAGGGCAGGGTCCAGAGAGTTCTCCCCGGAATGCAGGCCGCTTTTGTGGATATCGGACTCAGTCAGGCAGCATTCATTTATGTGGATGATGTACTGGGGTATCAGGACACTGAAATCGAACAGCTCATGAGTCGTAACCATGATGAAGATGAGCTGTCCGGTGAAATCAATGCTGC
>CAIVVZ010000157.1 GCA_903909505.1 uncultured Desulfobacteraceae bacterium
AACATCACAACCAGGGGCTTTCTGTTCAAATCGGGCGATGATTTTCTCTTCCAGCTCCGGGCTTAAAATTCGGGGCTCTTCCTCATCCAGGCGAAGGAGTTGCTGACCTCTGGCCATGACTCGGGTCTTGGTAATGGTTGGTCGGGTAATGCTCTCCTGGAGCAACGGATCGATGCCTTTTTCCAAAAAAATCTTTCTTAAACGGTTTCCGGCTTCATCATTTCCGCAAACACCCAGGATGGATACCGGGCATTCCAGGCCGGCCAGGTTTGCCGCAACATTGCCCGCGCCTCCCGGAATCTCGGATTGCTGGCGGATCCGGACAACAGGCACCGGCGCTTCCGGCGATATCCGCTTGACATCTCCCCAGAGATACCGATCCAGCATGACATCGCCGACAACCAGAATGCGTTTTTGGTTCAATGCGGATAAATTCATGCTGCCGGGGCCTTTACGGCTTCATCCACGCAGCATGCCCAGAAATGCAGGATAAAGCCGTGGGCTTCCTGGATTCTGGCGGTACGGACATGCGGAACAATTACCGGGCAGCCGACTTCACCTTTGAGGCCGCCGCCGTCCCTTCCCAGAAGTCCGATGGTCTGCATTCCCATGGAAGCCGCTTTTCGCACCGCCTTAAGAATATTGGGGGAATTGCCGGAAGTGGAAATGACGATCAGCATATCCCCTTTCCGGCCCAGTCCTTCGACCTGCCGGGAAAATACCCGGTCGAATCCGTAATCATTGCCGATTGCCGTCAAGGCGGATGAATCCGTGGTCAGGGCAAGGGCGGGGTAAGATGCCCGTTCCTTTTCAAACCGGCCCACAAGTTCCGCCGCAAAGTGCTGGGCGTCTGCCGCGGAACCGCCGTTTCCGCAGATGAGGATTTTTTTGCCGGATGCAATCGTTGCGGTCAGCTCCCGTGCCGCGCGGAGGATCTCCGGGGCACTGTGTTTCAGGGCCTGAAAACAGTCTATATGCTCGGATATCTGATCGAAAAACAACTGTGTGTTCATTATCTTTTCCTTAACCCAACCACCTTTTTCACGACAATGCGTATCACGCTTTCAAGGCAGTTTCATAAATCGTGGCGGCCAGAAGCGGAATCATGATTTCATGATGACCCGTAATAGCATATCCCTTGCCTCCAGGCAATACGGGGCGTTGAACCACATTCACGGTCGGCCGGTAATGCTGGATCATGTCAAAATTGGCGGTCGTAAAATGGGTAACGGGAAATCCCAGATTGCGGGCAACGGCCAGGGCTTTTAGAAAAACCTCCGGCATCAGGACCGCGCTGCCGAAATTGAGTACAACGCCTCCATCCCCCAGCCGGGAAACCGATGCCGCAAAAATACGGAAATCCCGTAAAGACGCCTCCCCGATGGCTGCTCCGCTGGCCGAGGGATGCTGATGCACAATATCGGTTCCCAGTGCCACATGAAGGGTATAGGGGATTTTCAGCCGAAAACATTCATAGGTCAGAGCCCGGTTCAGATACGGCGGCGCTTCCTGCAGAAGCAGCCTTCCCACGGCCTCTCCAAAGCCTTCCCCGGGCGATTCTTTTGATGCCGCGGACTGTCTGGCGGCTTCATTGACCAGGGCCGCCGTGTCTTCGGCCATGCCAAACGATCCGTCTTCTATCTGGGACGCCACATCCTCGGAGGTATGGCCAAACCGGGCAAGCTCCGTATCATGAATGGCCGCGGCCCCGTTTGACGCCACGTGGGTAATATACCCGTTTTCAGCCAGTCCTGCAAGCACCGGACTGCATCCGGTTTTGATGACATGGCCGCCGATCATGGCAATGACCGGTTTGTTTTTCTTTTTTGCCTTGACCACTGACAGGGCAATGGCTTTCAGGGCATCGGCTTTTAATATTTTCGGCAGCGCATCCAGAAATTCCCGCATCGTCATATTGGCGCGAATGGGTCCGGCTTCAAGTTCCGTGGTTACCTTGGAAATCCGTTCTCTGGCTGAGCAGGTGCGGACCCGGCTGATGTCGATTTCCGGATATGGCGTCATGGGTTCTCCTGTTTTGACTTTTTCGAGTTCATCACGATTGTTTTAAAATTGTGGTTTTCTGCCCGGCGATAAGGGTCCGGTATATTCGGGCCATTTTGTCGGCAACCTTGTCCCAGTCGTGATTTTCGGCGATCCGTCTTGCGGCTTTTCCCATTGACCGGCGTTGCTCCGGATTCATTAACCGGATCAGGGCTGAAGTCATATCCCGGGCCGATGGGTTTTCCGGCAGAATAAAACCACTGCCTCCATGGGTCACCAGATCGGCAGCGCCCACGTTTGAACTGATCACAACCGGAAGCCCCGCTGCCATGGCCTCCAGAACCACAAGCCCGAAGGTGTCCATGCGCGACGGCATCACAAAAAAATCGCTTGCCAGGTAATAGGCTTCGACATCATCCGTTATGCCGGCAAAGATAACCTGATCGCTGATGCCAAGATCTTCGGCCATTTTCAAATACGGTCCGGAGTTTCCCTTTCCGACGATCAAAAGTTTTGGCAAAGGGGAAAAAAAGCCGTCACGCTTCATGCCGGCAATTGCCTGAAGCGTCAGATCCAGCCGCTTGATTTCAAAATTCATTCCCACAAAACAAATGACCACATCCGATGCGGATAACCCATGGCGGGCCCGAATCCGCTCCCGGCAGGACCGGGCATTCAGGCTGGAAAACCGTGCGATCGACACTCCCGGATGTACGACGGAAACCCGGTCTTCGGAAATGGCATAGTGTTTGGACAGCTCTTTTTTTACCAGGGTTGAAACCGGTAGAATCATTTTCAGCGCCGGATTTTCAATCCCGTTTTTCTCTATCCAGCAAGTGGCCCGGTCAAACCCGCTCAGGGATTTTTGGCGCATATCATGAATCCAGGTCTGATGCGGTATGCCGTGAAATGTCATCAGATCCATGCGAAAAATGCGCTCGTGGCTGTGCACCAGATCAAAAGCCATGGTGTCGATTTTCCGCCGGGCAAATCCGGCAAAGCTGACGGGCTGAAGCCACCTGGGAAAGTGAATCATGGGAACTTTGTGAAAGGTAACCAGGGATGGGCCGGGATCCCATTTTCTGGCAAATACATGAATATCAAACTCCGGCATTGCGGCCAGGCGTTCACAGAGTTGAAACGCCATGTTCTCCGCGCCGCCGATGCGACCGTATTGGGGAATCACCACGGCAATCGACTGACGACGAGCGGCGGACGACGGGTTGCAGTTGTTTTTTCTGTTATCTGACATCCGCTTCCTGTTTATGGCTGACGGAATAGAGGATCATATTCCCCGTATCCTTGTGATACCAATGGCCTGGTTCCTTCTATATTTCGGAAGGCTTTCAATAAAGATTTTGGGAGACGGTTGAGCGGCTATCATGACGTTTAATTGTAACTTATACTTTATCTTAATCTAAAAAACGAGCATTATCATGCTGCCATTTTCGTGAGCTCTTGAATAGTGGGGTAACCTTATTGAAATACCATTTTGATGTGTTATTTTTAAGGCATAAAAGAGATTTGATCTTATCCAAATTGCGTTGATGCTGCTGGAGAACATTCAGCTCCTGTCGGACAACAGCCCGTTCATTACCCGGTTCCGCGGTGAGCCGGAAACAAGAGGAGAAAACCCATGGAAACGATGATCGTAATGATGGGCTTGGCTGCACTCATTGCCGTGAGCGCGGCAATTGCCGATGATGGAACCAAACCGGTGCAAGCTTCTGTCGGTAAAACGGAAAAGGCCATCTTTGCCGGGGGATGCTTCTGGTGTATGGAGACGCCTTTTGAAAAATTGCCGGGGGTGATTTCAGCGGTTTCCGGATATACCGGCGGTTTCAAGGAAAACCCCACTTACGAGGAGGTGTCGTCCGGTGGTACCGGTCACGTTGAAGCGGTTGAAATAACATATGATCCGGATACGATCAGCTATGAAAAACTTTTGGATGTTTTCTGGATGAATATTGATCCGACTGCTGTCGACCGGCAGTTCGTGGATGTCGGACATCAGTACCGGGCGGCTGTTTTCTATCTTGACGACGCGCAGAAAAGACTTGCCGAAGAAACCAGGGAAAAACTTCAACAATCCAATCGGTTCATCCGGCCGATCGTGACAGAAATCAGGCAGGCTTCCGTATTTTATCCGGCTGAAGATTACCACCAGAATTATTATAAAAAAAACCCGACACGGTATAAATACTATCGCAATGGATCCGGCAGGGATCAGTTTCTGGACAGTATCTGGGGCAAGGACAGGAAATAATGACTTCGAAAAACCAGGCGATTTAGGTGGATCTTATTCTGGAACCGAAAAATGCAGAGCGCATGCGTTTGGCCGAAGAAGCTGCGCGGACGAAAAACTGGAAGCGTTGGGGACCGTATCTTGCCGGCCGGAAGGCAATCATGGTGAAGACGTCAAGGAAGAGTATTTCTATCTCGACTCAACTCCTACCCATTCCTACATGAAAGCTCTCTACAAATACCCGCACGCAGAGTTTCCCTATGCCGCTCTGGCAAATACACGTCGAACAATCGACAAAAGCCGTAAACGTACGACTTGAAGCAACTTGTGCGGTGACAAAAGCGTGAATTACAAAACAGTCGGAAAGCCACATCCAACGACCGAACAAGGTCAAGCAGCTTGACCGTGATTCCGCGCGGATGAGATGACGGAATATCGCAAAGGGTAGAACATGGATTTACGACCCAAGGTAAATATATATGCCAACCGCGATGCGCTGTCGGTCGCTTTATCGGCTCGCGTGGTCCGTTTGGCGGCAAAGGCTTTTGAAGAGAAGGGCCGGTTCCGTGTTGCTCTTTCGGGCGGTTCGCTCATGGATATCATCATTCCGTCTCTGAGTTCAAATCCCTTGCGCGACACCGTCAACTGGTCGAGCTGGCATGTTTTCTGGGCGGACGAGCGTTGGGTGCCGTGGAGCAGTCCGGAATCCAATTACGGGGTTGCGGCGCAGCGGTTCTTCTGCCGCGTCACTATCCCTGATGAACAGATTTATGCCACTGATGATTCGCTCAGTCCTTCCGAAACCGCGAAAGCCTATGAATCGGTTTTGGCAAAGGTGTTTCAACCCGGGACGGGCCAAGTGCCGCGATTCGATCTGATGCTGCTCGGCGTAGGAGAAGACGGCCACACCGCATCTCTTTTTCCGAACCATCCGGTTTTAGATGAAACCTTGCGCTGGGTGGTTCCTGTTTTGGAGGCGCCCAAGCCGCCTCCGATTCGTATTACGATGACGCTACCTGTGATCAACAATTCCCGCAATGTCTTCTTCGTGGCTGCCGGGCCGGGCAAATCCAACATCATGTCGAAATTGCTCAAACCAGGCGGGAAGCAACCGGAGTTGCCGGCCCAACGGGTAAACCCATCGGATGGTGAGTTGCAGTGGTTTGTTGACCGGGCTGCGGCCTTTCATGCGCGGCAAATTCTACAGAAAGGATAAAAAGCGATGGACAAGGAAAAAAGGATCACGTGTCGCCAATACAGAAAAAAACAAGTGATATACGAAAGGGAATAGCAAGCCCATGAAAACATGCATACAATCGCTATCCATCATCCGCCTGACTGCAATTCTTTTGGGCGCGGCATTGATAAATTCGGCAGGTGTCGAGGCGCTGCAAGCGTTTGACCAAAGCCATGCGCAATATGACAATGTGTTGAAAACATTCGTTGCAGATGGCCGCGTGAACTATAGCGGCCTGAAAAATGCTCCCAAAGCGCTGGAAGTTTATCTGGAAAGCGCGGCCGGGGTTCCGGAAGAACAATTTAACGCCTGGACGGAATCCCAGCGTCTTGCGTTCTTGATCAACCTTTACAATGCGGGCACTCTGAAGCTGATTGTCGACCACTATCCGGTCAAGAGCATCAAGGAAATCGGCAGCTTCATCAAAGGACCGTGGGATCAGCCGGCTGTAAAACTGTTCGCCAAGACCATCACCTTGAACCATCTGGAACACGACATTCTGCGCAAGCAGTTCAGCGAGCCGCGAATCCACATGGCTTTGGTCTGTGCCGCAAAGGGCTGTCCCCCGCTACGCAGCGAAGTTTACCTCGCCGAAACGCTGGATGGCCAGCTCAACGATCAGTCCCGGGGGTATCTGACCAGTCCGGCCGGGCTTAGCATTGACCGTGAGAAAAAGATTGCCTATTTCTCATCGATATTTAAGTGGTACGGGGAAGACTTTATTACCAGGTACTCACCCAAAGCCGGATTCACAGGGCTCGACAAGACCGAGCGCGCGGTTGCGAAATTTTGCAGCGCATACATCGTCTCCGCAAACAGTGACTTTCTCTCGGCCGGAGGGTACGCATTCAAATACCTGGATTACGACTGGTCGTTGAACGGGAAGTAGAAAAACAGCCAGGGAACAAGCAATCACCAGATTGAGCATGGGAGGCTATACATGTCGAAAGATGAAAATGTTCAAAATATATTAAATCCGTGGGACAAGTATAACCAACAACTGGCGGCGCACGTTCATCCGGCCGATTGGAAGAACCCGAAACCCGCATCACGCTACAATCTGGTTGTCATCGGGGCTGGAACGGCAGGACTCGTCTGCGCGGCGGGAGCGGCCGGCCTGGGGGCAAAGGTTGCCTTGATTGAGCGCCACCTGATGGGGGGCGACTGCCTGAATGTCGGCTGTGTGCCGTCCAAGGCTTTAATCAGCGCATCCCGCGCTGCCGCCGCCGTGCGGGATGCCGGAGCGTTCGGGGTACACATACCGGATGGTGTGAAGTTCGATTTCGGGCAAGCCATGGAGCGGATGCGCCGACTGCGGGCCTCCATTTCCCCGAACGACTCCGTCAAGCGGTTCACCGATCTGGGAATCGATGTGTTTATCGGCGCGGGGCGTTTTGTCGATTCCGGTACAGTTGAAGTCGGGGGCGAACGGCTGTCCTTCAAAAAGGCGGTCATTGCCTCCGGTGCGCGGGCTGCGGCACCACCCATCGAGGGGTTGAACGAAGTGACGTATCTGACCAATGAAACCATTTTCTCCCTCACCGAACTGCCCAAACGGCTGGGTGTCATCGGCGCCGGACCCATCGGCTGTGAAATGGCCCAGGCCTTTGCCCGCTTCGGCTCGGAAGTGTTTCTTGTAAAAACCGTGAACGGCATCCTTCCGAAAGAAGATCGCGATGCCTCCGACATCGTTTTGGAATCCATGCTTAAAGATGGGGTAAAGTTGCTTTGCTGCGGCAAGGCATTAAAGTTGGCCAGGGTCGATGGGAATAAAATCCGTCTTTTCGAGGAGTCTCATGAAAATAGTTATGATGAAGTCGTTGATCAGCTTCTGGTTGCTGTCGGCCGTGCGCCGAATGTCGAGGATCTGGGTCTGGAAGAAGCCGGTGTCGCCTTCACCCAGAAAGGCGTTCAGGTCAATGATCAGCTTCAAACCAGCAACCCCAACATCTACGCGGCCGGCGACATTTGCTCGCCGTATCAATTCACCCATGCGGCCGATTTCATGGCCCGCATCGTGATCCGAAATGCGCTGTTCTTCGGCCGGGCCAAGGTCAGCGCGCTGACCATTCCCTGGTGCACCTATACGGAGCCCGAAATCGCCCACGTCGGCCTTTACGAGAAACAGGCCCGTGATCAGGGAATAGAAATCGATACATTCACCCGTGAATTAAAAGATGTCGACCGGTCGATTCTGGAGGGCCGTACCAACGGTTTCGTGCGCGTGCATGTCCGTAAAGGCACGGACCGGATCATCGGCGCAACAATTGTTGCAGCCAATGCCGGAGATATGATATCCGAGATTACGCTGGCCATGACAAATGGTCTGGGCCTCAAGCATATTTCCGGAACCATCCACCCTTACCCGACCCAGGCAGAGGCGATCCGGCAGGTTGCCGATGCGTACAATCGCACGCGGCTGACGCCGATGGTCAAAAATCTTTTTTCAAGGTGGATGGCATGGTAGCTGTGCCCGTGATGGTAGACTGTCTTATCAACGTAAACCCAAGAAGAGGGATAATATGACGCAATCCTATTATGAACCCAAGGATCTGGCCGACTTTCCGAATATCGGAGAGTTTGCTCCGGAAGAAGCGAAAAAATTCTTTGATTATTACGCCCAGGCCACCGGCCCGGGCAAATTGACGGAGCGGGAAAAGTCCCTGATCGCTCTGGTTGTTGCGACCGTTCGGCATTGTCCCTACTGCATCGACGCTTACACCAACAAGTGCCTTTCGCTGGGGGTGGACAATGACGAAATGATGGAAGCCATACACGTGGGCGCCGCCATGGTGGCAGGCGATGTCCTGGCGCATGCGACCCAGATCCGTAAAATCATCCGGAAAAAAGGAATGTAATGCCGATGTCGAACCAGATGGCGCTCTTATCAGGTAACTGCGGCGGAGAATCGTTTTCCGCCGTTATCCGGGAATCGGGAATTTCTTCCTTGCGCGCGGACGGGATCGAGATTCTTCAGATAAACATCACCCGGCAATGCAATCTCAGTTGCCGGCACTGTCATGTGGAGGCCGGTCCGGACAGAAATGAGAGAATGGACAGAAAAACCCTTGAACTCTGTCTTCTGGCAGCCGATACGCACCCTATCGGGACCGTGGACATCACAGGAGGAGCGCCGGAGCTTCACCCGGATCTTCCCTGGTTCCTGGAACAGGCCGTCCAAGTCGGCCGCCGGGTCATTGTCAGAAGCAATCTTGTGATTCTCCAGGATTCGAAATATGCTTTTTATCTGGATCTCTATGCGCGATTGGGCATCGAAGTCGTGGGCTCCGTGCCGGACTACCGATTGGATCGCGCCGAACGCCAGCGCGGGAAGAGCACGTTTCTGCAGGCCATTGCGTCCATCCGCGAGCTGAACAAAAGAGGCTACGGCATGCCGGAAAGCGGGCTGATTCTGAGCCTTGCGCACAACCCGTCCGGCGCCTATCTGCCCGCGGGCCAGGCGTCTCTGGAGCACGAGTACCGGTTTCGGCTTCGGGAAGCGTATGGCATCGAGTTCAACCGCTTATTCTGCCTGACGAACTGTCCGGTGGGCCGCTACCAGGATTATCTGGTCAACAGCGATAATTTTGATGATTACATGTGTACGCTGAGAAATGCCTTCAATCCGGCCGCGGTGCAAAACGTGATGTGCCGGACCACGTTGTCCGTGGGATGGGACGGGCGCCTGTTTGATTGCGATTTCAACCAGATGCTGGATCTGCCGGTGAACAGCGGCGCGCCGAAGCATATCCGTGATTTTGATTACGATAAGCTGGCGGGCCGGGAGATCATGATCCTGGATCATTGTTTTGCCTGTACGGCCGGCGCGGGGTCATCCTGCCAGGGAGAGCTGACCCCGTCATAGGGAGTTGGCGGCCGAAAGCGGGTATGGGGCTTTATCTGATCGATTTATTTTCGTAATACCGCCGGTAAAAATCATCGCAGTCCCCGGAAAGCTGTCCGCGAATAATTCGCGCCTGAAAAACTGGGCCTGATCCCCGAAGGAAATGCCTGAAACAACGGCTCTGAATCTGTTCAGAGCTTCTATCCAACGCATTCTGATCCGTTTATCGTCATAGATGGCGCCGAAACAGCCGCCGACTGCGCCGGGATTGTTTCGCATTGCCGTGAGCAGGCGGGTAATCGCTTCGGGCAGAAGCCTGGAATCCGCATGGAGCACCATGACGATGTCTTGCCGCGCATGGCTGACGCCTTTTGCGATCTGAATTCCCCTGCCGGATACAGAAGAAAGAAACATGACCCCGAAAATCGTTTTCACGATTTCGCGGGTGCGATCCGTTGATCCGCCGTCAACAACAATGATTTCGGCAGGTTCGCCCCCATTCTGGACGGAGCGGATGCAGTCTCCGATATTTTTTTCTTCATTGCAGGTCGGGATGATCACCGATACGCCGCGGGCGGCTGGAAAACAGGCAGACAGCTTGGATGATCCGTGACCGGCCGGAAATCTTTTCAGGCGGATGCCCCGACAGTTTATATTTCGATTCGGCTCTCGAACGACCATCTGTTTTCCCTGCACTTTTTGAAGATCCGGAGCATGTCCGCGAACATGCTTGTCAATCCGATAAGTCAAGGGCTACTTTTAATACTGCCGATAAGCCCTCGTTTGGCGGGCCCAGAAAAATCCGCAGACTTTCTGCACAGCTACCAGCCCGTGCCGGTGTGTACTGATCCGGCAGTTTTGAAAAGCGACCATTCCCCTACACCTGGGTGAAATACAGTACCCAACTCAAGGAACATTAGACAATTTGGTTCATTTTGTCTAATGTTGAAAAACACGATCCAGCATTGATGCGGTTTTGCGGGAGGTCAAGGACCCCAAACATTGGACAAATGGATGAACGACCGAAAGCACTTTATTTCTGTCGAATTTGAAAATCTTGCCGGCAGAGGAAAAGCGCATTTCGGTTTTTTTGGGTGAACTTGATCTTGGGAAGGCCTCGTCGCGCGAACCCGCCCGTCTATCGTCTGGATTTCCAGTAGTCCGGGTGCCGATGAAGATGCATGACTGCGAGGATGAAACACGATCGGACTCTATGTTGTATTGAGCTGACATCGTCCAAAACTTTTTCTGATTCTCGCAAAGACCTGATCACCTGGAACGGGATTGACACGTTTGGACCGGAGTTCGGCAAGCCGACGTTTGGCAACCTCTATCCATTCCGTATCAATGTTCGGGTTCGGTATGCTCAAGGTGCGAAGGAGTGAGTCAATCACAACGATACGCTCCTCCACGGGGAGTGCGGCTGCCTCCTGAATGATGTCCTTTGTACCAATTCATACGCTACGAACTATACAGGGCTTGGGATGCCATCATCGGGGGCAATATCAGCAGATACGGGACGACAAAAAAAGCTGTTGACACTGGATAATTTATTCTACACAGTCAAAAGGACTTTTTATCAGTGTCAGCTTTCTCAAATAACTTGACCTGCCATTTGGTAGCGGAACATGAAGGGCATTCGCTTGTAGACTGTCTGTATTTTTACTGAGAATTATGCCCTATGCCGAACGTACACAACTCGTAATGATGGAATACGAATTGTAGCTCAATATTCGTAACATATAAAAATAGGGGCTGATTGACAATGGTGGACCAGAGGAAAGAATATGACGGTGTTGGGGATATTCCGGAAGAAAATACGTTTGATGTCAAGAGTCCTAATAATAGATCTGAGGATCCGCTGGCTGCCTTGTTGGGAATGATATTGATTGGGGTTGGTATGTACGTTGGTATCAAACTGCTTAAAAAATTTCTAACATCATCAAACCTGAGCCTGAATTCAACTGAAGTTTCTAATAAGATTATTAAGTTAATCGAAAATAACACAGAATCCAATGATTTAATTCCGCGACTTGATAGAGCAGAAGAACTGCTAAACACAGAAGATAAGTTCAATATAGATATGGCTGCGTTAATGGTAGGAGCAACACTTGAGAAGGCTTTGAAAATAATAGCTAACTCTACAAACATTCTATTTCATAATAACGATAAACCTACTGGAGCAGTCGAATGGGCACTTGCTCTAAATCAATCTGGAAAGATCAATTCTGAGGAACTCAGCCAAATAAGATATATTTCAGGAAAGATACGAAATCGTGCGGCGCATGGGGATTTTAATGGTTATGATTTATCACAGGTAAATAATTCAATTCAATGGATTAAGAGTTTTGTTACTAAATACCTCAGTCGCCCAATTTTGCCATCATCGAAAGAATGCTTTATAGCTACTGCAGTGTTTGGAAACGAGCTACATCCTGACGTTATCTTCCTGAAAAAGTTTCGAGATCTATATCTTACTGAGAATATTGTCGGAAAATACTTTGTACTGTTATATTACAAATTTTCACCACCGATTGCCAGCTATCTAACTAATTGTATTGACTTTAAGACAATAATACGTGCTGTCATTCATTTACTAACGAATGCCATTAGATCGACTGGTATCAACATCAAGTAGTTAATTTGTTTTAAGTTAATTGGAGAAAGGCAGGACAAAATGCTTGATAATGGAATAAAAAACGGGTGGGGCAAGTTTTGGGAAATTGCTCAATCAATTGGAGCAGGGGCCGGAATTCTAGCCCTGCAAAGTTCTATCGCAGAAGCATTATCTGGCACTGGAAAAAAAGTTGGCAAATTACTTCGTCCATCAAATGAAGAGGCATATGTCATCTTAATGGCGAAGCTCGAAACTTCTGCTGGTGAAAGTCAAAAAAATTTGGCAGCTTTGATTTCAAAAAATATCAATGAAGATTTGGACGAAAGCCAGAAAAAGCGCTTTCGCATGATCTTTGGTCGCCTCTCGCAGATTGATAATATTGAAAATCCCCAAACTGAAGAAAAAACCAATTTGGCAGTGGAACTTTTGAAAAGTTTTGCCAACTATACGTCGGAAGAACGATTGGAAGTTTATCGGGCCATGGGAGTTATGGAATCCGGACAGCAAAAAATATGGCAATCAGCAAACCAGCGACTGAAAGATGTAGAACAAGGAGTTGTTGGTGTAATTAATGCGACTAGCGATTACATTTCCGGAGAGCCTTACCAAGGGCTTTGGGCAGAAATGAAAAAAACCTTTATGGTTATTTGGCCGAAAAAATAATCAAGGAGCGTGCACTATGCAAAATATCATTAATAGCCTCTTGGGAATTCATACGGCAATTCTGAACCAAGGCAAAGTCGCTTATGCGCGGTTATTTCTACCAGCAATCGTACTTTTCGGACTGATTTTTTTCGTCGGACTTGGATTTAACCTCACAGGACTGAAAGAAATCAATTTAATCTTTTCTTTGATCCTTGTTTTGGTAACGTTGACTTGCTCACTGCGAGCAGAAGCAGTCATCAATATTTTCTTCGCCGGCATTATCTCAGGAATGCTTCAAAAGTCCAGCACTATGCCGGAAGAAACCAAAAAAATCTTCACTTGGTATGTCGGACTCATCGGTCAGATTATGCTCTGGGCATCAATGGTATTCTTTATTCTGGGAACACTCGATGCTCGCGGACACATCAAAGCTCTTTTGGGCATTCTTTCTGCCATCATTCTCCTGCAATTAATTCAAGCGGTTTGGAAAATCGGTCGAAGCTGGAGCAAAAATTTTGTCTATTTCTATGCCCTCATTATGCTGCTTGTCTTCGCATTTTCTTTCATTTCCGAATCGGTTAGCAGCAATGAATATTTAAATAGTGTCTCCGGTTTTCTGAAATCGCAGGTTGCAAAGATTTTTCAGAGCTCAGCTACCTATTACATTTCCAAAGGCACAACCATTTATGATTATGCCAACGGAACACTGATCCCAATCAGATTGAAGTATGAAAAATCAGTGGAAGTCATTTCTCTCCATGAAACCACAAAGCAAAATGGTGCTATTTATGAGAAGGTGGGACTTCCAGATCCAACAACTGGACAACAGGGAAAATTTGTCGGATGGGTTTTTTCTGGAGATCTGAAAAACGAAGCGCAAATCAAAGTTGAAACGGATGCCCAAGCCAGAGTAGAAGCGGAAGCTAGGGCTAAAGCAGAAAAAGCCGAAGCAGACGCCAAGGCCAGAGCAGAAGCAAAAAAAGCCAAGCTCGAAGCAGAAACCAGGGCGAAATCTGAAGCAGCAGACAAGTTAAAAAAAGCTCAGGAGGATCTCCGCCTCCAAGCTGAAAAGCGAGAGGCAAATATAAAGCCAATTACCCAAAACGCCGCCCCGCCCATTATTGATAGGATAGATAGATATGAAATACATATCTCACCCCTATACACCACCTGGGATACAATCCAAACAGGAGAATGGGCGGTCTACCCCGCGAATACTAACATTCGGGAATACTGGGAAAAAACAAATAGAGCTACTAATGGATCAGTAATTGTACAAAAAGACACAATGTTATTTTTTTACCCTCCTGCAAGAACTGCAGAGGTGATCCTCACCAGGAAAAGATAATTATCACTTCAACGAAATTGGAAGTTTGCAATTAAGATGCAGGAGCGAGGTCAGCGGTCCCAGATAACGATCAAGAATTCAGGTGTCGGGTATTTGATTGATGCAGGATAGGCTTGCGGGAAATGGCTTGCAAAAAGTGGCCATGGTCAGTTTTCCGTTAAATCATAAACATCAGAAACAGTGAGGAGCCATAATTATCAATAGACTAACCTACTTTATTTATGAGATCATTGGTTTCAATCAGTGGAATCCGGTCTGATGATCCTGACATTGTTAACAATTTTAATGTACTTTCTTTTTTTACATTTTTCCAATTCCTCCTTAAGTACATATGCAACATCAATAATCACGCCATCCCCCTCCATCCAGTCATATTTCTTTTTTCCGCCAATGATCTTTTTAAATCTTTTGCGCAAATCTTTCTTGTTTATTGTATTCACGTGCCTCCTTTTTGTTTCAAACTGTGGAATCCGGTCACACGAAGAAAAGTCATCAGTTTCGGCTGATACTTTTAAGTGTTATCGGGTAATTAATTGTGAAAACATGTTGTATTTATAGTAGAATATTTTTATGGATCAACGTAAACAAAAAGGAAACACGAATCATTATCCGATCAGCTAAGTGGCTTCAATCGACGCATCAATATTTGAGACCAGACCGATACCAATTGATTATACTATGGTCATTTTGTTACTTATTGTTTTGGTGCAGCTCGGGCGGGAGACGCTGATATGCGGCTCAACGGGAGTTGCCGTTTTTGCCATGGCCCGGTACAGTCGAAGGTTATGGGGCCGTTCAGTCAGTCTGAAGTAGAATGTTCCCAGAGGCCGATCTTCCGATTATCGGAGTGATCCTCCGTCCCACTCGTGATCAAAATCTGGATAGAAGGTAACACCATTAGTAAGCGATCCAGACGCCACCAGCCAGCCTCCAGGCACCTTGGCTCGATAAGTTTTCAATTCTTTCCCATCAAAGACGGGGATGCTGTCATTTAATCTTTCCCATATTAACTTTGACATACTATCACTCCCTCAAATGATATTTGTGATTCTCAGTCCGTGTTCCGGTCATTTGCCGTCTCACAGCCGGGACAATTATTTCTTGTTTCCTCAAATTATGTTTAAAGAAGTGGTTTTCTTCCACGTTGGATGTCGCCAAAATATCTCTTGTATTTTTTGTTCGCGCAATAAGTCCTGTTCATATCACCGCCGGTCAGTTACATCTTCTCATGGAGTCTGCATCATCTCGTCAAGTGACACATGAAGACGATCCGATAATTCTCCGAGTGATGACGAGATTTGTTTGCCCAGATATAAAGGCGTGTTCATTTTCATCTGCTGATATATGAGGGCAAAGTGAATGTTTCCCTGCGCTTTGCGCACAACATTGGTCAATCGTGATGCAGTCGGCCTTGCATCATATAGTTTCATTTGAAACAGCGTTAATGGCTTCACAGAAGCGGGCAATAACGCAGCGTGATTATTACACTCGCTGGCGATCTGTATAAGCGTTCGAAGATTCCGGTGATAGATATCTAATATGATCGCGGCCTTTTCGATCTCCTCCCAAAACGGAGCAAAAACTCCTGCAGCAAATTCTTCCTCCGCATTATCAAGATACGTTTCAGCATCCGCTATTATAGTCGGCATATTGGCTACTAACTGGTTACCATCTGATATTCTTTGCGTTAACTGCTGCTGCATTCTTTCATCATTGAGAACCTTGTTACGCACTCCTTCTCTCACCCTATTTACCCTTTCTATTTCGTCCTCTCTCTTCCTGTTTGCGTTTGCTATTCCGTCTTTGAGCCTACCCAGGAGGAAAATTCCCACAAACGTTATCCCAAAAGCTGCAAGCAAAGAGAGGACGTAGTTATGCAGAACCAGTTCATCTAATAATGCTGCAATCACCAATGAGACGAGAAACAATCCGAACATCATCGCATCCTATGTTTGTAAATATTCCGTTTCTTCTCTATGCTCAACGCTGGATTCAGTAGCACGTGACCACACGCCTGTGAACTATGGGTCACGCCGATAATTCTGCAGCGTGGTTGCGCGTCCGAGACTGCGAGTCGTGTTAGCCAAACCTATTTTGCTTTTGTGCCCTTGATGGGTGCGCCGCATTTTTTGCATGAGGTCGTCTTAAAGGGATCGACCCAGTTATCTGTTTTGCAATTCCCACAGCGAATCTTTTCTTGTGCCATGATTGCCTCCGAATCTATTTATGAATCGTGTAACGGTCTCTAATGTGGGTGACGATCGGATTGAGAATGGTTTCTCGAGTCACCGCTTTCAGTAGTCTGGAATGTCCAAGGATTTTAGCAAATGACGGTGATAGGATGTAGTAGATCTCAATAAAGGCTCGCCCTATTTTGGTGACAGACAAGACGGCATCTCGATATTGCCTCAGACAAATAACTTCTGGAGCAAAGACGTCACCATAAACGGCCGTCGCAATAAAGCAGCCCGACTTATTGGCAGGTTTTCCCTCGACCGATGCGGCTTGTCTTATTTGTTCTGCTAAGGAAACAGCTTCATTAGTGCTCTTCTCATTCGGCAGCAGCTCTTGCGCCTGAAAGAGACTTTTGTATCCGGACTCAACATCTTCCATGTCTACATAGTTGTCAATGCTTCGAATGAAGTCGCCGATACCTGCAATATATAGCATTGCACCTACGGCAACGCATCCTTCAGGAGTCAACTTGTTTAAGTTAGCCGAGGGCGAAAGCTCGACGCCTGAGTCAATCCATATCGTTCTATCTTCGTCAACATCGTGTATGGCATTTGGGGCAACCTTTTGAAGCAGGCGAGCGACATTTTGATATAGAATAGAAGCAGGTGTGAGACCATTTTCTGTCAGACCGAATTGAAAAGGAATATTTCTGATTTTTTTATGATCACCGGCTACTTGTGGATAAGTGCGATTCTTTTTTGCGTGGACTATTGCGAGGACATCAATCAGATGAATATGTGGATCACCACCGCGAAACTCATAGCGAGTGAGGATAGCTCGAAGTGTTTCTCGAAAGGTCATCTCATTCCTCCTTCATTTATGCCCAACAACAAATAGCGTCCCACTCAGCCACGGCTGAGTCCAAAATTAACAGTAACAAATGACTTATCGCTGTTTTGTATGGGTGATCCACCCAAATAGTTAGGAACCATTTTTGAAATATCATGATTACTTGCATATATTGTTGAGTCCGGCCATCTTTAAGAATAAGGATGGTATCCTTGATTCTGCTGACCCATTTATCATATTTTACCCTATGATAAAGCAGGCGCGCCTGTCAAACGAATTAACGCATTCCGTATAGGTGACCCTGGGCTGGGAGGGGCTCTTTTCGGAAATCAGGCTGAAATTATCCAGGAGGGTCCAGCCCCCCGGTCAGTGTTGGACTTAAGCCTCACTATTTCTCTTGTGAAATGGCTTTGAGAATTCCTTCAAAAAGCACTGGCTTCCCCTATAGCCCTCAAATTGCCATCTTTTTTAACCCTAACTTCTACCAAGTCATTTTTTATGTTATTCGGAGGAAAGGCAGTGCAATTGGGAGCAGCCGGTAAGGCTGCGAATTTTGAGGGGTGAAAGTCCTCTTACCGTCAGTTTCCCGAATCAGACGGTTAGCATATCTGGAGCACAGGGAGGTAACAAACTGTGATATGCCCGGATGTAAACGCCAT
>CAIVVZ010000158.1 GCA_903909505.1 uncultured Desulfobacteraceae bacterium
ACTGCAGGTACAGGCTGAAGAAAAACGTCACGCCGAAGGTGGCGGCGTAGTTGAGAAGCGCCGCCAGACTGCTCAGGGCAAATACCCGGTTATTGCGAAAAAGACCCACGTTCAGCACCGGATATTTTGTGTGCGCCTCCAGGGTGACAAACATCCATAGTCCGGCAATGCCTGAGGATACAAGTCCCCACGACCACCAGGCATGGCCAAGATTGGCGGCTCCGAAGATCAAAAGGACAATGGCGCAGGCATATAGGGCTGCGCCTTTCCAGTCGAACGGTTCTCCTTTGGCATCCGCCCACTCGCCGCGCAGCTTGCGGCTGACCAGAAAAAAACTGCCGACACCCAGCGGCACGCACAGGTAGAATAAAGATCTCCAGCCAAGGGCGGTGATCATGGCACCGCCGATGAAAGGGCCGCAGGAAAGGCCGGCATATACGCAGGCAACGACGATTCCCAGCGCCTTGCCCCTTTGTTCGGGGGGAAAGACGGAAACGACGATGGCCATCCCCGTGGCAGCAATCATGGCACCGCCAATGCCCTGCAGAAACCGGAACCCAATGATCGCCTGAATGGACCATGCCTGAGAAAGCAGCCCGCCCATCAGTGTAAAAACGGCTATGCCCCAATGAAAGATGCGCCGGCGTCCATGAATATCTCCGAGCCTTCCCATGGTCAGCATAAAAATGGAAACGGACAGCATATAGGCGGTCTCTACCAGGCTGAGCTGAATGGCGCTGGCCGAAAGCTCCCGTCCGATCGAAGGCAGGGCCACACCCACGCCGGAGAGCATAAACGGCATGAGAAAGGATGCGGTACCGACTGCGAACAAGGTAGCGCCCCGAGATACATTCTGTTGCATCACAACACTTTTCCCCTGATTTACAAAAAAATAATGGCGCCCAGCGGGCGGTAATGGTTTGTTATCCATATTTTAATATAGGTGATCCGGAAAAAAGTCCATGATTATCCGGCAATGATCGGGTCAATAACATTGATCTGATTTTTATTCATTTTTTAAATAAAACATTAAATTTTTCTCTTGACCAAAATATTATAAATGGTTTAATGAAATAAACATGATTGATAGTATATATGTCATTTCCAGTTAATTTTCGGTCCCACCCAAGTCTGGAGGAAACCCGATGCATCTGAAAACCAAGATAGAGGCCGGTGAGTTTGTGGTCTTGGCTGAGATGGAACCTCCCAAAGGCGCTGACATCTCTTCCATGATCAAAAACGCCAGGCGTGTCAAAGAGCAGGTTGATGCCTTCCTGATTCCTGAAATGAGCAACGCGGTGATGCGCATGAGCGCCCTTGGCGGTGCCATCGCCCTTCAGCAGGCCGGCATGGAAACCGTCATGCAGATCTGTTGCAGGGACCGCAACCGGCTGGCGCTGCAGGCGGATCTGCTGGCAGCCTCGGCCTGCGGCATTTCCAATGTCATGGCAGTCTCCGGCCAGGACCCCCGTTTCGGGGATCATCATCAGGCCAAAGCAGTTTACGACATCACCCTGATGGAACTGCTGGAATCCGTAAAAAAGCTTCAGGACGGCAAAGACATGGCAGGCATTGATTTGAGAGGGTCCCCCCGATTTCTGGTGGGATCGACGGTCCAGGCCGAAGCCAAGGGAGAGAGCCTGGAAACCGAAATAGAACTTCTCAACCAAAAGAGCAACAGCGGCGCCAGATTTTTCATTACGCCGCCGGTGTTTGATCTGAGCGCTTTTGGACCCTTTATCAATCGAATTGACCGGAGCCGAATCGCCGTCATTCCGACTGTCTTGCTTCTGAAATCAGCGGGTATGGCCCGCTATATGTCCCGGAATGTCGAGCATGTGGTGATTCCGGAATCCGTCATCAACCGAATACAGAATGCGCCTGACAAGGTTCGGGAATGCATCCAGATTGCCGCTGAAATGATTGCCGCGCTCAGATCCGAGGGGTTCAGCGGCGTGTCGGTGTCAACCATCGGGTGGGAAGACAAACTTCCCGACATCCTTGAAAGAATATAAGAGAACCGTGAGAAGTGGGCCCTCACAAATCCGATAGGACCGGCTCACTGTCAATCTACTTTCTAAAGGAAATCGCTTATGGAAAAACAAGCAGATCCCCTTCTTCCAATGGCTGAAAGCGCCGGCAGCGCTTCGCAACCGCTGGTGGGTTCCGTAATGGTTGTGGGCGCCGGAATAGCGGGCATGCAGTCCGCGCTCGATCTGGCCAACTCCGGATATTATGTATATCTGGTTGAGGAATCGGCGGCAGTGGGCGGCATGATGTCCCAGATTGACAAGACGTTTCCCACCAACGACTGCGCCATGTGAGTGATCTCACCCAAACTGGTCGAGGTCGGCCGGCATCTGAACATCGAGTTATTGACCCAAACCGAGCTTCTGGATCTCAGCGGAAATCCCGGCAGTTTTACGGCCCGGATTCGGCAGAAGCCGCGGTATATTGACCTTTCCAAATGCACCAGTTGCGGTGAATGCGCCAAGGTCTGCCCCATCAGCGTTCCGGACGAATACAACAAGTCCCTTGCCACGCGAAAGGCCGCATTCAAGCAGTATGCCCAGGCAATTCCCGGCGCTTTTGCCATCACCAAGCGGGGCACGGCGCCCTGCAAGGCCATGTGTCCGGCCCATGTCAGCGTTCAGGGGTTCATTGCACTGATCAATGCGGGCAAATACCGGCAGGCGCTAGAGCTCTTCAAGCAGGACCATCCGTTTCCCGGAGTCTGCGGCCGCGTCTGCCATCACCCCTGCGAAGGCATCTGCACGCGAAATCAGGTGGACGAGCCGATCAGCATTCAATACCTTCACCGCTTTCTGGCGGATCAGGACTTAAAAAGCGGCGATCCATATGTTCCCAAGATCAAGGAATCCAAAAACGAGAAAGTCGCCATTGTGGGAGCCGGCCCGGCAGGCCTGACCGCAGCCTATTATCTGGCTATTGAAGGCTATTCGGTAACGGTTTTTGAAAAGCTGCCGGTTCTTGGCGGCATGCTGACCGTCGGCATTCCCTCCTACCGCCTTCCCCGCGATATTATTGAATCCGAAATCCAGGTGATGAAGGATTTAGGGGTTCAGTTTAAGACAGGCGTTGAAATCGGAAAGGACTTCACCATTGCCCAGCTTCGGGAAAATGGTTTTAAAGCCTTTTTCGTGGCCATCGGCGCCCATGAGTGCAAACTACTGGGGATAGAAGGCGAATCCCTGTCCGGAGTCTATCCGGGTGTTGAGTTCCTCAGGGAAGTGAATCTGGGAAACCGGATCCTTTTGGGGGATCGGGTAGCGGTCATCGGTGGCGGAAACGTGGCCATGGATTCGGTTCGAACCGCCTTAAGAACCGGCTCCACAAAGCCGTTTATCATCTACCGCCGAAGTATGGATGAAATGCCGGCAAGCCGCGAGGAAATCGAGGAATGCGAGGACGAAGGCATTGAAATCAAAACCCTGACCCATCCGGTGCGGATCATCGGTGATGACGCCGGCAAGGTCAAGGCCATCGAATGCATCCAAATGGCCCTCGGGGAGCCGGACGCCAGCGGCAGGCGCAGGCCGGTTCCGGTCAAGGGATCCGAGTTTATCATGGATGTGGACACCGTGATTCCTGCCATCGGACAGGAGTCCGACTGGGCCTGCCTGACCGAAGAATGCGCCTGCACCCTTACCGGCTGGGGAACCATGGTCGTGGACCCCGTTACCCTTCAGTCCAAGGATCCGGATATTTTCTCCGGAGGCGATGCGGTTACCGGCCCCAAAACCGTTGTTGAAGCCATTCAGGCGGGGAAAGAGGCAGCCATCTCCATCTGCCGTTTCATTCAGGGCCAGGATCTGCTGGAAGGTCGGGAAGTCGACTGGACGGCCGTCACCGATGTGCCGGTGGAAGGCGTTTCAAAAGCCGGCAGAGAGCCCATGCCCCACATGCCTTCAAAAACCCGGGTTGGCAATTTCAACGAGGTCCAGCTCGGGTATGGAGAAGACGCCACCCGAAAAGAGGCGGACCGGTGTCTGGCCTGCGGAATCTGCTCGGAATGCTATCAGTGCGTGGACGCCTGTCTGGCCAATGCCGTGGATCACCATCAGGAAACGGTGGTCCGGGATATCCCCGTCGGCTCGGTGATCCTGTGCCCCGGCAGCCAGGCCTTTGACCCTGCTCCGATGCAGCAGTTCTACCACTATGGGAAAAACCCCAATGTGGTGACCAGCCTCGAGTTTGAGCGTATCCTGAGCGCATCCGGTCCCACCATGGGGCACTTGGTGAAACTCTCGGACCACACCGAACCCAGGCGCATTGCCTGGCTTCAGTGCGTGGGCTCTAGGGATGTCAACCGGTGCGGCAACGGCTACTGCTCTTCCGTTTGCTGCATGTACGCCATCAAGGAAGCCATGATCGCCAAGGAACATTCCGGCGGCAACCTGGATTGCGCCATTTTCAACATGGATATCCGCTCCTTTGGAAAGGATTATGAAAAATATTATCTTCGGGCAAAAGACCGTGCCGGTGTCCGGTTTGTAAAATCCCGGATCCATACCATCGACGAAGTACCTGAAACCGGTGAACTGGTCATCCGCTACGTGGATGACGCCGGCGAGATCAAAAAAGAAATCTTTGACATGGTGGTGCTCTCCGTGGGGCTTCAGATCCCGCAGTCCTCGGTGGATCTGGCCGGGCGTCTGAATGTGGATCTGGGAAAATACCGGTTTGCATCCACGCATCCGTTTAAGCCCGTCGAAAGCTCCCGTCCCGGCGTTTATGTGGGCGGCGTGTTTCAGGGCCCCAAGGATATCCCTTCCTCGGTCATTGAAGCCAGCGCCGCGGCCTGTGCTGCGGGTGCGAATCTGGCGCCGGTAAGGTTTTCCTGCACCAAAACCGTCGTCATTCCGGAAGAGATGGTCGTGGAAGGTCTTGCGCCAAGGATCGGCGTCTTTGTCTGCAACTGCGGCATCAATATCGCGGGAGTCGTGGATGTTCCGGCCGTGCAGGCTTATTCCGCAACCCTTCCGAATGTGGTTTATGCCGGGCAGAACCTGTTCTCCTGCTCTCAGGATGCTCAGGACCTGATGAAGGAACTGATCCGGGAGCACCGATTGAACCGGGTGGTCGTGGCCTCCTGCAGCCCCAAGACCCATGAAGCCATTTTCATGGACACCCTTCAGGCCTGCGGACTCAACAAATATCTTTTTGAAATGGCCAATATCCGGAACCAGGATTCCTGGATTCATTCGGACAGCCCTCAGCAGGCAACCCAGAAAGCCAATGAACTGGTGAGAATGGCCGTGGCGCGTGCCGGAACCTTAAAGGCTCTTCATGAAAAACAGATCCCCGTAAACAAGCGGGCTCTGGTGGTCGGCGGCGGTGTGGGCGGCATGACCGCAGCACTTGGCCTGGCGGATCAGGGATTTGAAGTGGTTCTGGTTGAAAAAGAGCCGGAGCTTGGTGGCATGGCCCGGCGTCTGACTCAAACCATCGAAGGTGCCGATGTTCAGTCCTATCTGGAAGAGCTGATTCAAAAAGCCAGCTCCCACCCCAACCTTCAGGTTTTGACCCAGTCGCTCATCGTGGGATTTACCGGATTCAAAGGCAATTTCACCACGGAAGTTCTGGTGGGCCCGGGCATGTATGAACGAAAAATTGACCATGGCGCCGTGATTCTGGCAACCGGCGCCACCGAATACAAGCCCAAGGAATTTGGCTATGGCCAGGATTCTCGCGTCATGACCCAGGTGGAGCTGGGCAAGTTTCTGGAAACAGAGGCGGCTTCGAAGCTGAGTCAGGTGGTCATGATTCAGTGCATCGGTTCCCGAAACGATGAAAACCCCAACTGTTCCCGGATCTGCTGCCAGAGCGCCATTAAAAACGCCCTGCATATCAAGGCATTAAATCCGGAGGCGGAAGTGAGCGTCCTGTACCGGGACATTCGCACCTACGGGCTTCTGGAAGACTATTTTACCGAAGCCAGAAAACTGGGCATCCTGTTTTTCCGCTACACGCCGGAAGACATGCCGGTTGTCGAATTCACTTCGGAAGGCGTTGAAGTCGTATTTACGGACCCGATCATCCGGCGCAGGCTGCAGATCAGCGCCAATCTTCTGGTCCTCAGCGCTGGAATGGTGGCGGGAGAAACCGAAGAGCTTTCCTCCATCATGAAGCTGGCGCGAAATGCCGAAGGTTATTACCTGGAAGCCCATGTCAAACTTCGGCCCGTGGATATGGCCACCGAAGGGATTTTTATCTGCGGTACGGCCCACAGCCCCAAGCTGCTTTCGGAAACCATCGCGCAGTCCATGGCGGCGGCCTCCCGGGCAACCACGTTCCTGTCTCAGGACACCCTGACCCTGTCCGCGGTGACTGCACAGGTACAAGCCGATTTGTGTGCGTCCTGCCTGATCTGCGTGCGGTCCTGTCCCTACGGCGTGCCCCGGATCAATGCGGACGGAGTCAGCGAGATCGATGTGGCGCTATGCCATGGATGCGGCATCTGCGCATCCGAATGTCCGGCCAAGGCGATCGAGCTTAACTGGTACGAAGATGATCAACTGCTCAGCAAGATAGATGCACTGCTGGAGGGGGTGTTATGACGCAAGTGTTTGAACCGATTATCGTTGCATTTTGCTGCAATTTCTGAGGGTACACGGCTGCGGACCTGGCAGGTTCGATGCGACTCAGTTACCCGTCCAGCATCAAGATTATTCGCGTTCCCTGTACGGGGAAGGTGGATATTCTCCACATCCTCCGGGCCTTTGAAAAAGGCGCGGACGGTGTTTATGCCGTTGGATGTATGGAGGGAGACTGTCATTTCACCAACGGTAACTTCCGGGCCAGAAAACGGGTGGAACAGGCCAAGAAACTCCTGGATACCGTCGGCGTGGGAGGCGAACGCGTTCAGATGTTCAACCTCTCTTCCGCGGAAGGCCCCCGGTTTGCCGAATACGCCCGGGAAATGGATCAGCGGATTCGCGATCTGGGACCCAATCCCATCAAACTGGCCATGAAAAAGGCGGCGTAAAGACAAAGTACCCCTGACCCCAAACCCTGATCATGACAAGAGAGGTCAAAAACAATGATTGTAGCCGATAAAAAACCCATCGAAGAAATCATTCAGCAAGTGGAAGCTTATCGCAATGTGCTGATTCTGGGATGCAATGAATGCGTCACCGTTTGCGAGGCGGGCGGGAAGAAAGAAGTGGGCATTCTGGCATCGGCCCTGCGAATGTATTTTATCAACAATGGAAAAGACATGCGGATTGACGAAATTACGCTGGAGCGTCAGTGCGACCATGAGTATCTTGAAGAAATCCGGGATCGCATCGACAAGTATGACGCGGTGGTGTCTCTGGCCTGCGGTGTCGGGGTCCAGTTCATGGCGGAGAAATATCTGTCCAAACCGGTTTTTCCGGGCGTCAACACGTGTTTTCTGGGCGTCACCGAAAAGCGGGGACTCTGGACGGAACGGTGCCAGGCCTGCGGCCAGTGCATTCTGGCGAACACAGCCGGCATCTGCCCGGTTTCGCGCTGCGCCAAACGGATTCTAAATGGTCCCTGCGGCGGCTCCAGCAAGGGCAAGTGTGAAATCAACAAAGACCTGGACTGCGCCTGGCAGCTCATTGTGGACCGCCTGAAGGCTCTGGGACGAATGGAGGACTATGAAAAGCTCTTCTCGATCAAGGACTGGTCCACCGACAGGGCAGGCGGACCCCGAAAAGTCGTCAGGGAGGATGTGCAGATATGACCACTAAAACGCCAAGTAAACTGGAAAAAATTCTGGCCGCGGGACATCTGGCAGTCACCTCGGAAGTCGGTCCTCCCCGGGGCAGCAATGCCAAACACATCGAAGAAAAAGGGCATCTGATCAAAAACCATGTCGATGCCATCAACGTTACTGATAACCAGACATCCGTCACGCGCATGTGCAGCCTTGCGGCCTGTATCCGCCTGAAACTCATGGGCCTGGAACCGGTTCTTCAGATGGTGACGCGGGACCGCAACCGGATCGCGCTTCAAAGCGACATCCTGGGGGCAGCCTCCTATGATATCCACAACATCCTCTGCCTTTCGGGCGACCACCAGAGCTTTGGGGATTGCGCAAGTGGGCAGAATGTTCATGACATCGATTCCATGCAACTCATCCAGACCGTGCGCCGCATGAGAGATGAGGGGAAATTTTTAGGCGGGGCGGACATCGACCGGCCTCCCCGGATGTTTGTGGGTGCCGCGGAAAACCCTTTTGCCGATCCTTTTGAAATCCGGGTTCCCCGTCTGGCCAAAAAAATCGCCGCCGGCGTTGAATTCATTCAGACCCAGTGCATTTACAATCTGGACAAGTTCGAGCTCTGGGTAAAGCTGGCCAGAGAACGGGGGCTTACGGGAAAAGTGCACATTCTGGCCGGCGTCACGCCGATGAAATCCGTGGGCATGGCCCGGTATATGAAAAACCGGGTTCCGGGCATGGATGTTCCGGATGATGTCATCAAACGCATGGCTGGAGTCCCCAAGGAAAAACAGCCCCAGGAAGGCATCGATATTTGCGTGGAAACCATTGAACGCCTCAAGGCCGTGGAAGGCGTGCACGGGTTCCATATCATGGCCATCGAATGGGAAGAAAAAGTGGCGGAAATCGTGGAACGGTCCGGTCTCTACCCCCGGCCTGTGTTAGAAAGTTAAGAGGGGAAGCGAAAAAAAGCAGAAGTACTATCCCGTTATCCTGTACTGGACTTAGCGCGTCCGGTGTGGTAGGAAAGCGGGAAAATCTAAGCTCTGTTCTTCTTGTTTTCGTGGCGTCTATTTAACTTCTAACGTAGTATCCATTGACATGAAAGGATGTGACTCATGAGTGAAAAAAAACGCATTCTCATCGTTGACGATGAGCCTGATTTTTCGATGATCGTGCAGACCTATCTGGAAAAAGAAGGGTTTGCAACCGAACTGGCCTACAATGGCGTGGAAGGTTTTGAAAAAATCAAGGCCAACCCGCCGGACGCCATTGTCCTGGATGTCATGATGCCGGAGATGGACGGCTTTGAGCTGTGTGCGCTGCTCAAAAAAGACAGCGCCTATGCCAACATTCCGGTAGTGCTCCTGACGGCCGTGGCTGACCGCGTTACTTCCACCAAATATTCTCATTACGACGGCATGAGCACGGAAGCCGACGATTATCTGCCCAAGCCGGCTTCGGCGGATGACATTACCCAGAGCGTCAAGCGTTTACTGGGCATGTAAAAAGACAGCAGGTAATGGGTGATAGGTGATGGAAAAGTCCCCAACCTGTTACCCCTAACCCATTACCTATTATCCAATAAGGAGATCTCATCATGACAACAGGTGTCATTCGGATGTCGAAATCAGGCAAGAGCCTGTTTAAGGACAAGGTGATGGCCCTTCTGCCGGATGGCGGAAACCTGAACCTCTGTCTGACCTGCGGGGCCTGTTCTTCCGGATGCCCGGCTACCGGACTGGAAGATATGGATCCCCGGAAATTTCTGCGCATGGCCTCTCTGGGAATGGATGATGAAATCCTGAGCTCCAAGTGGGCATGGATGTGCACCATGTGCCAGCGCTGCATCTATGTGTGTCCCATGAAAATCGACATTCCCCAGCTGGTGTTCAATGTCAGAGCCAGTTGGCCCAGGGAACTGAAGCCAAAGGGAATCGTGGGATCCTGTGACATGGCGCTCAGAAATGACACGTGCAGCGCCATGGGCGCGACCGAAGAAGACTGGCGATTTGTGGTGGAAGATGTTCTGAACGAGGTCCGGGAAAACCAGCCGGGATTTGAAGACCTCCAGGCGCCAATGGACAAGGTTGGTGCCGAGTTTTTTCTGAACCAAAATTCCCGTGAGCCGGTTACCGAACCGGATGAAATGGTGCCGCTATGGAAAATCCTGCATCTGGCAGGGGCGGACTGGACTTACGGTTCCAAGGGATGGGCTGCGGAAAATTACTGCATGTTCCTGGCTGAAAACGACCGGTGGAAACATATTGTCGAAGTCAAAGCCAAGGCCGTGGATGATCTGAAGTGCAAGGTCTGGCTCAATACCGAGTGAGGGCACGAGCTCTTTGCAGTCCGGACTGGACTGAAAAAATTTAACATTCCTTACAATTTTGAGATCAAAAGCATTATTCAGTATTACGCCCAGTGGATACGGGAAGGAAAACTGAAGGTCAATGCCGACTGGAACAAGGACCTGAAAGTCAAGTTTACGGTTCAGGATCCCTGCCAGCTCGTTCGAAAAAGTTTTGGTGATCCGGTGGCGGAAGATCTGCGGTTTGTAGTAAAAGCCGTTGTGGGGGAGGAAAATTTTGTGGATATGTTTCCCAATCGCTCCAACAATTACTGTTGCGGTGGGGGCGGTGGTTTCCTGCAGTCCGGCCTTCCCGAAGCCAGACGGGCTTACGGTAGGCTGAAATTCGAGCAGATCATGGCAACCGGAGCGCAGTACTGCATTACCCCCTGCCACAACTGCCATGCTCAGGTTCATGATATCTGCGAGCATTACGAGGCTGAATACCACACGGTGCATCTCTGGACCCTGATCTGCCTGTCGCTGGGTGTTCTGGGCGAAAACGAACGCACCTACCTGGGACCGGATCTGGCGGAGGTCGGCCTGTAGCGTGATTGTCACCTGGCTCATTCTGGGGATGAAACCGGGCTATGATTCATGAGCCTTTAGGAGGGGTGTGCGCACAGAAGCTGAGAAAGACTTTCTGATCCGGGCCATTGATGCGCTGGACCGCGAAATGATCGTGGTATCCCCGGATCACCGTATTCTGGCCACCAATCGGTATACGGTCGAAAAACGGGGCAAAGATATAGTTGGCAGCACCTGCCATGATATCTATTTTGAGTTCAGTACGCCCTGCGATGACTGCCCTGCCTGTCGCGTGCTTCAGGATGGAAAACCCATTCTGAGGCATTCTTCCAAAAGCCTTCAGGAAAGCGAGCGGGTTTCCTGTTATCCCATATATTCGGAAGGGGTAATCGATGCGCTGCTGATGGTGGATTTTGATCTGCCCCGGCTCGGAAAACTGGAGGATCAGCTTCGCCGATCGAATGCATTTCTTAAAAACATGCTCAACAGTGCTGTCGATGGGGTAATTGCCGCAGACCGGAAGGGAAAAATCTTCATCTTCAATCAATCGGCTGCGGAAGTCAGCGGTTACAGCGTCGAAGAAGCGCTTGAAAGCCTTTATATTCAGGATGTCTATCCGGACCAAGGTGCTTGGGACATCATGAAAAAGCTTCGGAGCGAGGAATACGGCGGCAAGGGAAAACTGAAGGAATACCATGTGGATTTCTTGGGAAAAAAGGGTGAGCGAATCCCCATCAGCCTGTACGCATCGATTATCTATGAAGAGGGTCAGGAAGTCGGATCCGTCGGTTTTTTTCATGATTTGCGGATACGGCTTCGATTGAAAAAAGAGCTGGAAAGCGCCCAGATTCAGCTCCTTCAGAACGAAAAGATGGCCTCACTAGGCAAGCTGGCAGCAGGCGTGGCCCATCAGTTGAACAACCCCCTGGGCGGCATCATGCTCTATTCCCGGCTGATCCAGGAGGAATATGAACTGGGAGATCCGGCCAAGGCGGACTTGAGTCGAATTTTAAAGGACGCCGAGCGATGCCGGGATACCGTTAAGGAGCTCCTCGTATTTTCCCGGCAAACCCGGCAGGAAAAGCAATTTCACGATATCAACAAGGCCCTGTCCCGAACCCTGTTTCTCCTGGAAAAACAGGTTCTGTTTCAGAATATTCTGATCGAGACCCGTCTGTCAGCGGACATTCCCCTGGTACTGGGCGATATCCAGCAGCTCAATCATGTATTCATGAACATCATTTTAAACGCGGCGCAGGCCATGGACGGGCGGGGGAAACTGATCATTTCAACGAACCTCTCCCCGAACGGGCAGGATGTCATCGTTGAAATCTCCGATACCGGACCGGGAATTCCGGAAGAAGTGCTGCCCCATGTTTTTGAGCCGTTTTATACGACAAAAGAAGAAGGAAAAGGGACGGGACTGGGTCTGAGCCTGGCTTACGGCATTGTGGAAAGCCACATGGGAAGAATCATGGCCAGAAACAACCCGGATCGGGGATCAATTTTTGTTATCGAACTGCCCATCAATCCTGCATGAGATTTTTCTGGCAATAACGCATGAAGTTCCACCTGCTCCAGATCCCGAACAATCGGGGTTCAACAGATTTTTTATCTGAAATTCAGGAAGGTTCTTGTGAAACCGGAAAACACGTCGAATCGTTTGTCCATTCTGGTTGTCGATGATGAAGAAAGCATTCGGGAAGGATCCGCACGCATTCTGATGCGAATGGGGTACCAGGTGTATAAAGCCTCCCGGGGAAGCGAGGGGTTGGAAATTCTGGATCATCATCCGGTTTCGATCGTTCTTCTGGATTTAAAAATGCCGGGCATGGATGGTATGGAGGTGCTGGGCCATATCCAGCGATTGAATCCGGAAATTCTGGTCATCATCATCACCGGTTACGCCACACTTGAAACCGCCGTAGAAGCCATGAAGCAGGGGGCTTATGACTTTATCGCCAAGCCTTTTGAGCCCGACCAGTTGCGGATTGTCATCAATCGGGCCAGTGAGCGGATTCGGCTTACCGAAGAGACTGAAAAACTGGCTCAGGAGCGACAGCGGAATCTGGCGGATCTGGGCACCGAAAAAAGCCGGATTCGAACCATTGTGGAATCGCTTCCGAATGGGGTTCTGGTGACCAATGTCCAGGGGCAGGTGGCGCTGATGAACCCGGCCTTCGAGTGGCTGATGGGAATCGAAGAAGACAAGTCGACAGGAGAACCCATTGAAGCCTGCATTCAGGATATAGGCTTTTGCCAGATGGTCGAAGACATTTCCGCCGGAAAAGCGCACTCCCTTCCGGTGACTTATGAATTTACAACAATCGGTGAAAAATATCTGATGGCCTCCGGAAGGCCGGTTCTCGGTGACGAGGGGGAGTGTCTGGGAGCAGTGGTGAATCTGGTGGACATTACGGCCATGAAGGTTCTGGACCGCCTGAAATCCGAATTTGTGGCCAAGGTGTCTCATGAGTTGCGATCTCCGCTCTCCACCATTCATGAGCAACTGGCCCTGGTTTTGAAAGACATGGTGGAGAAGGAATCTACGCGGGATCAATACCTGCTGTCGCGGGCCAAGGAAAAAACGCAAGGGTTGATATCGCTGATCGGAGACCTGCTGGACCTGTCCCGTATCGAAGCCGGAAATGTGTGCATTGATTGCAAACCGGTCAAACTGGATGAGTTTTTGAAAAGCATTGTGGATTTTATGGAAACGCGGGCCAGTGGAAAAAATCAGCGTCTGAGTCTGGTTGTTCCCAATGAGCCGATTCCCCTGATTTCAGCCGATCCCCGGGCACTGGAAAGCGTTTTTGGAAACCTGATCGCAAACGCCATCAACTATACGCCTGATGGCGGCGCCATTGAGGTTAAAATAAGCCTGCTGCCGGATAATATTCAAACAGATGTCAGCGATACCGGTTTCGGCATTGAAGCCAAGGATATCGACAATATCTTCAAACGCTTTTACCGGGTCAAGAATGAAAAAACCCGGTTTATCACCGGCACTGGTTTGGGGCTTCCCATCGTAAAAGGGCTTCTGGATGAACTTGGGGGAAGTATTCAAGTCAAGAGTGAACCGTCCCACGGAACAACGTTCACCGTTTTTTTACCCCTTTCCGCATCGAATCCGCCGTAGGGCGCAGTATCATATATAACACATTTCATATCC
>CAIVVZ010000159.1 GCA_903909505.1 uncultured Desulfobacteraceae bacterium
AGAGACAGCCGTTCATCCATGGCATACTTGGCTTTGACTCCCTCGCCCTTGTTGTTGAACATCTGGTCCGAATCTTCCAGGCAGTTGGTCAAAATGCTGCCCAGATCCCCGCTGACCTTGATTTCCGATCCATTCACATTGACCATGGCCCCGGATTTCATGAACAGGGGAGCGGTTTCCCTGGCCTGTTTTTCGTCCTTCATCACCACCGATGCGGTAATGATGTTTCCGGAGTACTTGGCGGCCTTCTTTTTCAGGTCCGGTATGTAATAGGCCGAGCCCTTGGAAATGGAGTTATAGAGGCCATCCAGATAATTCAGGCCGTTTTGGCCGCCGAATACCGGTGAAAACATGATGGCGAGAACCACGAGAAAGGCGGCCATCAGACCCACGCCGCTGAAGAATTCTTTTTTGTTGGCTAACATCAGGCCACCTCCTCTCCTTTGAGTTTTTTGATGTTCATCAGAAATGTGCCGATCACCCACACCGCAAAAGTCCCGATTACGATGAAAAATAGAATGCCGCCGATTCTATCCAGGAGAACGGAAGTGTCTTTGGAAAGGGAGATGAATTCCAGATCCGCCAGTTTTTTGGGAAGGGCAAAAATCCGGTTAACAAATCCTGCCAGAACCGATAAGGCATAAAATCCCCGAATGGTAATCCCGGGGACCACCTTGGTGACCAATGCGCCCATCTGAATTCCCAGCAGGGAGCCCAGCAGCATGCCCATGGCCAGGGTATAGAAAATAAAGCCGTAGATGGCGTACTGGGCGATTCCGGCATATCCTGCGGTGAAAATGATCTGGAAGATGTCGGTGCCGACGGTCGTGAGTGAAGAGACCCCCAGAACATAGACAAAAATTGGAAATGTTAAAAATCCGCCTCCGACGCCCATGATTGCGGCCGCCAACCCCACCAGGACGCCGCTCAGGATCAGAAACACGCAGGAGATCTGACGTCCTCCGGGAATAATGCCCTCATCAAAGGTGATCATGGGAGGAATTTTGATGGCTTGAAGTCTTCTGGGAAGATTGCCCATTTCCGCGCCTTCTGTTTTGCCGCCATGCGCGCCGCCAGCAGCGCCGGATTTTCTGGCGCTTAAAAAATCCAGCAGCGAATAAATCCCCAGACCGCCCAGCATAAAACAGTAGACCGTTGTAATGAAGGCATCGCTTAGGACCGGATTGATTTCATACAACCACCGGTTGATCACGCCTCCGGTGGTCGCTCCGACCATGGCGCCGATCAAAAAAATGAGGGCCAGGGGTACCGAAATGTTTCCCAGCTTTTTATGAATCACGCTTCCCATGATGGCTTTGGCGAAAATGTGAAACAAGTCGGTTCCGACAGCCAGAATACCTTTGATGCCCGCGCTCATCAGGGCGGGGGCAATCACGAATCCGCCGCCTGCGCCGATGCAGCCGGTGATCAGGCCGGCGCAGATGCCGATCAGGATGGAGGCAATAAATATCCCGGTCGAATAAAATGCCGGGCTGTAAGCGCTTTTGTCGCCGATAAAATTGGGGAGCGCTCCGGCGATTTGATCCGCAAAGGCATAGCCTCCCAGAAGAATTGGAATTGAAAACAGACCCAGTATGGCAAGCCGTTTTTTGGAACCTAAAATCGTTTTTGACACTTCAAGCTCCCATGCGGCGTGAGCTCGGGTGCCCATCATCATGAAATGTCCCCATTGTTTAAAAAAGTTCATGTCGATGCTGCTCCTTACATTGTTATTAAGTGAATAAACGTTGGAACGATGAAATGTTAACCGTCGGACCGGGGCAGTTTACTGGAAATCATCACCTCCTCGAGATGTTTTATTTTTTCCATTTGTATGGATTTTTTCTTGAATGCGTCCTGAAGCTTGTATAACAACTCATCAATGTTGATGGGTTTCATCAGATAATCAAAGGCCCCGACCTCCATGCCTTCCCGTGCAATTTCAAGGCATGCGTGTCCGGTCAGCATGATGACTTCCAGCAGGGGGTTGGTTTTTTTGATCTTTCTCAGCGTTTCAATGCCGTCCATTCCGGGCATGCGCACGTCCATAACCACGACATCCACGGCATGGTCCTTCAGATAAGCCAGGGCATCCTCGCCGCTGTTGACCCCGAATGCATTCAGTTGTCGCTTTTTCATCCGCTTGAGCAAGGTTTCCAGAAAATCAACCTCATCATCTACAAAGAGAACATTAAACCCTTCCACTGTTACCTCCTTCGAGAAACCGCCTGTTGGATCTTATCGATCAACATGCCAAAATCGCAGGGTTTGATCAGGTAATCCATTTTAAGATCCAGCAGCGCGACATCAAATTTTTCCTCCCGCTGGATCTGAATGGCTTCAAATCCGCTGCAGGCCTTGCGGACCTCAATATGCCGTTTTCCGATTCTCTTGGCCAGAACATTGACAAACCCCTGCTCATCGTCTATCAGAAGCAGCCGGACCGGAGCAGTTGAGGTGTGAT
>CAIVVZ010000160.1 GCA_903909505.1 uncultured Desulfobacteraceae bacterium
ATTTATCTCAAATGGCACGGTAATTACTTTAAATTACAACACAATAGAACATATAAGATTGCATAAATATCACCCGGTGTTTTTCTTGTCAAGCACTTTTGGAAATTGTCCGCCGATCAATTCCAGTCAAGTTCCGTGGTACAATTCCAGGGCAATTCCATGATGTTTTGGCCGCTCCTTCGGACAATCCCGCGATTTTTACCGATTGTTTTCTGATTTCTGACCCCTAGCTTCATTTTCACGGTAAATATCTTGCCAAAAGCAGGATAACTCCATAATATTGGCAAACTCATAAAAAGTCAAAATTGGAACGGCAAAATATAAAGTTGTCGTTGAACGCAGACATTGGGCATTTTTCAAAGCCATCATTTTTTTTAAAAAACTCCCATATCACAAAAGGGTATTTATGACCACAACCGCATCGGATTGCAATTTATTTACAGGCGCGAAGCGCTACGTTCTGGATGAAGAGCTGGCAAGAATCGTCAATATCTCGATGGCACTGGAAATGCCGCTGCTTTTAAAAGGAGAGCCGGGGACCGGCAAGACCATGCTGGCCCATGCCATTGCAGAGGTGCTTCAGATGCCGCTGATCATTCTCAATGTCAAATCCAGCATGAAACTGGTGGAAGCCCTGTATCAGTATGACACCCTGACGCGCCTCAATGACAGCCGTTTTGGCGACTCCAATCGGGATGTCAGCAATATTGAGGATTATATCAAGATGGGCAAAATCGGCCAGGCCTTTAAGGCCGATACCCGTACGGTTCTGTTGATCGATGAAATCGACAAAGCGGATACGGATTTTCAGGATGACATGCTGGATGTCCTGGATCAGATGGAATTTGACATCATTGAAATTGACAAAACCATTCGGGCCAAACACCGACCGGTGTTTATCATTACCTCCAATGCCAAGAAGGACCTATCGGATCCGTTTCTGGGCCGATGCAATTTTCATCACATCGCCTTTCCGGATCCCAAGATGATGCGCCAGATCCTGAAAGTGCATTTTCCGGAACTGGACAACGAACTGACGGAAAACGCCATTGCCGCGTTTTATAAGCTTCGCGAACTCGAAGCGGTTGAAAAACGTCCGGCGACCCGGGAGCTGATCAACTGGATTCGGGCCTTATCCGCCGACCCGGATTTTAAACCCAGTCGACTGGCAAAGGGCGATGTTCCATTTATGGGCATTCTCTTTAAAAAAAGCCAGGATTTTACCCGTGCAACCAATGCCGTCAGCCGAAAGCGGCTGTTTTAGACGTTAAGAGGGAGGTTGGGGGCGGCTTCAACCTTCTCAACCGATAGTTATGATTTGTCATGACCGAATACTAAGGTTAGCCTATGTTTGTGGATTTTTTTTATCAGATCAAGGAAGCCGGCATACCCGTAAGCCCTACTTCATTTTTGACCCTTCATCGGGCGCTTCGACAGGGGCTGGTCAGCAGCCTGGAAGATTTTTACACGGCCTCCCGATCCATTCTGGTGAAAAGCGAGCGGTATTTCGATTTGTTCGATCAGGTCTTTGCCCACCATTTCAAGGGTGCGGAAATGCCGGATCAGGAGGGTTTCGCCCTGGATGAAATGGCCAGAAATCTGCTGGATACCTGGCTGCAGGATCCCAAACTCCTGGCGGAAGCTCTTGGCATCGATGAATCGGAGCTGAAAAACATGACGCCCGAGGAGCTCATCGAATATTTCAAGGAGCGCCTCAAGGATCAAACCGAACGCCATGACGGCGGCAGCAAGTGGATCGGCACCGGCGGGACATCCCCCGTGGGTCATTCCGGGCGTCACCCCGGCGGCATGCGGGTGGGCGGAATGTCCCGAAACCGCTCTGCCGTGAAAGTCGCCATGGAGCGTCGGTACAAGGATTATTCCCTGGACGGCCCCCTGACCCAGGCCATGGTCGGAGAGGCCATCAAACGGCTGCGTCACCTGGTTCCCTCCGGTCCCAAAGACCGGGTGAATGTGGATTCCACCATTTACCAGACCATGAAAAACGCCGGAGAAATTGAAATTGTCTTTGACCGAAGCCTGAAAGACCGGCTCAAGGTGATTCTGGCCATCGACAACGGCGGCTGGTCCATGGATCCTTATGTTGAGGTGGTGCAGACCCTATTTGATTACGCCAAGGCCCAGTTCAAGGACATCAAGACATTTTTTTTCCACAACACCATCTATGACTCCCTCTGGAAAGATGCGTCCCGATACAAGGAACCCAAGCGGGTGGAAGAATTTGCTTCTTTTGACCCGGACACCCGGCTGATTCTGCTCGGGGATGCCAGCATGGCCCCGTATGAGCTCATGGCCAGGGACGGCTCCATTCACATTGAAGAACGCACATCCAAATCCAGCATCGAGAGGCTGAATTTCCTGTCCGAAACCTTCAAACACAGCGTCTGGCTGAATCCGGCACCGGTCTCCATGTGGAATTACACCCCGACCATTTCGGCCATCGGCCGCATCTTCCCCATGTTTGAATTGTCCATCGACGGCCTGGAAAAGGCGGTTGCGCAGTTGATGATGAAAAACTGATCAGGAGAGATATTTGAACAAAGGAATATGGCGTGCTGCGGGAGCTTATACGATATGGGGGCTGTTTCCGCTGTATTGGAAATGGCTCCAGCATGTCCCCGCTCTGCAGTTGATCTGTCACCGCATTTTGTGGTCGTGCCTCATACTGGCGGGTGTCATCCTGTGCATGCGCCAAACGAGGGCATTCCGCGTAACAGCTATGACGCCATCAGTTGTCTGTATTTACACCGCCGCCGCGCTGCTGGTCGGCATCAACTGGCTGGTTTATGTGTGGGCGGTCAACAATGGTTTTATCGTCGAATCAAGCCTGGGGTATTTTATTAACCCCCTTTTAAGTATTCTTATGGGGGTCATTTTCCTGCACGAACGCCTGCGTTCCTGGCAGTGGCTCCCCATTGGGCTGACGGCGCTGGGTGTCCTCTATCTGACTTTCACCTATGGCAGGCTGCCCTGGATCGCTCTGACGTTGGCGTTCACTTTCGGCCTCTACGGTCTGGTAAAAAAGACGGCTCCACTTGGCTCGCTCTACGGCTTGGCTTTGGAGACGGGACTTCTGCTTCTACCCGCCCTGTTCTACCTCGTTTATGCCGACAACATCGGCCAGGGCGCATTCCTGCATACCGGCGCAAGATCAGATCTGCTGCTGATGGGCGCGGGACTGATAACGACCGTCCCGCTTCTGATGTTTGCATCAGCCGTGCAACGTATCCCGCTCTTTCTGGTAGGCATTCTGCAATTCATCACCCCCACATTGCAATTCCTGATCGGGGTGCTGGTCTATCGGGAACCGTTCACCACCGACAAGCTCATCGGCTTTGGTATCGTTTGGGTCGCGCTGATTATCTTCGGCGTTGAAGGATATCTGGCCCATCGCGGGCAAGTTGCCGTGGCCACCTGACAACAGCATCCGGTTTTAAAAAACCATTCAAGTGGGGCAGGTGAACCGGTCCCGAAGCCCTCTTTCCACCGTGACCACAAAGTCCTGGACATTGGTTAAAATGGATCTGGCGGTGAGAGATCCCCTATCAGCCAGTTTGCTGGCGGCAAATTCCGACATATCCACCGAATAAAAATAGACGGGCCTGACCCGCTGGTCTGCCATGACCTGGTAGGACGGCGTCATGTTGCCGACGGCAATGGTGTGAAGCTGTGTGGCCATGGCGATAACGGTTGTGGCTTTTTGGGACAGCTCCCGCATTTGGTTCTGGGCTTTGCAGACGTTCCCGGTGACTTCGGGAAGGGGTCCGTCATCCCGGATGGAGCCTGCCAGAACATAGGGGATGCGGTTTAAGGTAACCGCATGCATGATGCCGTTTTGAACCAGTCCCGTTTCAATGGCTTTTTCAATGGAGCCCGCGGCCCGAATACGGTTGATGGCATCCAGATGTTTGTAATGGCCCATGGGAAGCGTTCGCTTGGAGTAAATTTCCTGACCCAGCGCGGTTCCGAAGATGGCCCCTTCCACATCATGCACGGCCAGGGCATTTCCCGCCAGAAGCGCATGGACATAGCCGTTTTCGATCAGGGAGACAAAGGCGTTTCGGGCATCCCGGTCAAAGACGACGGCAGGCCCCAGAACCCACACGATGAATCCGTGCTCCTTTTCGTGATGAATCAACTGGTACAGCTCGTCATAGTCAATGGAAAAAGAGGTTTCGCGGGTCAGATGGGACCGGAAGGCAAATTTTTCGGTCATATAGTCCGGAAAAACAAAAGCTTTGGTGTGAACCAGAATGCCGTCCTCGCCATTTTCGCTTCTGCCGCGGGCAACCAGTTCACCGGCGTTTAACCGCCGAAGTTCAGTGACTGCAAGGCGATTGCCGGGTTCAAGCACCACCGCGCAATCCATGCGGGATTTTTCAAGCAGGACCCAGTTGCCTTTTTCAATATGCAGGTATTCGGGATATATTGATGTAGCGTGGTAGTTATCCGGGGCCACGCCATTTGCCGGCGCCGGCTGAAAACTGACGCAGGGGGCGTTTTGGAGCTCCGTGCGGCTGAAATCCGGAGCGTGAAAGGCAGGCATTTGAAATTGCATGGTCATTTCCTTTCCGGCGTTGTGGCCACTTATTTTCAGCGATTTTTGTGAGCAATCATGTCCGTTTGAATAACCGCTCGATCTCCTGTTTGGGCCACTGAATCCACGTGGGCCGGCCATGGGGACAGTGAGCGGGAATCCTGCAGGCTTCCAGATCTTTGATCACGGTTGCCATCTCCTCAAGGGTCAGGGACTGATTGGCTCGAATGGCGCCGTGACAGGCCATCAGCTTCAGGCAGGCGTCCAGGGATTTTTCCATGTTTGCCGTCAAACCGGTCTCCATGATGTGGTCCACCATTTCGATCACCAGGGGCTTGATTTCCCTGCCGGAAAGAACCATTGGCACGGATTTGATCACAAATGAATCTTTCCCGAAGAGATCGATCTCAATGCCGTACCGGCAAAGATCCGGAATAAGTTTTTCCAGGATCAGGGCCTGCCGGTAACCCAGATCCAGGGTTTCCGGGATCAGCAGCCGCTGGACCGGAATCCGGCGTTCCATGGAATTGTCCGCCAGTTTCTCATACAGAATCCGTTCATGTGCCGCATGCTGATCCAACAGAATCAGGTTTTCCCCGGACTCACAGATGATATAAGAGTTAAAAAACTGGCCGATGGGATTCAGATGGACGGTTTGCGGCTTTTCCCATAACTGCGGCTGATTCGTTGGCCTCGGCGGCCTGAAAGGCGCCGGTGGATCAGGCAATGGGGTGGGTGTGGATGCGGGAGCGGGTTTCAGGCCCGATCCCATGGCGGGGGCTCCATTGCCGGAAGCAGGGACGGTGTAGGGATATTTGTTTTCAGCACGGACCAGATTCTCGGATAGGGTTGTGGGGCCATGGACTTTGGCGGGAGTCCAGGACGGCTTTTCTTCATGGACAAGTCCGGCTGAAACCGCGGCAACAATGGCGTCATAAATATGCTGCTGGCGGGAAAAACGGATTTCCTGCTTGGACGGATGGACATTGACATCCACCTCATCACAGGGAACCTTTATAAACAGGACTGCCAGCGGAAACTGCCCTTTCATCAGGCGCCCGCCGTAGGCTTGTATCAGGGCATGCTGAACCATCCGGTTACGGACCACCCGACCGTTGACAAAAACGAAAATGCCCTGGGAACTGGCTCGCGTGATTCGGGGAAGCGACATCCAGCCAGAAAGTGAAACACCGTCGTTTTCGCTTTTGATGGGAAAAAGGCCGGTGCTGAAATCCTTGCCGAGGATATCGGTGATCCGGCCGGCCGGGTCCGCTGCCGCAGACCAGTTTTGAAGGACGGAGCCGTTATGGATCAGCTTGAAGTGAATCTTTGGCCACCCCAGAGCCATGTTTGAAATCACATCGGAGATATGCCCCATTTCCGTGGGAATGGTTTTTAAAAATTTCTGCCTGGCCGGGGTGTTGAAGAACAGGTGCTTGACCGTGACCTGGGTGCCGCAGGGAGAACCGGTTTCCAGCACTTTCAGCAGTTTTCCGCCTTCCAGGACAATTTCCGTGCCCGATTCGGCCGTTTCTTCCCGCGTAACCAGCGTCAATTTGGATACTGAAGCAATACTGGGAAGGGCCTCTCCCCTGAATCCCAGGGTATCGATGGCAAACAGATCGCTGTCCGAATAAAGCTTACTGGTGGCATACCGTTCAATGGACAACAGAGCGTCGTCCCGGCTCATGCCGCTGCCATTGTCGCTGATCCGAATCAGGGATCTTCCGCCTTTCTCAACTTCAACCACGATCCGGGTGCTTCCGGCATCCAGGGAATTCTCAATCAACTCCTTGACCACGGAAGCCGGGCGTTCAACCACTTCGCCGGCCGCGATTTTATTGGAGAGGATCTCGGGAAGGATGCGGATTCTGGACATGGATCACGTAAAGAGCTTTTCCCGAACGAACCGTTCGACAAATTCGGCATCCAGAGGGGAAAGATCAAATTTCAAACACGCGCCTTCAATCAGTTCCTTGATGGTTTTCTGGGGATAGGCCGCGCGCTCTTCGGTGATCCAACGGGTTGCTTTTCTCAGGTCTTCGCCTTCCGGGAGAATGGTTGTCATAATATCGCCTTTTTTTTATGAAAATCAGTTGTCTGTTCAAAATGGTATGCGGTTTTCAGGAGGGTTCCCTCGCTGAAATGCGGCCCCATGAGCTGGAGCCCGATAGGGAGCCCTTTAGCGGAAAAACCGCAGGGAACGGACATGCCCGGAATTCCCGCCAGGTTCGCGGAAAGCGTGAACACGTCCGACAGATACATGGTGAGCGGGTCATCCGTGTTGTCGCCGATGGTAAAGGCCGGTGTGGGAGCAACCGGCGAGATCAGCATATCGCAGTGCTGAAACGCCTTTTTAAAGTCATCCATGATAAGCGTTCTTACCTGGGAAGCCTTGCCATAATAGGCATCATAATATCCCGAGGATAGAGAATAGGTTCCCAGAATGATCCGCCGCTGAACCTCGGGACCAAATCCTTTGGAGCGGGTGTTTCGGTACATTTCCATCAGGGTGCCGGCTGTTTTGTCCCGGAAACCGTATTTGACGCCGTCATACCTGGCCAGATTGGAGCTGGCCTCGCAGGGGGCAATGACATAATAGGCAGCCACGGCATATTCGGTATGGGGAAGCGAAACATCGACACAGCGGACCCCAAGGTCTTGAAGGGTTTGAATGGCGCGGTTAACGGCTTGCAAAACTTCCGGATCGAGGCCCCCGGATGCATGATATTCCTTGGGAATGCCCGCAACAAGCCCCTTGATGTCGCCATCCAGAAAACGGGTGTAGTCTGGAACCGGCTCCGGAACCGAAGTTGAGTCACGGGGATCATGGCCGGAAATGGCATTCATCAGCAGCGCGCAGTCCCGGGTATCCTTGGCGATCGGTCCGATCTGATCCAAGGAAGAGGCAAAGGCAACCAGTCCGAAACGGGATACCCGGCCATACGTGGGTTTCATTCCCACCACGCCGCAGTGAGATGCCGGCTGACGAATCGAGCCGCCGGTATCCGATCCCAGAGATCCCAGGCACATGTCCGCGGCTACGGCTGCTGCGGAACCGCCGCTGGAGCCGCCGGGAATCCGGGATAAATCCCAGGGATTGTGCGTTGTTTTGAAGGCGGAACTCTCCGTGGAGGACCCCATGGCAAATTCGTCCATGTTGGCTTTGCCGATCAGGACGGCGCCGGCTGCCTTCAGTTTTTGAATGACCGTGGCATCGTAGGGTGGAATAAAATTTTCCAGAATCCTGGAGGCGCAGGTGGTCCGAACGCCCTGCGTGCAGATGAGATCCTTGATGGCCAGGGGAATGCCCGTCAGCACGGTGCCCTTGCCTTCCGAAAGGGTTTTGTCCGCGATTGCGGCCTGAGCCATGGCCGGTTCATCATTCAGCGTGATGAATGCGCCGACCCTGTCTTCGACGGCATGAATCCGCTCAAGCACTGCCCCGGTCAGCTCCAGTGAGGTCAACTCGTGCCGGCTGAGCAGAGCCGCTGCCTGGCTGATTGTCAGTTCATACAGTTTCATATCCGATTAATCCTATCATCCGATAACCCGTGGAACCAAAAATGTTCCTTCATCTTTTTCCGGCGCATTGGAAAGCGCCAGTTCCAGGTCCAGATGCTTCTTGATTTCATCCTCGCGAAAGGCATTGGTTAAAAATATGGCATGAGAGGTGGGACTGACGCCGGTCGTATCCAGGCGGTTCAGTGTATCCACATAATCCAGGATGGTTCCAATCTGATGGGAAAATTTTTCGACCGCCGCTTCATCCAGCTCAAGACGGGCCAGATGGGCGACATGAATGACGTCTTCTTTTGATATTTTCATGATGTTACCTGTATTTGTATGGGAAAAGAGTCAGAAGCCAGGATTCTGAAGGCCGTGGAACTCCACGAGCAGCCGCAACGCTTTCACTCGCTATTGCTTGACCAGGGATGCATCCACGTTCTCCTGCTTCAACCGGTTCAGCATGGCATCCGCCTCTGTTGAACTGGCGTATTTTCCGATGACAACCGTGTACCACACGCCTTTTCCCGGAAGCATCTTCGGCGTCTTTGAAGCAGAGATTCCCTTGCTTCGAAGGCTTTCTATAAGGGCATCAGCCGATTTCCTATCGACCAGAGATGACAGGTGAATGGCAAGCGACTGAACCGTTTCAACTTTGTTGTCTGAAGCAGGAGTCGGTGGTTTCGGGGCCACTGAAGGCGTTCGTTCGGGAGCCGCTGAAACCGTTTCTCTGGTCTGAGACGCTTTGACATCATACATGGATTTAATCTTGTTTTCAGGTACCGTTCTGATGGATTCCGGTGGCGGTTCAATGGGTTCAGACTTGCCGGCTGTCTGAAAATCCGATTTTGCCGGGGCAGGCGTCGTTGACTGAGCAGGCTCCTGCGTAACGGGCTTTGGCGTTTCAGCCGGCCTGACCGGTTTTTCCGGTGCCGGCATCTGCGGTACAGCAGCCTCTGTTTTCTTTTTGAGCTCCTCGGGATATTCCAATCCGGCCGGCGTCGTCAGGATATCTGTCGCCATATCGTGTTGAGCCTTCCGGTTATCGGTGAAAGTCTTGGCAAGCGCTGCGATTTCAGTTTCAATTCGATGATAATCAAACAGGGCTGGCGCAGTTCCTCTGCCCACTAAAACGCCCAGGAAAAACATCCAGCCGGAAATCAATAAAATAAGTCCGATCCACAGCACGGATTTTTGCTGGTGTGAATCCTGTTGGGGATGAGAAAGTCGTTCATTTTCCGGATGACTCTTTGTTTTCATTGAAATTTTTCCGTAAAAAATAAACCGGGGCACATAAAACATCTCTTGCAGGCTTACGGCGGCGGTTCTTACATGGATTCCGGCGCGGAAACCCCCAGAAGCGAAAGACCGTTTGCAATGACTTGCCGGACCGCCGTAATCAGATAGAGCCTGGCATGGGTCAGCAGGGGGTCATCGGTCAGAACCCGTTGACGGTTGTAATACGCATGAAAGGCCGCAGCCAGTTCCATCAGATAAAAAGTGATGCGATGGGGCTCCATCATTTCGGCACTGAACCGAACCGTTTCCGGGTATTTGACCATCATCTTGATCAGGGAAATATCCTCTGCCGTGTTCAAAAGACAGAGTACGGAGTCCGAGCACAAGATCTCCTTTATCCCCAGATCAACGCTTTTCCGGACAATGCTGAAAATCCGGGCGTGAACATACTGGACATAATACACGGGATTATCGTTGGTTTTTTGCTTTGCCAGCTCCAGGTCAAAATCCAGAGTATTGTCGGAACTTCGTGTTAAAAAGATAAATCTGGCCGCATCTTTTCCAACTTCCTGAATGACATCCCGAAGTGTAACA
>CAIVVZ010000161.1 GCA_903909505.1 uncultured Desulfobacteraceae bacterium
AAGCCAGGAAAGGTAACAAAGTCCTTTTTAACAGCCCTTTTCTGGCCCGGTTCAGCCTGGCGCTCATTCTGGTGGCCGGCATTATTTATCTGCTGCCGGAAAAGCAGCAGCCCGCTGCTGAAATAAAGCCGCCTGCGGTTGAAATTAGTCCGTCCACAACTGAAACAAAACCTCCGATTGTTGAAACGGAGCCCCCTGCAATTTCGGATCGCGCCCCGCTTTCCGATGTAGTCTCCACCACGGACCATGTGGTCTCGGAAGCGCTGGATCCTTTGATACAGGAGCTGAAGCTTCCGGCCATGCTCGATACGAACTGGCTGGCGGATCATCTTGCCAGCCCGGACATCCGGATCATCGATTCCCGAAACCAGCCGGATTACAACACCCGGCACATTTCCGGTTCGCTTTCCGTTTCCCCGGAAAATTTCAGTGGCGTTGTGGACGGCATTCCCGCCATGCTGATGCCGGCGGAGATCATCGCCGCCAAATTGTCCCTGATGGGAATTCAGCCAAAGGACTTGATCGTTCTGGTGTATGACGGCGATAAGATCCGGGATACCACACTGATCGCGATGGCCCTGGAACGGGTCGGGCACAGCCGGTATGCGATTCTGGATGGCGGATTCGACAAGTGGATGGCCGAAACCAAACCAATTGGAAATGCCCTGCCCCAGGTTCAGCGATCGGATTACCCGGTAAAACCGGACGCCGACACCTTCAGCGTTTCGTATGCAACGGTTCTTACCCATGTTCAGAATAAAACCGCTCTGATCCTGGATGTTCGGCCGGAGGAGTATTTCAACGGCAACAAATCAGGCGAAGCCCGGGCCGGACATATCCCGGGAGCCGTCAACCGGGTTTTCAGCGCGGACCTGGCCACGATCGGTTCATACACCGCGTTCAAGCCGCTGGCCGAGCTCACCGAGAGCTATGCCGCAATCATTCCGTCTTTGGATACCCCCGTTGTGGTGTATTGCCGCACCGGCCATCAGGCCAGCCAGGCCTTTTTTGTCCTGAAGCACCTGCTGGGCTACCGAAACGTTTACTGGTACGACGCTGGCTGGACCGAGTGGGCCGCAAGGCCGGAGCTTCCGATCGAAAAATGAAACGACTTAGTTTCTGTCATGGAGCACTTATGAACCCATATTCACATATCGATTTGTTAATGGAATGATCATGCCGCCGATAATCACAATAGTTGGCCATTCAAATTCCGGAAAGACCACCCTGATTGAAAAACTCATCCCCGAGCTGAAACGCCGGGGATATCGCGTTGGAACCATCAAGCACACCCATCATGGTTTTTCGATGGATCAAAAAGGAAAGGACACCTACCGTCACCGCGCCGCCGGCGCGGATGCCGTTCTGGCAGCGTCTGCGGGTCAGATTGCACTGGTGAAATCCATGCCTGAAGTCAGCCTGGATAACCATCTGACATATTTTCAGGACATGGATATCGTTCTGGTGGAAGGGTTTAAACAGGAAAAGAAGCCTAAAATTGAAGTCTTCCGATCCCAAATCCATCAAACCCCGCTTTTCCCGGACGATGACCTGCTTGTGGCGGTTGTCACGGATTCCCCATATTCCACGCGGGTTCCGGTGTTTCAATTCGACGATATTCAGGTGATCTGCGACTTGATTGAAACATATTCAAGGCTTAAAAATTAGCGCCTTTTGGGCTGTTTTTCAACGATACAACTACTTGTTATGTTGCATCAGGAATGCCTATACAACCAGGCAGAAGTGAATAATAACAACTGGGGGTAGTTTTGGCTAAAGATAAAAACAAAAGGAATATTGCCGTTTTTATTGCATCTCCAGGAGATCTTGCTGCTGAGCGTACGCAGTTTCGGGATGCAATTCGCCAACTAAATGCGGGATTTGCGGATGGTGCCAATGTAGAATTCGTGGCGCTTGGGTGGGAAGATACCCTATCATCAACGGGACGACGTAATCAAAGTGTGATTAATGCAGAAATTGACCGGTGCGATGTTTTCATTTTGGTGATGCATTGACGGTGGGGGCAAGAAGCACCAGATGCTGAGCCGTATTCATCATACACTGAAGAGGAATTTCACCGTGCATTAGAACGTTGGCGAAAAGATAATTGCCCAGAAATATTCGTTTTTTTTAAACGTATCGACGCTGCACAAGAAGCAGATGCTGGCCCTCAACTGCAAAAAGTAATGCGTTTTAGACGGCATTTAGAAGAAACAAGGCAAGTACTTTACCGCTATATTGATGACGGCGATCAGTCGTTTCTCAATGAAGTTGATAAACATCTTCGTGCCTATGCGAAGGACGAACTCAGTAGTGTTAATACGACGAGAGATATCGTTGTATTACCCCTCTTGGCACTTGAGGAAGTTAATAAGGCTAAAGAAGATGCTCGCCAGCAAGCACAGCGGGCTGAAGCTGAAAGTAAAAAGGTTGAAGCAGCATATTTGAAAATCGAAGAGTTGCAGCTGGAAGCGGCAGAGGAAGCGGCAACTCTTGCAAAGGAAGGCTTATTGGAGCTTGCAAGACAAAAGTTCGTTAGACTATCTTCAGACACTTCAAATGTTCGTGTTTTGTATCTGGCCTATAATTTTTTCGAACGAACAGGCGATATGAATTCTGCGTTAGATGTTTTGCAAAGATGGTTAGTTTTCACAGGCGCTGATACTAAGTCGATAGATACTGCTGCTGCCTACGGCAACCTTGGAAACCTGTATCAGACCCGAGGCGATCTTGACCGAGCCGAAGCCATGTACGAAAAGTCGCTGGCCATTAATGAGGTGCTCGGCCACAAAGAGAGCATGGCAAATCAATATGGCAACCTTGGAAACCTGTATCAGACCCGAGGCGATCTTGACCGAGCTGAAGCCATGCACGAAAAGTCGCTGGCCATTAATGAGGCGCTCGGCCGCAAAGAGGGCATGGCAAATCAATATGGCAACCTTGGAATCCTGTATAAGACCCGAGGCGATCTTGACCGAGCCGAAGCCATGTACGAAAAGTCGCTGGCCATT
>CAIVVZ010000162.1 GCA_903909505.1 uncultured Desulfobacteraceae bacterium
CAGTTCGTAGAACGGATTGGCGGATAGCTCCGGGTGATCCAGCAGCAGGGCGCCCTGACCGAAATAATTGAGCAGCAGGGCCGGAAACACCAAAGCAAACCAGGAAAGCCGGATGGGATTTCGTCCGAAATGTCCCATGTCGGCATAAAGGGCTTCGCCTCCGGTGATACAAAGCACTACGGACCCCAGCACCACCAGTCCGTGAAAGTGGTTTTCCGCAAAGAAACGCCAGGCGTAAACCGGGTTGATCGCTGTAAGCACATGAGGATTCTGAAGAATTGCGCGGATACCCAGGGCGGATAGCGCTGCAAACCAGATCAGCATGATCGGTCCAAAAATCTTCCCGATTCCTTCGGTGCCGTGGTGCTGGGAAAGAAACAGAACAAGCAGCACCAGGCAGGTCAGTGGAACGATGAGCTTATCGGCGGCATGGGTGGCGACCTCAAGCCCCTCGATGGCGGAAAGCACCGATATGGCCGGTGTGATAAACCCGTCACCGTAAAGAAGGGATGCCCCCAGCAGTCCCGCAAACACCACCACCGGTTTCATGTTCTTGGAGAGCTGTTTCTCCGATCCCGAAATCAGTGCCAGGAGCGCGAAAATGCCGCCTTCTCCCCGGTTATCGGCCTGCATGATAAACATCAAATACTTGATGGTCACCACAATGGTTAAAGACCAAGCTATCAGCGAAAGCACTCCCAGTATATTCGTCGGGGTAGGCTCGATGGCATGCATGCCGTGAAAACATTCTTTGATGGTATAAAGCGGGCTGGTTCCGATGTCTCCGTAAACCACGCCCAGTGCCCCGATTGTCAGCTTGATCCTGTTAGCGGACAGGGGGCTGTTTTCGTCCTGCATCTGCGATTTTCCTAAAAAAGAAGATGGCAGAGGGCAGATACCGACTGTTTTTTTCTGTCGTCCGCTCTCTGACATCCGTCATCTGTTCATAAGAATAGATTGATTTTAATCCCATTGTCCGATAAAAAAAAGCCTCCACTGAAATGGAAGAAGCCAGTTTATGGGATTTTCAGTGGAGGCAGTGAGCAAGAAAAACTGGTGACAGCACTTCTTGAACTCAAGTTTACTATAGCAACAATCCGGAAACAGGTCAACCGTCTGAGACGTGCCGGAACGGATTAGGGGAAAGGGATTCCCATGACAGATCCTATTCAGAACTATCATCGTTACACCATGTATGACCCTCTGAAGATGGGGGGGCATGCGCTCGACTGGTCCAATCAGCCTGGAGTGTATAAAAACTATTCCGGGCTCAGCCGTGTAAGCCTGACCGAGATTGCCGCGCTACCCGATAAATCTTTCACCGATCTGCTGAAGCCTTGCCATGCGGCTTCTGACGTAAGGGGCGTTTCCTTGCAGGATCTCAGCCGCATGCTGTTTCTAGGATATGGTATCACGGCCCGGCGTCAATCTGCCGGAGATGGCTTCTATTACCGTAGCGTTCCCTCGGCGGGCGCCCTGTATCCTTGCGAGCTCTATCTGGCTACGCAGTCTGTTTCGGGTCTGGCGGACGGCCTCTATCACTATGCGATCCACCGCAGGGATTTGGGCCGGCTTCGTACCGGCGTCTTTACGGACCCGCCGGCTACGGGCGAGTCTTGGGAATCGTTTTCTGCTTCGGTCGCCTTCTATATCACGGCTATTTTTTATCGCAGTATCTGGAAATACCGGGATCGCGCTTACCGGTATCACCTTCTGGATACCGGACATCTCGTCGAGTCCCTGGTGCTGGCCATCAAGGCACTGGATCTGCCCTGTCAGGTGACATATGATTTTGATGATTCGGCTGTGAATACCCTTTTGGGGGTGGACAGCCGGCGTGAAGCCTGTCTGGCCGTCGTCAGAATCCCTGGCGGGATCGCCCCGGATGCCCCGGATGATAGAAGGGATTCGCCTGTTGAAGGGCTTTCTCATGCCGCCGCCAGCCGGGTGTCGCCCAGGGAGGAAATCCCCGCGGCGGTTCAGCGCATCCACGAAGCATCTTCCCGTGTTGTCGGGGTCAAGGAGCGGAAATGCGATATGCTTCTGGAATGTGGCGTCCGGCTGCAACAGTGGCTGCCGATTCAGTTTGAGGACTTTTTCCCGGAAAAGATGAATTTTTCACAGGCGGTTATGACCCGGCGTTCCCGCCGGAATTTTGTTTCCCGGTCCCTTGGCAGGCAGGAGTTTCAAACCCTGATGCGGACGATCTGGATGCCGGACGATGGGTATTTTCAGCCCTTTCATTTCGTTGCTTCAGGTATGATTGTCGGTTCCTGCGAGGGCCTTGATCCCGGGCAGTACTGGATCGATCCATTTCTCCATGCCATCGGGCAGGTTCAGCCGGGCGGGTTCTCCGCGGAAATGGCGCGAATCGCCCTGAATCAGCAATGGATGGAATCCGCCGGCCTTCAATTCTTTTTTGTTGCGCCGCTTTCCGCCATCGAAGCCTTGTGGGGGCCGCGCGCCTATCGGTACGCCATGATTTCGGCCGGCCGTCTGGCCCACCGGATTTATCTGGGGGCGACAGCCCTGGGGCTGGGGTGTTGCGGAATCGGGGCATTTTATGACCGGGATGCCTCGGCGTTGCTGAGGCTGAACCATTCATCCGCTTTGCTGTATATGGTTGCCGCAGGCCCAATCAAACATCAACCCAAATAACGGAGAGACCCATGAACATCACTTTTTACGGCGGAGCCAGAGAAGTCACCGGCTCCATGCATCTGCTGACCTGCGGCGCTGATCGGATTCTTCTGGATTGCGGGATGTTTCAGGGCAGGCGCAAAGAAAGCGAGCTTCGTAATAAAACCCTTCCCTTCAGCCCGAAGCTTATTACGAATATGGTGCTTTCCCACGCCCACATCGATCATTCGGGCCGGATTCCGCTGCTGACCAAAGGGCCGTTTTATGGCCGCATCATCTGTACCCGGGCCACGGCGGACGCCTGTGAATACCTGCTTCTAGACAGTGCACACATCCATGAATCGGATGCCAGGTACCTGAATTATAAAACCGTTCGGAGTCTGCTGTATCAGATGAAAACATCCCCAGGAACCCAGGGCGTGTCCAAGTCCGACGCCAAAAAAATCCAGAGTCTTCTCAAAAAAGATCAGCATGAGCTCAATGTCGATGTGATCAATAATTTTCTGAACAAATACTGTCTGGAGAAAATCACTTCCATCTACACCACCGAAGATGTGGAACAGGCCCTGACCTTTTTTGACGGATACCCTTACAACCAGTCGATTTCCATTGGAAAAGAAATGACCTGTTCGTTTTACGATGCCGGGCATATCCTGGGATCCTCCATCACCGCCATTCGGTCAAAGGAAAACGGACGGCCCGTCAATGTGTTGTACACCGGCGATATCGGGCGCTTTGACAGTCCCATTCTCAATGACCCCACGCTGAATTTTGATGAAGCAGACCGGAATGTGGATCTGCTGATCATGGAAAGCACTTATGGAAACCGTTTCCATGATCCCATGGATGATCTGAAACCCAAACTGAGACAAATCATCCATGAAACCTATAACCGGGGAGGTGCTGTCCTGATTCCGGCTTTTGCATACGGCCGGACTCAGGAACTGCTTTACATGCTTCACGAACTGTATAACGCCGGGGAAGTCCCCCTGATGCCGATTTATGTGGACAGCCCGCTGGCAACCAAAATCACACGGGTTTTCGGCGAGCATCCCGAGGTTTTTGACACCGATACCCACAAAACGTTTCTGGAACGGGGGCAGAATCCTTTTTTCTTTGAACAGGTCCATTTTGTCAGTTCCGTTGAAGAGTCCATGGCCCTGATGCGCGATGAGACCCCCCACATCGTTATATCCGCCTCCGGTATGTGTGAAGCCGGCAGGATCCTGCACCATCTCCGCCACAAAATTCACAACCCCCGGCATACCATCCTGATCGTCGGGTTCATGGCTGAAAACACGCTGGGACGGCGGATACTGGAACTCGGCCAGGCTTATGATGTGGCCGGCAGAACCGGACCGGCGCCGGTGGTGCGTTTTTTAAACAAGGAATATCCCTTAAAGGCCCATGTGGTCAAGATTGGAGGGTTCAGCGCCCATGCGGACCGAACGGAAATGCTCAGGTTTCTGAAAGAATCGAATCTGCACATCAAAAAAATCGCAGTGGTTCATGGAGAGGAAGAACAGGCTCTGTCGTTTGGTAAGCATCTGGAAGATAATGGGTATTCCGTGGCGGTTCCCCTACCGGGAGAGACCATCGTAATTTGAAATGAAGGCATGAAAGCCGTGGAAACCGACATCAATTTTTTGAATCATTTGGGAGAGAGGCTTTTTGGGACCCATCACCGGCCCGATGCGCCTTCTGAATCTGGCGTTGTGCTGGGGCACTGCTTTACCTGCACCCGGCATACCGGTATTCTGCGCGAAGCCGGAGCCGGGCTGGCTGCAGCGGGGTTTCATGTCCTTCGTTTCGATTTTTCCGGAAACGGCCAGAGCGAAGGCGTATTTATCGAAACCTCCTACTCCAAATACATCACCGAAATGGAGACTGCCGCGAATTTTCTAAAGGCTTACGGCGTGAAATGGTTGGGACTTGCCGGTCACAGCATGGGCGCGGCCGTTTCGGTTCTGGCAGGGGTCAGGCTATCCGGGATTCGGGCAATTTGCGCGATAGCCGGACGACTTACCGGCATGGACCCCACCCGGATTTTCAGTCTGGATCAGCGGCGGCAGTATCAGGAAACCGGCCGGCTGAAATTTGTCAGTCGGGGCCGACATCTGGAGCTGGACAGCCGATTTTTGAACGACATGCTGTCACACGACATGCCGGCTGCTGTGGCCTCCCTGAGCATTCCCCTGTTGATCGTGCATGGGACCCGGGACGAAATTGTTCCGGCAGATCAGGCATTGAAGGCGCAATCAATCAATCCGGACCATTCGGAACTCGTCATCATTCCCGGCGCCGATCATTTTTTCAGCCAGACGGAACATCGCGATTTGGCGGCACGAAAAATTGCCGAGTGGTTTACCCAAATCCGTGAAAAGACCAAATGATGTCAATTGATTGGGCTAAAGGCCATAGGCAAAAGTTTTTGATGGTACATAGTCTTCTGCTCGAACACCTGTTTTTTATGGAGCGATATGGAAACATTGAACGCCGATTATATTGAAACCCAGTACCGGCTGTGGAAAGAAAATCCCGAAGCCCTGTCTTCCGACTGGCGGTTTTTTTTCAAAGGGTTTGAACTTGGCGGCCAAGACGACCGGCCATCAGTTGCAGCCTGCGATGAAGACCGAATGCGACTGCAATCCCGCGTGGATGCCCTGGTGCATCGGTACCGAGAGCTGGGGCACCTTCTGGCCTGCATGGATCCCCTGTCCGCCTGTCCGGTGGAGCATCCGCTGCTCAGCCTGGAATCGCTTCAGTTGAGCCCGAGCGATCTGGATCAGCAGATCCGCACACCGTTTTCGTCCCCCGCAACCTTGAGCCTTCGGGAACTCATCGACCGGTTGAAGCAGATCTACTGCCGGTCCATCGGCGTTGAGTATATGCACATTCAAAACCCTGAAGAGCGGGTCTGGCTGGAAACGCGGATGGAGCCGACGGGCAACCTGCCGGAGCTGGATTCAAAGACCCGCAGGCAGATTCTCCATGCCCTGATACAGTCCACACAGTTCGAGCAGTTTCTGAACAAGGCATATCTGGGTGTTACCCGGTTTTCACTGGAAGGTGGTGACGGGCTTATTCCGGCGCTGGATGCGCTTGTTGAATCAATTGCTGCTGCGGGTTGCCGGGAAATCATTCTGGGAATGGCGCATCGGGGAAGGCTCAATGTTCTGGCGCATATTCTGAAAAAACCCTATGAAGAGATCTTCGCAGAATTTGAAAGCTGCTATGATCCGGACAGCCTGGTCGGGTCCGGGGATGTCAAATATCATACCGGGTATCTGGCCGATATCGATGTGAATAGCCGTTTTCCGATGCGGATCTATCTGGTACATAATCCCAGCCACCTGGAGTCCGTGGATCCGGTGGTGGAAGGCATTGCCCGGTCCCGCCAGGATACACTGGATGAAAGCCCGGAGAAGAAAGTGGTTCCGGTGCTGATTCATGGGGATGCCGCCTTTGCCGGCCAGGGCATCGTGACCGAGGTTTTGAACCTCTCCCGCCTCAAAGGCTATCAAACCGGCGGCACGATTCATATCGTGATCAACAACCAGATCGGGTACACCACGCTTCCGGAAGATGCTCGCTCCACCCGCTATGCCACGGACTGCGCCAAAATGCTCATGGTTCCGATATTTCATGTGCACGGAGAAGATCCCGAGGCCGTGGTGCATGTCATGCGTCTGGCAGCGGCATACCGCGCGGCTTTTGCAAAAGACGTGGTGGTGGATATGATCTGTTATCGCCGCTATGGCCACAATGAAGGGGATGAACCGTATTTCACCCAGCCCCAGATGTACGATCGGATCCGGCAAAGACAGCCGCTCAGCAAACTGTACGCCGGCCGACTTCTGGATGACGGCGTTGTCACCTTGCCGGAAATCGAAGACATGGAAAAAACCGTCCGCGAAAGGCTGGATGCGGATTTTCAGAAAATTCATGGTTCGCAGTGCCTATTTCCGCAGGCAAGTTTCTATGAAGTTTGGAAGGATTATGACGGCCGTTACGTTCATGGCACAGTAAAGACCGGTGTCGAGATCGAGCGGCTCAAAGGCCTTTGCCGGTCATTGGCGGCAATACCGGAGGGATTCGGCGCCCATCCCAAGATTTCGGCGCTTTTGAAAAAGCGCCTGGAGGCTGTTGAAACCGGGCAAGGAATTGACTGGGCCAATGCCGAG
>CAIVVZ010000163.1 GCA_903909505.1 uncultured Desulfobacteraceae bacterium
ACGATAATAGCTGAATTTCCACCCGGTGTCTTTGTTTTATCATATATCTTAGCGGCAAAATCTGCCGCCACAGCCATATCCTGTTCGTCAGGCCTGCTGGCCCCAAGCGTCGTTGAAAAGGAATGCTCGCCGATAAATGCTCCAGCGGCTATCACATTAAAACCGTTCGACTCCAGAATGTCCTTGAACTCTATTAACGCATCGTCATAATCACGGTTTCCGTAAAGAACTACAGCGGCAGCCGTTGCCCCGTTACCGGAAATAGTGTTTAAGAAATTCAGCAGCACATTCGGTACGCGTCCGGCATAAACCGGAATGCCCGCAATCACAAGGTCATCCTTATCAAAGGAAAACGTTTTCTTCCGGGCTTCCGGCTGTGTAAAATCAATACGATTGACCGTAATTTTTCCGCCGGCGTTTTCCGCAATTTTATCCGCAATACCGGTTACAATTTTCTCAGTTGTGCCTGTTGCGCTAAAGTAAAGTGTATGGATTTTGTTATTCATCCAGCAAGTCTCCCGATCTGATATTTATTCCAATGTAAAACCTTGCCGATATGGCAAGATCAGAGTTCAGCGGTTTTTGAGGACCTACATCCCCTTACCTCCCTCAATAAGCTTCCTTGCTCTTAGCGATCTTCTTTTTGACCACCTTCCAAGTTGTCAGTCTCCAGAAATGTGTCCCGCCAGCACCTCACCACGTGCGAAGAACGTCACCAACTCGGGCTGCTCGCCCGTCGAAAAATGACTTATGGGCTTGAAGACGCAAAACCGCGCAGGCGCGGGTCTTGGGCCGATGTCTGTGAAGAACCGTCGTGCCAACCACAACTTGCCGAGTACGCACGAGAAGTTCTTAAATACTTCCTGAAAATCGATCTTACCCTGGCGCTCCAATTCCATGGACAGAGGCTGGCCGGCCATTGGCACGAAATCTCCTGTCGGCTCGATATCAGTATAGAAGATGCCGTATGGCTCCTCAGTCAAACCCAACGACTCAAGTAATTCAGACAATGTCTCATTCATAAGTGACCTTCCATTTTTTAGCTAACACAAGGATGAGCCGCCGGGCGCTGCCACAGAGCATTTACCCGAAAACCCGTCGGATATTGACCACCCATACTTACCGGTCGGCTCTATCCATTCGTTATGCCTTTTAATCTTACATCGTTTCCCAAAACCCCGTCACTTTCGTCTAAAATTCTTTCAGATCAAGACGCATCTGGCGTTCCAAGTCTTTAGACTTTTCCTGGATACTTTCGGCCTGCTTGTTAAGTTCTCTTTGCAGTCTTGACATTTCTCCCGTGTCGTTCGATATGATCAGGACAGGCAACTTCTTCATAAAGCTCTCGGAAAAGCCTTTCGATGCCTCAACCAGGGTTTCTAATTCTTCAAACAATGCAACAAGAGAATCGCTTGCGCTTAGCTTTAGCGCTTTTGACTCGGCCTTTAGCCTAAGCCATTCCGTTGAACTTTCGTTAAAGACTTCAAGCATCTGTACGGAGAACTCCGCTAATGCAGTTGACTTGAGTTCCTCGCTGCTGGCCGCTGCCAGCATAGCAGACATAAACTGCTTGAATATCGGCTCCACTCGACTAAGTAACCCAGTTTGGTATTTTCGACCAAACTCATCCAACATGCCAACGTAACGATCGTATTGCCCCACTTTTAAATCAAAGACACGTTTCCGCCTCTCCAGGTCAAGATTCAGCGAGTGTTGTAGTTTCCTCAGTTCTCGATCATGTCTTTTTTTGTTGAAATACAGGAATGCAGCCCAGAGGACATTGACAATGCCGAATGCCCATGCGAAATATTTTGGGTCGGCCTGAATAAGATCATAGATGAACTTCACAGTGATTTCCTATCATCTGGCATAACGACAAGGGTAACCTGCCGCTGCCGCTGAATTTGATTAGAAAAACGCTGCTCCTGACGGTCAGGTTGACCCGCTAGTTGTAGGCAAAATACATTCCTTGAAACAATTTCTATCAATCACTTGCAGATAGAGTTTTCTATCCCGCAATTCTGGACGTACTCTGGTAATGAGGTTTCACAAATCCGGGACGATGATAGCTGTTTGCATGTGAGGCCGACTACTTTAGTCAAATCACAGTGGATAAACTTCACCTGATCAAATGTTGCGTCAGTGAAATTAACTCCTTCCATGAACGTTACACTGAAACTTGTTCCTGAGAGATAGGCTCCAGTGAAATTTGCATCATTTAGATTACCATAGGTGAAGTCAGTATCGAGATGGGCACTTTCAAAGTTAACATGCGAAAGGTTGGAATACACAAACTGGGTTTTATTAAGATTTGAGCCGCCCAGGTTAGAGTATGAAAGATTACCGTGATTTATATTGTGCCCCGCTAAGAAGGCCTTTCGCAAGTCTGACTCGGGAATATCGTATGCGACGGCATATTTATAGCCTAAGTGGGATAGCCTTGTCAAAACGAAGAGTACCAATTGGATGTCAGCACGAAGCTCCCTCGGAGCTATACTTGGATGACTGTCATCCCAATGAGCGTTCTCCCTAATATATGTTGACAGGAGTTGCGTAACTTGAAGGAAGTACTGTTCGTTCTCCTTCGCAATTTGCTCCAGAGATAGAATCGAAGAGATACGCAATTCCATAGAAATATCACCGTTTGCATTTCTCATGGACAAATTCTGAATGGCACGGGAAAACCTATCCCCAATTTGCGTATCGCGCGATAGTTGAAGAGATTCTTGAGACAAATTGATGGTATGCAATGTAGCATACAACCCTGACAGTAGCAGCATACCTCCTATTAATTGTGAGATGGTCTTTCTATAGCTGTTCTCTAATTCGGCATATTTGAACTGATCCTTCTTGAATTTATACTGAGAAAGCTGCCACTTTGGGAAAAGCCAAATCACTGCCGAGAGATTGACCATGATAGCGACAAGCGAATAACCTCTGGCAAAGGGCTTCTCTAGAATTAGCCAAGCCAAAGGTATAATGGGCATCATAAGAATGATGTAACGAGCAGTCTTTAAGAAATCCTTCCTATGCTGCATCCATGGAATCTTCATAATCTATCCGTATCTTCTCCGGACAACAATAAATAGATTGATCCGCAAAGGATACTTTTGGTATCGTTAATATTTCCGGACCACCCAAAACTTAAGAATGGGATAACATATTGTTGAACAAGTAGTTGAGTAGTTTCTGGATATCTTTTCACCATATAAACGATCCCAGGGTGTATCTGTGATATCAGAATATTCATAATGCCAGCATGTAATTCCCTATCTCACTAATATCTTTCAATAAATAATGAACAAATAGTTGGCAAGACATTTCTGGCGCTTTATTCATTTTTCTGTATATCATGCATAATAAATGAATTTAACAGTTTCTGGATATTATTCCCGGACAGCATCCATTTACAGTTGCAAGCAGAATTTGAGACGGAAAAATGAAACAAAGACCCAATAAATTAAAATGAAACAAAACTTTATGAAAAAAAAGCGCTTTTTATGGGATGGAGCCAATATGAGCGGTTCAGATTGCCGTTAATTTTGTTACAGGAAAGCCGATAATGTGTCAATGTTTCATTTGAAACCAATCAGGGAAGGCATTTATTCGCCTGTTGCCTCCCGTACCGCCAGGAGTTGGCCTTCCGGACAGTGTGAAGAATGCATTGACTTGGGTGACATTTGTGTACATAATTAAGGGCACAATGGAGGTACGGATCATGAAATTTTTAAGCATCCGCGATTTAAGAGGTAAATCCGCCCAGGTCTGGAAAGATCTTCCGAACGAACGGGAAATGATCATTACCAGCAATGGCAGACCTGTGGCTATTCTTGCGGCAATCAACGAGACAAATCTTGAAGAGTCTCTGAAGGCGTTCCGTCAGGCGCGAGCAGTTGAAGCGGTGGCAAGTCTTCAGCGTCGATCTGTTGATCAAGGGACAGACAGGATCACCATGGATGAAATTGACGCCGAAATTCAATCCGTCCGGGAAAAGCGTGATCCGCTGCGATGAATTTCGTTCTTGATACCAATGTGCTGGTTGCCGGCCTTTTGTCCCCATTCGGGCCATGCGGGCAGATTGTCCGCATGGTTTCATCCGGAGAACTTTCGCTTTGCTTTGATGCCCGCATTCTGGCGGAATATAAAGAAGTTCTTGGCAGACCGAAGTTCAAATTTGAAAAAGACAAGGTTATTTCCCTTCTGGGTCATATTCACCATCGCGGACTGACGGCAGCTCCCTCTCCCTTGTTCCAATCACTGCCCGATCCGGATGATGAACCTTTTCTGGAAGTAGCCATTGCCGCACATGCGGAATGTCTTGTCACGGGAAACCGGATTCATTTTCCGTCTGACCGGTGTCAAAATGTTACGGTTCTTTCGCCAGGGGAGTTTCTGGCGTTTTACAAAAATACGGTAACCGCACCCGTTTTTTCATTGTGAGAGGTTATAATGCTTTGAGAGCGAAGCCGGGATTTCCCGGTTCCTTTTTAAGCGATCACATCTCGCAAGGTTCCGCCGTTGCCTTTTCGGAAGGGCTCCAGTCTCAGGGCGGCTTGTATTTTGTCCCGCTGCTCCGGATTTACGCGCGACTCATCCGCATAGTCCCGCCATCGCGCGACAACATCCCGCACTTCATTAACGATCGTTTCCGCACGCCCGCGCTTCATCGAAGCGCTGTTTGCACACGCTTTGAAATCCTCCAGAGTAAATTCACTCCGTTTGCCATTCATCGTCATTTGATGGCTCGATGTCCATTAATCAGGAACGAGTAGAGGAAACCCGGTTCTGCCTTCGCATTGTCGCACCGCAAAACGCGCTCCGTTGCTGAACCACTCTATCCGTGATGATAGCTGTGACTCTAAACGTCCTCCGACTGGTTGAGTGACTTGAGCCCCTTGGGTCTCGACTTGTCCGGTATAACCGAGAGCACTCATGACCGGTCTCCTTCCTTTCCCAACTGCTCCAGCAATCTGCGACCTTTTCCCGTGAGCCGGTATTTCTGAAAGCGGCTGGTGGGTTTTTCGGGAATGGTGCGCTCCACCAGTCTGTCTGCAAGGGCTGGGTCGATATAGCGCTCACGGAGATGAGTACGGTCTCTAAGCCCCAGATTCGCCAGGATTTCCGAGTTTCCGAGAGGGCCACTTGAGCTGATCAGACGAATCAGAACAACCACCGCGACTGGTGGGGTGACTGGTAGGTTGACTGGTGGGGTAACCTGCGACTCTGGCTGTTGACCGACTTGGTGCCGACCTGATGCCGACTGGGCCCCCGGCTCAGACGTTTTCCTCCAGATCGTCAACACAAAAAAACCGCCGTCAATCCTGATTTCAAGTTCAGGAAGCCCGGCTTTCTTACATCGCCGGATCATATCACGGATCCCGGTTCCCATGCGTTCGATGTACTTGGTCAGGTACATGGGCTCGGCAAGAAGCGGATTATGAGGAACGGAGGCATGCGGGCCGCGCAGTTTTTCAAGCGTCAGGGTCGGAGGCAGCGTGCCGGGATTCCAGACTTCAAGCCGATCCCGGAAGAGCATGACCTGTACGCTGGCATTGCTGGTGTAGTCGCGATGCACAACGGCATTGACGATGGCTTCGGCGACAACTTCCTGCGGAATTTCGTATTTCGTCGGCACCTGGGTGCTTTCCGCTCTTGTTCCCACCCATAGGTCTATTTTGGAGAGTACGAAATCCTTGGCCTGATCCACGAGATCGAAAACCGTGCCTTTGTACACCTGATAAGAAGGAATGGGTTTTGCCACTTCATAGCCGTGGAAATGGGCGCATTTCACCTCGGAGGTGATCAGAAAACGTTGCGGCTGTTTGCCGAACAACAACATAGCGGCATTGGTCGACCGTCCCTTGTCGAGCAGGTTGAGATGCACCAGTACCTCATACGGCAGCGTATCCCCCGGCAATGGGAAATTGCGGCCGCGCCGGGCAAGCACGAGAAAACGGGAGATCTTGTCTTCGTCAAGGTCATCCAGTGAAGCGTTTCGGCAGAATGTGGCATCGAACGGACCGAAACGGATCAGTTCGCGCTCTTCGAGACTCGCATAAACTGCGGCGATAAGCTCCTCGGCGGAATTGACCCGACGCCGGATTAGGCTGCCGGCGGCATCACTTATCAGGGCTCTCATTTTCGGATGCCGAACGCCGTCATCGGCCCCCTTGACATAGATCAGACGGCTCTTGCCCTTTTCGGTGGCCCGATTGAACTCACGGTGTGTCGGTGAAAGCCCCTCGGCATCTTCCCGACCATAATCATTGCCGAAAATACCGAGATAGATATCGCAACGATCCACCTCGTCGAGGTAGCACTGGTCAGCCCGCTGATCGGCCGCAGGCGCTTCTTCGAACAGAAAGCATTCGAAAAAGCGTCGCAGCAGCGGATCGCCTGAAAGGTATTCGGCCAGAGCTTTGCGCTCCGTGGCGAACTCCTTTTGAACGCTGCTGATGAAGATCTTCATGCGCCGAATCCCGGTTGCTTCAGGATGCCCCGCAGGGCTTCATCGGTTTCCCTGGCTGCCAGCTCAATCTCATTCAGTTCTTCGACGATCCCGATCTGGCCTTCCATGTCGTGGATGATCATATTGAGATTGGAGAGGCGCTTGGTGAAGATCAGCGGGAGGATGTAGTCCTTGTATTTCGGCGCGTCCTTGGCTCCCCGAATAGAACAGGCGGCATCCCAGATCCAGAATTCGAGGGATTTCCCGTTACCGTTATGGTTTGCCATCGGCGCGCTGCCCTTTTTTATGGGATGGAGTAATATAAGTGAGTTAGGTAGTCGGTAATTTTGTTACAGTAAAGCGGATAATGTGTCAATGTTTCATTTGGAACCAATCAGGACAGGCCTTTATTCGCCTGTTGCCTCCCGAACCGCCGGGAGTCGGCCTTCCGGACCGTGCGTGATGTTTACCCCCGCGCTATGGGTTGGGAGGCAGCATCATTATGCGCATTCATGTGCATGTTCCGGCAACCGGGTGGCGTTCCGCCCTTGCCTTTTGGGTACGTTTGTGTCAGTGATATCAATACCTGTGTTCCCGCCCATGGAAAAAATTCCTTAACAGCAAATCATCACCGGACAAGGAGATGCCCATGACGTCATCGGCTATAAGAAAAGAAATCCCCGGGATCAAAAACCCCGGAAAGCTTTCCGGCAGGATTTCCTGGCTCCGGGATTACTATTTCAAGGGAACCGATCGGGCATGGAACAATGAATTCACCGCATGGACCACCGGAACCCCCTGGGACATCCAGTTCAATGAAATGACGTTCTACATTGTCCCTGAAACCTATATGCTGATGCAGACCATGGTGAGCTCCTATCGCCAGGCAGCCAGAACGGTTACTTTGGATAAAGATTTCTGGTCCTGGAGTCTGCCGGAGAGAAGGGCATGGTTTGTCAGGGAAACCATGGTAAGCTATGTCCCGAAAGAAATCCTTCCCGAAGATCTGATCGCCGGAGCCAGGTTCAATGTCCAGACATCTTTGTGCCTGACGCAGAAAGAGCAGAAAATATATGACAAGCTGACGGCCGGCAAAAACGGCGCCAGGGCCCGGATGAAAAGGTTTCACGATCACGGGTACGGCAACGCCGGCGCCACGAGCGGACACCTGATTCCCGGACATGAGAGAGCCTTGGAAATCGGATGGAAAGGCATCCATGCGGAGCTTACCCATAAGTATGACGCGCTCACTCCTGCTGAAAAAAACGGCTGCAAAGGCGCCCAGCTCCGTGCCATGATCACGGCCGCCACAATGCCCAGGGATTTTTCAGCAGGATATGCCAAACTGTGCCGGAGCCTGACCGAACGGGAGAAAGAGCCGATCCGGCAGGAAGAGCTCCAGCAGATGGCCAAAAACCTGGACCAGGTGCCCTGGAACCCCCCGAAAACTTTCTGGCAGGCGGTTCAGGCGCTCTGGATCACCCACATGCTGGTTATGAGCGATGAGAATTATCCGGGTCCAGGGATCTCATTCGGCCGCATCGATCAATATCTGCTGCCCTTCTGGGAGACTTCCCTCGCCGCGGGAATGAACCGGGAATTCGGAAAGGAGATTTTAAAGTGCTTCTGGATTCACTGCAACACGGCCTATGATGCCATGATCCGAAACGGCAACCAGGGGATTACCGCCGGATTCGGCCAGCTCATCACCCTTTCCGGGATGGGCAAAGGCGGAAAGGATTTGACCAATGACCTGACTTACGCAATTCTGGAAGTGATCGATGAAATGTCCCCCATACTGGAGCCCAAGCCCAATGTCCGGCTGCATCGCAATTCACCGGATGCGCTTTTGAATAAACTGACGGATATGATCTCCGGCGGCCAGGGCGCGCCCTTTCTGCTCAATTTTGACGAGCGGTCCATGGCCGGCATGATGCTGGAAGCTAAAATGTCCGGCATCAGCCATCTGATTCATAAAGACAATGTGTTTGACTACGCGCCGGTGGGATGCCTTGAAAATACCATGGCGGGCAATGACCGGTCCGGAACCGTCGATTGCAACCTGAATCTTTTAAAAGCCGTGGAGCTGGCCATGACCGGCGGAAAAGATCTTCTCCCCTACAAAAATCCCATGACCGGCAAGATGGAAAAAATCACCCGGGACGGCCCGGATACGGGGGATGCCGCCAGGTTTACCACCTGGCAGGAATTCTGGAAGGCATTCGAGATTCAAACCGGATTTATCGTCCGGGAATGCGTTGCGCTGTATGAGTGCTCCGAATCCATCCGAAAAGAATATTTCAATACGCCGTATCTGTCGTGTCTCGTGAAAGGATGCGCGGAAAAAGCGCTGGATATCACCCGGGGAGGTGCTGAAATCAGCCACACCACCCTTGAAGCCGTCACCTATGCCACCACCGTTGATTCGCTGCTTGCCATCAAATATCTGGTTTATGATCAAAATAAATGCACCCTGGCCGAGCTGATCCGGGCACTGAAAGATAACTGGCAGGGGCATGAAATTCTCCAGGCAACGGCCAAAAACAAAGCCCCCAAATACGGCAGGGACGATGATGAAGCGGACCGGATGGCGACAGAGGTCATGGCCCTGTGGTGCAACGAAACTTGGAAACATACCACCCGATCAACCAACCGAAAATTCAGGCCCGGCATGCTGAGCTGGAACTACTGGGCCGGTGACGGATATGTGATGGCCGCCAGCGCGGACGGCAGAAAGAAGGGCCAGTTTCTGTCCAACGCGATCTGCCCCTCAAACGGCGCGGACATCTATGGGCCGACAGCCAACGCTAATTCCGTGGGAAAAGCCCTGGGCGGAAAATCGGAAACCGCCGGATACTGGGAAGGCTATGTGAATCTTCTGCCAAACGGCGCCAGCCATACCATGACGTTTAACCCGTCGATGATCCGGGACCCGGAACATCGCGATAAATTCAAGGCATTTCTGCGCGGATATGCCGAAAACGGCGGTACGGCGCTTCAAATCAACATTCTGGATCCCAAAGTACTGATCGATGCCCAGAAAAATCCCGGGGACTACCGGCATCTGCTGGTTCGGATCACCGGCTACAATGCCTATTTCACAACGGTCGGACGGGAGCTGCAAAACGAAGTCATCCAGCGGATCAGCCACAATGGATTGTAGATTAACTGCAAGAATCCTGGATATTCAGCGGATGTCCACGGAAGACGGCCCGGGAATCCGCACCACCGTTTTTTTTAAAGGGTGCAGCCTCAAATGCAAATGGTGCCACAACCCGGAAAGTATATCCATGCAGCCCCAGGTTCACTGGATCGGCTCCAGATGTCTGGGTTGTAAAACATGCCTGGATGCGTGCCCTTCCGGCGCGCTTTCCTTTTCGCAAACAGGTGTGGTAATCGACCGCTTGATCTGCACGGGATGCGGGGTCTGTGCCATCGAGTGTCCCGCGGCAGCCATGGAACTTCTGGGAAAAGAATGGACCCTGGACGACTTGATAAAAGAGGTTGTGAAGGACAGGGTTTATTTTGAAAAATCCGGCGGCGGCATTACCGTATCCGGTGGCGAGCCCGGCATGCAGGCCGCATTTGTTGGGATGTTTCTAAAATCCCTGAGGGAAAACAGCATCCACACGGCCCTGGACACTTGCGGCCTGTGCGGAGCCGAAGCGCTTAAAGAGCTTCTTCCCCATTCCTCCCTGGTGCTCTATGATTTAAAGGAAATTGACACCGAAAATCATAAAAAATTCACCGGGGAACACAATGACAGGATTCTCGGCAATCTCCTGATCGTTGCGGAAAGCATTAGAAGCCATCTAAATCCTGCGGCGCTCTGGATCAGAACCCCCGTGATCCCGGGCATGACCGCCCGTGAGGACAATATTCTCGGGATCGGACGCTTTATCGCCGAAAACCTGGGGAATGTCGTCAGCCGCTGGGAGCTGTGCGCCTTCAACAATCTCTGCAAGGACAAATACCTTCGCCTGGGTCAAGACTGGTCGCTCCGAGATGAATTGCCGGTGCCAAAAGAATCCATGGAACGGTTTGCCCGGATAGCCGGGGAATCGGGCATCCATCCCGATATTGTCGGTTGGACAGGCGCCACGCGCCTTGAAGAAAAAATGCTTCGGGAAACCAGCTCCGCCGCAGACTTAAAAAGGAGAGCCTGACTGCCATGTCCGATATCCGAAAAGAATTTACGGAAAATGAAATCAAGGCCTTTAAACCGGAAGAAAAAATCGGTCTTGTGGCCGCCATCAATCCGGAAGGTCTTCCCCACATTTCCTTGATCACATCCATTCAGGCGGCAGACCCCGCCACGATAACCCTTGGCGAGTTCTGCGAGGGAAAAAGCAAGCAGTACATTCAAAAACGCCGCAATATCGGTTTTTTAATCATGACCCTGGACCGGAAGCTGTGGCGGGGAAAAGCAACGTGGACACATCTGAGGAAAGAGGGCCCGGAATTCGAGGCTTACAACAATCTGCCCATGTTCCGTTATAACGCCTATTTTGGCATCCACACGGTTCACTATCTCGATCTTGTGGAAACATCCGGGCAGGAAGGGCTGCCGCTGGGTCAGATCATCCATGCATCGCTTCTGACCCGTTTTGCAAAGGGAAATCTGAAAACCGCCGGCCAAGAAAGAATTCTTAAACCGTTTGCGGAAAGCATGTTCAACCGGCTGGACGCATTAAAATTCATCTCATGGATTCCGGATGACGGATTCCCGGTCATCGTCCCGGTCCTTCAATGTCAGGCCGCGGACAGCCGCAGGCTTGTCTTTTCCGCCAAAGCCTACAACAATGAATTGAAAAAGATCCCCAAGGGAACCACTGTCGCGGTATTTGCCATGACCATGAAAATGGAGGATGTCCTGATCCGGGGAACATTCAACGGATTTTCAACGACCCGTTTTACGGAAGTCGGCAGCGTCGATATCGACTGGGTGTATAA
>CAIVVZ010000164.1 GCA_903909505.1 uncultured Desulfobacteraceae bacterium
GCGATTATTTTGGGATCACCGATATACTTCGGATCCATGACCGGCGAAATGCGTTCATTCATGGAGCGCCTTCTGTTCGCTCCCCTCGTATATACCCAGCCGCCCCGGTCTGTATTCCCAAGAAAGATTAGAACTGGAATCATTTACACAATGAACGTTCCAGAGGAAATGATTGCCGAACGGGGTTATGGGGCGATGTTCAACTCCACCGAGGCATCGCTTCGCATGGTTTTCGGCACGGCTGAAACTTTCTGTTGCTATGACACCTATCAGTTTCCGGACTATTCAAAAGTCGTTATGGAGTATATGGACCCGGCCAAGAAGGCGGCACGACGTGAAGAGGTCTTTCCAGTAGACTGCCGGAAAGCGTTCGAGTTTGGTTGCCGGATCGCTTCAAAGGCATAATGACGACTATGCATCCATGCTGTGAGGATTATGCCTATCCGCTGTCCGAGGAATAATGATGGAGGAGTATCGGTCTGGCAAACATAAATATTTCTAAACCCCACATGGAGGATCTTCGCATGACAAAATATCCGGTATTTTTTATCTCCTTTTTTCTGGTTATAACCCTGATTGGTGCAGCGGGGGCGGATGATCTGCAACCCATTCAACTTCTTCCGCCTCAGATTGACGGCGGCAAACCCCTGATGCAGGCTCTTCAGAAGAGATCAACATCGCGAGAATTCAGCCCTGACCTGTTACCGCCCCAGGTATTGTCGAATTTGCTTTGGGCTGCATATGGAATTAACCGCCCTAAGATTGGAAAACGTACGGTCCCTTCCGCTTTGAACTGGCAGGAAATTGATTTGTACATCAGTATGCCAGGCGGCCTTTATCTTTATGATGCCAAGACCAACCGATTGGAACCGATTTTAAATGAAGATATCAGATCGCTGACCGGCAAGCAGCCTTTTGTCAAAACAGCACCGGTGAATTTAATTATGGTGGCGGATTTCAGCCGAATGGGAAAATCCTCTACTGAGGAAAAAGATGCTTATGCCCATGCGGATGCAGCCTTCATCGGCCAGAATGTATATCTTTTCTGTGCATCGGAGGGCCTGGCTACCGTTTTCCGGGCGTCCATAGACAAACCTGCTCTGGCTAAGGCCATGAAACTGCGCGAAGATCAGAAAATATTATTTTCACAAACCGTTGGGTATGGGAAAAAATAACCGGACATCAGCACCCCTTTGAACAATGCGGCATCGTGGTTGAAGGAAAGGTTGAATTGCTTTTGCTTTCCTTTGACAGGCTTGACATAAACCTGTTTTTTGTTACTGCAACGACTACAAACCTTTTTTTGTCGTTGAGTTTATTGATTCTGTTTCCACAAAAGGACACCTTTGATCATGACCGAAAACCGATTTGACACTGCCGCCACCGAATGGGATAAAGAATACCGGCGCCTTGAACTGGCAAAGGCAATTTCCAGCCGGATTGCCCTTCTCCCCCTGCATGATGGCATGCGGGCCATGGAATACGGTTGCGGAACCGGGCTGGTGGGACTGGATCTGGCCCGGCATCTGACCTCCCTTGTTGCCGCCGATTCTTCACCCGGTATGCTGGAGATCCTCAAGACCAAGATCAGCGAGTTGGGGATCAGGAACGTTTTTCCCCGGCATCTTGACTTGCATCACGATGACTGCGAGCAGGACTTCGACTTGATTTTCTCGGCCATGACCCTCCATCATCTGGCCGATGTAGACTGTATTCTGGCAAAACTTTTTCAGTGCCTGAAACCTGGCGGCATCCTCGCCCTGGCCGATCTTGATGAAGAAGACGGCTCCTTTCATCAGGATAACCCAGAAGGAGTTATGCACCATGGTTTCAACCGAAAAAAACTTGCCGGAGATCTCGAAAGGCTTGGTTTCTCTTCCATACGGGCTAGCACCGTCCACACAATCCGGCGAAAGAACAGCCAAGGTGACGAACGGCCATTTCCCGTTTTTTTTATGACCGCAATGAAAGAAAAACAGTGATATCAGATCGCTGACCGGCAAGCAGCCTTTTGTCAAAACAGCACCGGTGAATTTAATTAGAATGGCGGATTTCAGCCGGATGGGAAAATCCGCTACTGAGGAAAAAGATGCTTATGCCCATGCCGATGCAGCCTTCATCGGCCAGAATGTATATCTTTTCTGTGCATCGGATGGCCTGGCTACTGTTTTCCGGGCGTCCATAGACCAACCTGCTCTGGCTAAGGCCATGAAACTGTGTGAAGACCAGAAAATATTATTTTCACAAACCGTGGGGTACGGCAAAAAATAAAGGAAAAACCATGGATTTTCAAAAATCAGTAAATCAAATGAATTTACAGGAATTTAGACCGGGGATCAGGAGCACGGCGGAGTTTGGCGACAAACTGGTCATGGCATGCATGGAGATAGACCCGGAAAAGGAAGACACCGGACATCAGCATCCCTTTGAACAATGCGGCATCGTGATTGAAGGAAAGATTGAGATGTTCATTGGTGATACGCACAGCATTTTGGAAGCGATGGACACCTATTTCATTCCCGCCGGTGTGAC
>CAIVVZ010000165.1 GCA_903909505.1 uncultured Desulfobacteraceae bacterium
CGAAATAGGAATTTATCGCCAAACGTGAGGGGATGAACCGCATGGAACAAGACAATCCGCAGACCCCGATGACCAGAATTGATCTTCATGTTCACTCCCGATTTTCCAAACGCGCCTCCCAGTGGGTGCTGAAAAAGATCGGATGCCCGGAAAGTTTTACGGAACCCCGGCAGGTCTATGAAACTGCCAGAAAAAAAGGAATGGATCTGGTGACCCTGACCGATCACAACACCATTTCCGGTGCGCTTGAAATTGCACACCTGCCGGGAACCTTTGTGAGCGAGGAGATCACGACCTATTTTCCGGATAACGGCTGTAAAGTCCATGTGCTGGCCTATGACATCACGGAAGCTCAGCATATAGACATTCAGAAACTGCGTGACAATATCTTCGATCTGACGGGTTATCTTTACCAGGAAAATATTTTTCATGTTCTGGCTCATCCGCTATACAGTATCAATGATCGCCTGACACTGGATCATTTTGAAAAGCTTCTGCTGCTCTTTAAAACATTCGAAATCAACGGAGCGCGGGATGCGATACAGAGCCAGTGTCTTCGATCTGTTCTGTCAAGCCTTTCCCCGGAACGGATGGCCCGGCTGTCCGATCGGCATGGGATCGACCCGACAGGGGCTTTTCCCTGGCAAAAGCATCTCACCGGCGGTTCCGATGATCACAGCGGACTCAACATCTGCCGGACGCATACGGAAATATATTCCCCAGCCGATACAAAAGCGGCACTGAAAGCTCTCCAGACCGGCCAGACCCGGGTGGTCAGTCTGGCATCCACTCCCTTGACACTGGCCCACAACCTGTATGGAATTGCCTATCAATTCTATCGGAGCAAATTCAACCTGGAACGGTATACGGAACGGGATATTTTGATGCGGTTTCTGGATAGATCCCTCACCATACGACCGGAAAACGAACCGGGATTTCTTTCGCGAATCTATTTTTACTGGAATTATCGAAAAGCCCCAAAAATGGAAGCCGATATTTCCGAGAATCTGATGGATATGATTCGGCGGGAAACGCGAAACCTGATTCATGACTATCCGGATATGCTGAATGATGAACCGGAAAACGCCGAACAGATGGATACACCGGAACGGAAATGGTTCGACTTTGTCAACCGAATATCCAGCAGGGTCCTGAACGGCTTTGCCAATCACCTGTTAGGTCATCTTTCCGGCGCCAATGTCTTCAGTATCTTTCATGTCATTGGATCGGCCGGAGGTCTGTATACCCTGCTGGCCCCTTATTTCGTGTCCTTTTCCCATTTTACACGGGACCGGGCCTTTATACAGGAGGTCTGGACACGATTGTCAGATGATCCGTTGCCGGCCAGTGTCGATCGGTCCGAAATCCGTGTGGCCCATTTTACAGACACCTTTTATGAGGTGAACGGTGTGGCACGAACCTTGAACCAGCAGATCGAAATCGCTCTGAAAAGTCATAAACAGCTCATCATCATCACCTGTGATCCCGAAGACCGGATAGAACGGCAAGGCGTAAAAAATTTCAAACCGGTCGGCGTTCATGAACTGCCCGAGTATCCGGATCAGAAAATATTCTATCCACCGGTTCTGGAAATGCTGAATTACTGTTATGAGCAGGGCTTTACTCATATCCATTCCGCCACGCCCGGTCCCATCGGGCTGGCGGCGCTGGCGGTCGCGCATATCCTGAAGTTGCCGATTGACGGCACCTATCATACGGCCTTGCCTCAATACGCGCTGTATCTGACCGGTGACGCTGCCATTGAAGAACTGACGTGGAAATATACGTTATGGTATTATGGACAGATGGATCGTGTTTATGCGCCATCCAAAAGCACGGCGGACGAATTGATTGAAAAGGGCATTTTAGCGGATCGTATCCGGCTGATGGAAAGAGGTATCGACATCACCCTGTTCCATCCGTCCAAACGAAACGGATTCTTCAAAAAGCGCTGTCAGATCGATGATCATGTCATCAAACTCCTCTATGTGGGCCGGGTATCCAAGGAAAAAAATCTACCCATACTGGTGGAAGCGTTCAAACACCTGAGCGGGGAACGATTTGATGTCCATCTGATCATTGTGGGCGAAGGGCCGTATCTGGAGGAAATGAAAATTGAACTGTCCGGAAAACCCGTCACCTTTACCGGATATCTCGCCGGCGAAGATCTGGCGGCGGCTTATGCGTCTTCAGATGTTTTTGTCTTTCCCAGTACAACCGATACGTTCGGGAACGTGGTTCTGGAAGCCCAAGCATCGGGGATACCGGTGATTGTGACGGATCAGGGCGGTCCACAGGAAAACTTAATTCCCTTCCACACCGGGTATATCGTCAGGGGAAACGATATGGATAGCTTTCTGCAACACATCCGGTTACTGACAAATGATGTCAAAATGGCCGGACGCATGGGCCGGGCCGCCCGAAAATACATGGAGGACCGGGCGTTTGAAAAAGCGTTTTTGAAAACCTGGGACATGTATGAACCCGAGGTGTTTTTAAAAAATGACATGGCAGTCAACGCATGACATCGGCATTGTGGGTTCAAATGATCCGGCATGTATGGCGGAACAGGATTCCCGGCCAGTTGATCATTCAGACAACCGATGCCTGTAATGCACGGTGCCCCCAGTGCGGCATGCGCGTCACGGAGGGATTTAAACGTTCCAGACTTTCCCTGGATACCATTCAGCGAGCCATAGCCGCTGCTGCTGAAAAGGGATTTCAGGCCATCTCTTTTACCGGTGGCGAACCGCTCCTTTTTCTGGATGATCTGATTGAAATGATGCGGTATGCCGGTCATGCGGGAATTCCCTATATTCGAACCGGGACCAATGGTTTCGTTTTTATGGGAAGCGATAAAAAAGGGTTCAATTCCCGGATTGAGCGGATCGCCCATGCCCTGGCCGACACCTCGATTCGAAATTTCTGGATCAGCATCGATTCTTCGGTACCGGAAGTCCATGAAGCCATGCGGGGACTGCCCGGTGTCATTGACGGCATCCACAAGGCGCTGCCGATTTTTCACGCCTGCGGGATTTATCCATCCGCCAATCTGGGCATCAACCGGAATCTTGCCGGAAATACATCAACTGGAAATCAGCGCATTGAACCTGAAGCATTCCATCAGCATTATCGGTCCGGTTTTGACCGGTTCTATCGGTTTGTATGCGACCTGGGATTCACGATGGTGAACTGCTGTTACCCCATGAGCATCCCCGACAGGGAGACCGGGTCCGGATTGTCACCCGTATATGCGGCAACGGCAACAGACGATGTCATCAATTTCAGCCGAGTGGAAAAAGCATTGCTGTTTCAGGCTCTTTCGGAAACGATCCCGTCCTATCGATCCCGTATTCGCATCTTTACACCCAGAACATCACTGCTGGCTTTGACCCGCCAGTTATTGCGCCAGGAGCCTGAATCCCATCCCTGCCGGGGGGGAATTGATTTTTTCTTTATCGACGCCAAATCCGGTCGGACCTATCCCTGCGGGTATCGGGGCAACACGGATATGGGCGGTTTCGAAACGCTGAATCTCTCAGATACGTTGAATGGCGGCCTGGATTGCCGGGAATGTGACTGGGAATGCTTCCGGGATCCGTCCGAACTGATGGGACCGGTGCTTGACATGCGAGAGCATCCGGTTCAGGCAATCAAACGCCTGGTGACTGACCGAACCTACACACGATTATGGTTGGAGGACGTGCGATATTACCAGGCATGCGGCTTTTTCGATGGCCGGAAGGCGCCCGACCAAAATCGGCTCCGGCAGTATGTCTTGTGACAGAAACCTTGCTGAATGAGCGCATTTTTCCAGGGAATAATCGTTGGACTGACATTTGCCGCGCTTCTGGGACCGGGGTTCTTTGCTCTGGTTCAGACCTGCATCCACAGTGGATTCAGGGCAGGCGTGTGTCTGTCCATTGGAATTTTTTTAAGCGACATCTTTGTTCTGTTGCTCTGTTTTTTCGGCATAACGCAGCTCCTGGGCGTCGATCCTCGGAACAATGTGTGGTTTCAAATCATTGGCGGGATGGTTTTGACAATTCTGGGCTTTTACACCTTCAACAAACGGATCGTTCAGACATATCCTTATCCAAACCGGAAACTCATCAGCATCCGGAACCAAAGCCATCTGTATGTCATCAAGGGTTTTTTCCTGAACATTCTTAACCCCGGTATCTGGTTTATCTGGATTACGGTAATTGTTTCCATCAGTGCAAAATATGGCGCCAACGGCCGATCAGTTGGAATTTTTCTTGCCGGAATTCTGTCCAGCACGCTGACGGCGGATTTGCTGAAATGTTTTGTTTCACATCATATCAGCCGGTTCTGTGGGACTCAAACAATGACACGGATCAACCATGCCATTGGTATCATCCTGATTGTTTTCGGGATGGTTTTGATACTCTTTAGAAATGATCCCCCCCTTTGAAAAAGGGGGGGTAGAGGGGATTGAAGATCGAAATCAACAATCAGATTTCGATTCGTTTTCTGCATCTACTTTCGGCGCTTCGGTCAATGACGCCATATCCAGGACAGGCTCTTCGGCAGAGATTTTGATTTCGGCATCCGGAGCTTCCAAAAGAATCTCTTCTTTCCAGCTCAACTGGATTTCGATTTTCTGTTTTCCTTTTTTTTCAACGGCCTCGATTTCCACCTCGATTTGTCCTTCAGGCCTCAGGGTTACAAACGAAGCCCCTTTCTGAATAACCACTTTCCCTTCTTTAAAGTTGCCCGCCAGGTCTGAAAGCATCGAACCGACGGCATCCGCTTCCAGTTTGCATTTGATTGATACTTCGTTTTTTTTCATTTTCATTTCCTTTCTGATGATGGGTTGTAAAAATACTTCGCGACAAATCCGATTACGGGACAGCCAGCGCTATTCGGGGTGATAGTCTGGCGTGTACAGTGGCTCTCGGACAACTGACAATGCGGGTATCCTTTGTTACGGAGGCTCTGCCGCCCACCATTGCAGACAGATCGGCGACAAAGCCTTTAAGCTCATCGGCCTGGGCGTTCAGTTCTTCGGATGCCGAAGCCGTTTCCTCGGCGGTTTCGGCATTCCGTTGGGTAACCTTATCCATTTCCGTGACTGCAATGTTCACTTGCTCGATCCCTTGAGACTGCTCATTGGATGCAGCCGAGATTTCACCTACCAACGCACCTACTTTTTGGGTGTTGCGGGCCACTTCATTAAAGGCGTCGTTAGTGGTCCTTACCAGTGCTGTTCCGTCCGAGACTTTTTTCATGGTGTCTTCAATCAATGCAGCGGTATTTTTGGCGGCATCCGCAGCGCGCATGGCCAGATTTCGGACTTCATCGGCCACAACCGCAAACCCTGCCCCGGCTTCCCCAGCTCTAGCGGCTTCCACGGCAGTGTTCAGAGATAGAAGGTTGGTCTGGAAAGCAATTTCATCGATGGTCTTGATGATTTTGCAAGTTTTCTCGCTGGCTATTGAGATTTCCTGCATTGAGGCAGTCAACTGGCTCATGGACGTGTTTGCCTTGTTCACCACCTGATTGACCTGTTTCATTAGGGAGTCGGCCAGGCCGGCGTTATTGGCGTTATGTCTGGTCATGGAAGCCATCTCCTCCATCGAGGAAGAGGTTTCTTCGATGGAGGCCGCCTGTTCCGACGAGCCTTCGGCAAGGGTCTGGCTGGCTGAGGACACCTCGCCGGCCGATGATGCCACCTGGTCAGCGCCTTCATTGAGTCCTTGAATGATCCGATAAATGGGTCCGGAGATTCTCCGGGTAATCCTGATGCCCAGAGCCATGACACAGACAAGGACGAACAGAATAATACCGGCCATGAATTGAATATGGACAGTCATTGCCGTTAGCAATGCAGATTTTTTTTGATCAATGACCTGTTCAATATCATCCAGATAGATTCCGGTACACAGCACCCATTTCCAGTTTTTAAACACTTTGAAATAGGTCAGCTTGGTTACCGGGACATCCGTGCCCGGCTTGGCCCATCTGTATTGAATAAATCCTTCTTCCTTTTTTTGGGCCGCTTCCAGTATTTCAAGAATAATTTTCCTGCCATCCGCATCCTGAAGGTTGTTTTGAATTTTCCCAACCAACTCGGGATGCTCCGGATGAACAAGCATCATGCCATCCATATCCACAATAAAAAAATAATTTTTCTTTTCAGGTCCAAAACGCATGTTTCCGATGGCATTTCTGGCATCCTGATAGTAATTCGCGGTGCTGAGAACCGAATACGCATTGTCAATCAGATCGTATAGCTGTGTCTTTCTTTCTTCAATCAGGATCGTTCGAATCGTCGATATTTCCTCTCGAATATTCTCCCTTGAATAATAAAGGGTTGTCAAAATCGATAAAATTCCCAGGACCATCAGGCCACTTATATTCAAGATATTGATCCTGCTGTTTATGCTCATGAGAAGACACTCCGTTTAGCGAATTATTCAAAACCAACTTGGACACACAAATAATCGATGATTGTTAGAACATGATTAGCTGTTCGTGAGAATTTGATTTGTCAATCGGCCTGCCCCGGAAATAACAATATTCTAACCAAAAGATCACAATTCATTAACAAATGGCAGGCAAAATGATTTCAAATTACGGAAGATGCCATTTTCATATCCGGGGGGAGAAAGCCTGCCATTCTTAACGGTTAAGCTGCCTGGCCGGTTGCCGTTTTTATTGATTACCTTGAGTCAAATAGAGAGAAAGGAGGTCAAGCGACGTAACCATTTTAGATGATTTGTTCATTGGTAGAGAGCATGGATCAATTTACCGAAAGCAATTAAAAATCAGCAAATGCAATGAGAAAGGAGAAAGTGAAAATGAAACGAAAAAATCTGGCGGTTATTCTATCAATAGCCCTTGTCCTGATTATGGCAGGGCTTGCAGGCGCCGATTCGCCGAAATATGTGTTTTTCTTTCTGGGTGACGGCATGTCGAATTCACAGATTCAGGTTACCGAAGCCTATCTGACAACCCTGAATGGCGGCTCCGCAATGAAGGCCGAAGATCTGCTGCGGAGCGAAAATCGACTGAATATGAGTAAAATGCCGGTTCAGGGAATGCAGACGACATACGATTCTTTTGCCCTGATGACCGATTCCGCGTCCGCGGCCACGGCTTTTGCCTGCGGCATCAAGACGATGAGCGGCACCGTTAATATGGATAACACGAAAACGCACAGTTATAAAAGCGTGGCTCAGTTGGCCCATGAGAAGGGCAGAAAAGTCGGTATCGTAACCAGCGTATCCCTGGATCATGCCACGCCCGCCGCATACTATGCCAGCGTGCCCACCCGTGACTATATGAATAATATCGCCTCGCAGATGGCTGTAAGCGGCTTTGAATTCTTTGGCGGTGGGGGGTTGGTATCACCCAATGGGCCCAAAACAAGCGGCGATACGAGCAATAACGTCGGGAATATGCTGATTGCAAATGGATACACCGGTCGATGGGCACGAGATACGATCATGGCACTCAAAACAGAACCGGTAAGCAAGGTCATATGCGTCAATCCCTGGTTGCAGGATGCTTCGGCCATGCCATATGCCATCGATCGGCCCGCCACCAATGTTTCGCTGGCGGAGATGACCGAGGTGGCGATTGCCAACCTCTACAAGTTAAATAACAATGGAAAAGGCTTTTTCCTGATGGTCGAAGGCGGCAAGGTGGATTGGGCCTGTCACGCCAACGACGCCATGGCCACCATTGGTGATATGCTTGATTTCGATAAAGCAGTCGGCGCGGCGATGACTTTTTATGTAACCCATCCGGAGGAAACCTTGATCATTGTCACGGGTGACCACGAAACGGGCGGCATGACCGTCGGTCATGCAACCACGGGTTACAAGGCCTACTACGAGCAGTTGCTTAACCAGAAAAACAGCTTCACTTATTTTGCGCAGAACCAGTGGGCCGCGCACAAGGCTGCTTATAGCGCCGGATACGACTGGACGCCGAGTGACAACCTGGCCAAAAATGCAGCGATGATCCAACTGATGCTCGATGCGTTCGGTCTCGATTGGAGCAAACTCAATGCCTATCAGAAAGAAAAACTGGAAGATGCCTATGACAAGTCCATGAGCGGCTTCAACAAGAATAATGCAGATGCAAACCAGCTTCTCTACGGCAGTTATGAGCCCATCATCGTAACGATCACCCATATTCTGAACGAGCGTGCCAGTATTGGCTGGACCTCCTATTCCCACACCGGGGTACCGGTTCCTGTTTTTGCCATGGGAGTGGGAGAAGAGCAATTTAGCGGTTTTTACGACAATACGGATACAGCCAAACGTATCGCCATCGCACTGGGCATTCAACAGGAACTGCCCGTCGAAAAGTAAAATCAGGTTTGATTTTAAATCGGAAAACAGCGCCGATGATGCTTCGGTGCTGTTTTTTTATGATCTTTTTGAAACAGGGAGATATGCATGTCACATATACGGCGCGAATGGCTCTTCTCGATAGTTATTGCCATTATCTGCATGGGGCTGTGGTTTCTAGACCTGTCACAAATTCCGCAATCCACAAGAGGACTGCACTGCCGCGGCCGGATTACCGCCGTGGATAACAGCCGGGTGCGCGTGAACCTGATCGTCAGAACCGAAAACCAGTTTCTCACCGTTCGACTGCTGGACGGGCCATACAAAGGGCAGGAGATATCCATCACCAATATGCTTACCGGCAAAATGGAACTGGACGAATTTTACGAGGTGGACGGTGTTGTGCTGGTGGAATATGATGTCGTTGATGGTAAACCCAGCCACGGCCTGGCCAGGGGATATTACCGACTGCACCTTGAGCTCATTCTGATTTGCTTGTTCGCTGCGCTGCTTCTGGTTACTGCTGGCGTTACAGGACTGAAGGCCATGCTCTCCTTTGTTTTCTCCGCCATCGTGCTGTGGAAGCTGTTTTTTCCGTTATTGCTCAAAAATTATCCACCGCTATCCACCGGCCTGATTATTGTTGCCGTGCTCATCGCGGTTGTTACTTTCTCGGTCGGAGGCTTGAACAGGCGCGGACTCGCCACCTTTATGGGCTCCATGTTGGGTGTATTGATGACATGCGGGCTTGCGGTCTGGTTTGTCCATCTCTTTCGTCTCCATGGCGCGGTGAGGCCCTTTGCCGAGACCCTTCTCTACTCCGGCTACTATTACCTCAATCTGACCGACATGTTTATCGCAAGCATATTCATCGCCTCCTCCGGTGCGATCATGGATGTGGCCATGGATATTGCAGCGAGCATGGACGAAATCAAGAACAGTCATCCACAGATCGGCCTGATTGAACACATTCAGTCAGGTCTGCGTGTGGGCCGGGCAGTCATCGGAACCATGACGACCACACTGCTCCTGGCCTATTCAAGCAGCCATATTGCCATGTTTCTGCTCTTCATCGCCAAGGGTCTCCCCAGTTCCAATATTCTAAATGCACCCTTTGTGGCCGCGGAAGTTCTGAATATTCTGGTGGGCAGTTTCGGGCTTATCACTGTGGCACCATTCACCGCGGCAGTTGCCGGGCTGCTCTACAAATACTGTGGACAACAGGGCCGTTGCGTTTGAATTTCCGACTACGAAAAGAATGATCAGCTCATTAATTTCTAACCCGCCACTAATTTCTTTCTAACATTATCCCCATAGTATAGGCCTGACTCAGCAGTTTAACTTATCCTGACTCGAGTCCGGTTTTTATGATCAGACCGGTTTCCGGCATTCATGGGAATGACGGATAAAATGATTTTTCATGGTTAAGGAGAGATCGATTGAAAAACACGAACACAGTGAATCGTCAGCCGTTGCTTAACACGACGTGTTACAACCGGTTTCGATACCGATGGTGGATCGGAATACTGGCGGCGCTGGTGGTTATCGGGCTTTATTTCAATCATCAAATAATGAAACCCGATAACAATGGTCATAAAAGCACGATCGCGTCATACAGCGATACCGCGATGGATCAGACGCTGATCAACTGGTTGATTGTAAGCTGTGGGATCATTCTAATTGCCGGAACCACTGCGCTTGGATTCTTCTTTAAAATGCGAAACCTGAAAATTGAATCAGTCGCGTATAAGCAGAATCTGGAAGCAGAAATTCTGGCCCGGCGCAGGGCCGAAGAAAAATACCGCAGTATTTTTCAAAACACGGGTGCTGCAACCATTCTGATCGAAGCCGACATGACCTTTTCCATGGTTAATGAAAACGCTTCGCAATTACTGGGATACTCCCGGGAAGCAATTGAAGGCAAAATGAAGACCAGTGACTTCTTCAAAGGCGAAAGTTTTAAAATGGTTCGTGAATACCACCTGGCCAGACGAAGGGGGGATAAAAATGTGCCTGCCGAATATGAATCACAACTGATCGATAAAAACGGTAATATCAAAGATATCTTCTTGCGTGTGGGAATAATTCCAGAAACCCAGATCAGCATCGCATCACTTATCGATATCACCGAAAAAAAGCGGATGGAATCGCAGTTGCGGCAATCCCAGAAAATGCAGGCCATCGGCACGCTGGCCGGCGGCATTGCACACGACTTCAACAATATTCTGCTCGGTATTAACGGGTATGCGGAGCTGGCAATTCAGGATGTCGAAGATTCAGTAAAAACCACGGAACGTCTGAATCGCATTCTTTCCGCCGGTGCCCGGGCAAAGGAATTGACACGACAGATATTGACGTTCAGCCGTCAAACCGAGCAGAAACTGGAAACCGTTCAGTTGAATACGATTCTGGAAGAAACGCTGAAACTGATTCGGGCGACCACCCCGGCAACCATTCTAATCGATAAAAAAACATCTGCAACCACCGAGTCGATTCTGGCCGATCCGGCACAGATTCATCAAATCATCATGAATCTGTGTACCAACGCGGTTCATGCCATGGGCGGAGAAGTCGGTGTTTTGACGGCGAAACTGGAACCCGTTGAACTGGATTCCAACACGTCCAGGCAAATCGCCGGACTTTCCCCCGGACAATATGCCCGGCTGACAATCGGCGATACCGGCCATGGTATGACCCGGACAGTCAGGGAACGGATATTCGATCCCTTTTTCACAACCAAAAAAAATGGCGAGGGTACGGGGATGGGATTGTCGGTAGTTCACGGTATTGTCACTCGCCTTCAGGGCGCGATCACGGTGAAAAGCGAACTGGGAAACGGATCGACATTTCAGGTATTTTTTCCGGTAGAGGAAAAACGACCCATCATGCCTGCTCTCCCGAAAGCAGTCGTGGCGACCGGATCCGAAAGCATTCTGCTGATTGACGATGAGGAAACGATTGTCGATGTCGCCAGTCAGATGCTTCGGAGCCTCGGATACGGGGTGGTTACGGAAACGGTCAGCCGCCATGCGCTGTGGACGTATCTGAAAGATCCGTTTGCCTTTGATCTGGTCATTTCGGATCAGACGATGCCGGGAATGACGGGCACCGAGATGTTTGAAAAAATCCATTCAGTTCGCCCGGAGCTCCCCTTTATCCTGTGCACGGGTTTCAGTGAAACCGTCACCCGGGAATCGGTTCTGGCAATGGGTATTCGGGAACTGATCATGAAACCCTATCCAAAAGACGAACTGGCTGCGGTGGTCAGAAGCGTCCTTGATCTCCCATGTGTAAAGACCGAGCACGGTAATCAGGGGATGATGCCCGTGTGCATCCCGGAACCAGCCCTTCAGGCGCGTCGCGTTCATCATTATTTAACCGGATGCTAATAGTATTTTAACAATTCAATGCCATTATTGATTTTTGATAAAGGAGAGCCGATATGTCCGAACTCGAACGGTTTGAGCATGAATCCATTCAGGATAAGCAGAGCATTCAGCAGTTTTTAACCGAATTGATCAATGGGATCGAAAAAGGCCGGATCATTCTATCCGCTGAAAAGGATCAGGCCGTGCTGTCACCGGCGGAACTGATACGCTTTTCAATCAAGACCAAGCAAAAAACCGGAAAATCCAAACTATCCATCAAGCTGACATGGAAGGATTCGGCCATTGATACCTATCGAAAGAAAGGCAATGAAATCCATATATCCACCTGATATTGTTTCAAAATTCGATGAAATCCGGGAAAATTTCACGTTCCTGACCCTGGAAGTGTCGGGTCAGGTTCAGGCCACATTCGATCTGTTGAATGAACCCGGTGAGCGAATCTTCAGCCATATATGCTCACGGGACGACTATATCGATAATCTGAAAAGCACGATCGAGAATGCCTGCTTTTCCCGTATTCACGGCAAAGACTCGTTGGCAACAAAAGAAATCAACACCATTCGGTCCATTCACATCATCTGTGTCAATCTGGAACGGATCGCGGATTTCTGTGTCAATGTTGCCAGGCAGCTCGAATATCTGTCCAGTTCAACATTTATTCACCGGTTTGATTATCGATCCATGATTCAGGAAATTCAGCGCAATATTTCCCGGATCATACCTGCCTTTGATGAACGAAGTCTTTCCGCCGCACTGGAAATCTGCCGGTCGGAATTCATTCTGGATACGCTGTATAAAACGGAATTTGACCGAATCATGAATGATCTGGATAGCGGTAAATCCAGTCGGGATCTGGTCACCACGCTGTTTGTTTTTCGATATCTGGAACGAATAGGCGATTCGCTGCTGAATATCGGAGAGGCCCTGTTGTTTGTGGTTCTGGGTGAAAAAATCAAAATCCATCAGTTTGAAGCGCTTCAACAAACCCTGTCCGCTTCCGGTTATGACGGCACGCTCTCTGAAATTGACTTTAAATCCATCTGGGGATCCCGATCCGGGTGTAGAATCAGTCTGGTGGCGCAAAAAAATCAAAGCCCGGACAAATCCCAGGGAATCTTCAAAGAAGGCAACCCTGAAAAAATTAAAAAGGAAAAAGCCAGTCTGGAGCAGTGGGAAACCGTTTATCCCGGACTGACGCCCCGAATTTTCGGTTATCATGAGGGGCGTAACACGGCTTCGCTTCTGGTGGAATTTCTATCCGGTTGCACGCTGGATGAAGTGGTTCTGGCCGCATCCGAAGACATCATTCAGAATGCCATGTTTCTGATGGAAGATGTCATGATTGATATCTGGGAGCATACACTGACGCGGAATCCTGTTCCCGTCACCTATATTCAGCAGTTGATGTCCCGCATGCAGGACAGTCAGCGGCTGCACCCCGAACTGCAGCGATGCGGAAAACGCATCGGGACGGTTGAAATTCCGTCCACCCAGGAGCTGATTCGAAAATGTGCCGAGGTTGAAACGCGTATTCAGGCGCCGTTTACCGTGCTGTGTCATGGCGATTTCAACGTCAACAACCTGGTCTATGATCATATATCCCAACGGATCCGCTACATCGACGTGTATCGCTCCCATCATGATGATTATGTGATGGATGCCGCCGTGTTTCTGGTTTCCAACTTTCGATTGCCCGTGTTTGATTCGGTTCTGCGGGATCGGCTGAATGCCGTCATTTATGCGTTTCTGAACCGGGTCAAACAGTTTGCATCCGATCATGGCGATATGACCTTTCATGCCCGAATGGGCCTGGCGCTCAGCCGGAATTTCTATACATCCATCCGGTTTGAGCATCATCATGATTTTGCCGGCGAAATGGCCCTGCGATCGTATTATCTGATGGAAAAAATCATTCATCATCCGCATGCTGATTGGAACACCTTTTCGTTTTCAGAAGACATTTTATTCTACTGATATCAAGGAAAGTCATGCCACGTATCGCTGTTATTGGTAATTATGGCGGATTCAAGGGAATGAAAATCGCCCGAAACCTGGATGGCGCCACGAGCTATGTCGACTATGTATTGAAAAGGACAGCATCATGATTTTCAGTGAAACGGAAAGGGGACTTCTGGTCAGACGGATTCGGGCCGAATATCCGGCGACAAAGGATATCCACCTACAGTTTGGAAACTGCCGCCTTTGGGTTCAATCCAATTCCAGTCTGGTCATTTCTGAACTCGAGCAGTATTTCAGTGCGTTTGTCCGCCAACCGGCAGATGCGGATCGAATCGTGTCCGTCCACCAGGCGGATAATGCCTGTGTGGATCTTCCGTTTGCTGTCCGGCAGCCGGACCCTGGAAAAACGAAAATCAAGGAAGAGTATGCGGATATCCCAAACGGCCGGATCGTAAGAAAGCGGATGACCGGCATGGTGTTTGTTTTTGGCGGCAATGATCATGTGGTCATCGGGCCATGTCTGGAAAATCTGAACCAGGTGGTTAATTTCATCAACAACCGGTATATCGAATGGCAAATCAGTCGGGGCGGAATCTTGGGACATGCCGCCGGAGTCCGGCTGTATAACAAGGGGCTGGCCCTGGCCGGATTTTCCGGAATGGGAAAATCCACGCTGGCCCTGCATCTGGTCAGCCAGGGGGCGGATTTTGTCAGCAATGACCGGTTGATTCTGGAAAAGACGGAATCCGGTATCTGGATGCACGGCGTGGGCAAGCTTCCCCGCGTCAATCCGGGCACGATACTGAACAATCCAAGTCTTCAGGGATTGCTGCCCCTGCAGGATTACGAGCGGTTGGCATCTCTTTCCAAAGATGATCTCTGGAATCTGGAACATAAATATGATGTTCCAATCGATCGGTTTTTTGGTGCCAACCGGTTTAGATTAAGAACACCACTGGATGCGCTGATCATTTTAAACTGGAAGCATAATGATCAGCCTGCTCAAATGCGCCCTGTGAATATCGAAGCCCGCAGGGACCTTTTGCCTGCGTTTATCAAATCCACCGGCCTATTCTTTTTGCCGGAGCATTCGGACCAGACGCCCGATCAATCCGAATCCACCTATATCCGTTTTTTGAAATTGAGCCAGGTTTTTGAAATCAGCGGCGGCGTGGATTTTAAGGCCGCGGCCAAAGCCTGTGTGCAATGGGCGCAGATCCGAATGGCGTCGTGCTGATTCATATTTTCACAACCATTTCATCCCGATAAAACAAAAACGACCCCTTCAAATGCCATGATTCAGATAATACATGACGATTTTAACTCCGCTGATAAAGGTGCGACACCAAATATGAGCCAATTACTGAACGAAACCTGGCTTTCGCGAATTTTCAACAATATTGACTATGCGTTTCAGCCCATCGTCAATATTCATTCCGGCATTTGTTACGGGTATGAAGCGCTGCTGCGGAATCATGAAGCGGCTGGTTTTTCATCCATTGCCGAATTTTTTGATGCGGCCTATAACGACCAGGTTCTGTACGCGGTCGATCTGTATCTTCGTGAAAAAGCCATTACCAAATTTACGCAACTGGAATGGAAGAATCAAGTCAAACTGTTTTTCAATCTTGATAATCGGGTACTGAACTCCGCGGATTACAAACCCGGAAATACGCTGAATCAGCTCAAATTCTCCAACGTGTCTCAGGATGCATTCTGTTTTGAAATTTCAGAACGGCACGAGCTGAACCATAATCAGGAAGTAGCGGATGTTCTGAATAATTACCGATCCCAGGGATTTAAAATTGCGGTTGACGACTGCGGCGCCGGGTTTGCCGGTTTGAAACTGCTGTATCACGTCCGTCCGGATTTTATCAAAATCGATCGCTTTTTCATTCAGGATATTACCGACGATTTGAACAAGCGGATCTTTGTCTCAAGCCTGGTCAATCTGGCCCATATCCTGGGCAGCATCGTCATTGCCGAAGGCGTTGAAACAGAGAAGGAATATCACAGTTGTCGAAATATCGGGTGCGACCTGATTCAGGGCTATCTGGTCCAGCGGCCCACGGTCGATATCGGCCAGCTTCAAATCCGTTACGATCATATCAAGGCACTGAGCGAAGAGGAACAGCGAAAAGATAAATCCGGCGACAAGAAACTCATCGATATGCAGATGGAATACATCGAGCCGGTGTCAAACTGCGCCAATGTATTCGATGTATTTGAAAAATTCAAAGCCCGGCAACACCACACGTTTTTCCCGGTTGTTAACAATAATCACGAGCCGCTGGGCATTATCAGCGACAAAAGCTTCAAGGATTATACTTTTTCACGCTTTGGCAGCCAACTGCTTCAGAATCCGTCAATCGGAAAAAATCTGAACCGGTTCATCACCAAATTTCCAATAACCGATATCCACACGCCCGTTGAAAAGATTCTCGAAATCTATACCCAGAATGAGCATATCGAAGGCATCATCATTGTGGACAACCTGAAATACAAAGGATTTCTGGATGCGCGGTCCCTGCTGAAGGTGCTGAACGAAAAAAATCTGGCCATTGCCCGGGATCAGAATCCCCTGACCAAACTGCCCGGCAATACGCTGATTCACAAATATGTTTCGGAAGCCATGCTGGAAACCGACACCTCATATTATTTCGTTTATTTCGACTTCGACAATTTTAAACCCTATAACGATACGTACGGATTCCGCCAGGGAGATCGGGTTATTCTGCTTTTTTCGGAAATACTCAAAAGCAGGGCTCAAAATCTTTATGGATTTGCGGGTCACGTTGGTGGTGATGATTTTTTTATGGGGGTTAAAGATATGGAACTGAAGAAAGTGTATGCAAAGGTTCAGAAACTGGTCAAACGGTTTCAGAACGATGTGACCAGTTTCTATGATTCGGAAGCCATCGAAAAAGGGTGCATTCTGGCCAAGGATCGCGAGGGCAGAAAAGTCTGTTTCCCGCTGCTGACGGTCAGCGCGGTCATACTGGAACTTCCGGCTCCCCGGTCATTTGTTTACTCTGTCGAGGAAATCGGGAAAAAAATGGCAAAGAAGAAAAAATCCGCAAAAAACAGCGCGGATAAAATTTGTGTCGTCCGGGTGACCGACACAAATGAACTGATCATGATTTCAAATGAATCGTTGAATGGTGAATCATCCTCTGCGCCAGTCCCAACCGATTGGCTATCCGATCCCTCGGAACAAATATCGGCGATGAGCTGAAATGCATAATCGACATGAGATAAGCGTGAAACCGGGAGGTTGTCTTGGGTAAGACGCGGATCCTCGTGGTTGACGATGAGGAAGATATCTCTGAACTCGTCAGGTATAATCTGGTTGCAGCCGGCTATGCCGTCATTCTGGCGGAATCCGGAGAAGAAGCTGTCCGGCTTGCCGGAAGAGAGCCTTTTGATCTGGTGGTTCTGGATCTGATGCTGCCGGGAATCAGCGGCATCGAGGTTGCCGGAATGCTCAAGGCCGATCCAAAGACTCTGAACATTCCCATTATCATGCTGACCGCCAGGGGCGAAGAAGCCGATGTCGTTGCCGGGCTTGCGCTTGCCGATGATTATGTTACCAAACCTTTCAGCCCCAAAATCCTTGGCGCCAGAATCAGCGCGGTGCTTCGCCGTAAAAGCGATGTGTCGGAAAAAGACATCCTTTGCCGGGGCGATATCTCGATTGATCCGGGACGACGCAAGGTTGAAGTCAGCGGCGAACCGGTTGAGCTTTCCTTTTCGGAATTCCAGATTCTGGTGATGCTGTGCAAACGTCCGGGCTGGGTGTTTACCCGCTCCCAGATCGTGGATGCGGTCCGAGGGGACAACTATTCGGTGACCGAGCGCAGCGTGGATGTCCAGATTGCCGGACTTCGTAAAAAACTGGGATCCCGCGGACATTACATTGAAACCGTGCGTAGCGTGGGGTACCGGTTTAAGGAAATTCCATAGATGAATCTGCGCTGCGAACGGTTTTTCAGATACACGGCTGTCGGTGGTTCAACGTTTCTGTTTGATCTGTCACTGCTGTGGATTCTGATCGAGAAGTTTCTCGTTTATTATCTTCATGCCGCGGTATCCGGTTTTCTGGTCGCCGTGTCCGTGAACTATTTTTTAAGCAGAAGGTGGGTATTTAAAGGCTCGCAAAGAAGGCTTGCCGTGGGGTATCTGTACTTTCTAAAGACGGCCCTTGTCGGAGCCCTGGCGACCGGCTTTTTAATGTGGCTTTTCTGCACCACGACGCACGGACCCTACCTGCTGATCCGCATTATCATCGCCGCTATCATTGGAACGGTCAATTACCTGATCCATCTCTACCTGAATTTCAGGGTGGCCGGACATGAGCTGTAAAGCCCGAAACCGGTTCATGCATATCGGAAACCCGCACGCCACTGTTTTTAACAAAAAACAAACCTGTTTGTAACATCCCCCTAACAATCCCAGGCTAATATCATATCCACCTGAGAAACCCGGTTCGATATGTCAAAGCAAGTTTGTTTTTCAGGAACCTGTGTCTGGACAGCCCCGGATTCAGCAGGCGGGTTGCCTGCGCCGGACCCGGATGTGCAGCGGCATGGCAATTAAAATCGAATGACAGCGGAGGAAAAAGCATGGGGCATATTCAAGCGGAAAACCTGACTTTAGGCTATGGCAGCAAAAAGGTCATTCAGGGCATAGACCTGAATATTCAGAAAGGAGAATTCCTGAGTATTATCGGCCCGTCCGGAGTCGGAAAATCAACGCTTCTGATGGGATTTAACGCGACCACTTCCATACTCGGCGGGCGTATGAATATCCTGGGGACCAACCTGGGTACGATCCGATACACTGAGTTGAAGGCGCTTCGCGCCAAGATCGGCGTGATCTTTCAGGGATTCAACCTGGTATCCAGACTCAGTGTCCTTGACAATATCGCCAGCGGCATGCTGCACCGCAAGCCGCTGTTTTCGTCAATAATCAAGAAATACAGCGATCAGGAATATGAAGAAATCTACGAATACATGAAGGTTGTCGGTATTGAGCAGGAGGCACTCAGCCGCTGCGACCGGCTTTCGGGCGGCCAGAAACAGCGGGTGGCGATCGCCAGGGCCATCGCCCAGCGCCCTGAGATCATCCTGGCCGATGAGCCGATCTCGTCGCTTGATCCGGTCAGTGCCCGCAGCGTACTGGAAACCCTCAAAAACGCCAATGGGAAATACGGCATCACCGTGGTGTCCAATCTTCACCAGCTTGACTATGCCCGGGAATTCTGCAGCCGGGTGATCGGCCTGAACGGGGGGCGGATCGTATATGACGGCCCACCTGACCAGCTCTGCGCTGCAACAGTTTCGCAGATTTATCATAAGGACCATCCTGATCATCACGACAACAATTGTTTTTCAAATCCATTTACCCCCGCCTCGCTCCCGCTTCCGATGTGCCCGGTTTAGAGTGGCAATCCCCGGGAATCATTACCGGCGTTGGTATCAACTTAATTGGTAATTTCTTGTTCTATCTTTCACATCAAGCAAAAGGAGAAAATACGATGAAAAAGCTTTTTAAAGCAGTTGCCACCCTTGCCCTGACGCTCTGTATGCCTATGGCCGCCCTGGCCGCGCCGCCCGACTGGCCGAAAGAATTGAATTTCGGCCTGATTCCCACCGAATCGGCCGAAGGGATTACCGATCGATATGATGGTCTTGCCAAACACGTTGAAAAAAAACTCGGCATTCCGGTAAAAATGCATGTGGCTACGGACTATGCCGGGATGATTACCGCCATGCAGTTCAAGCACGAGGATGTGGCCTATTTCGGTCCGAAATCCTATGTGGAGGCGGCCGCGCGGGCCAATGCGGAAGCCTTTGTCATGGAGGTACTGGAAGACGGAACCATGGGCTACCACGGCCTGATCATTACCAAGATGGGTTCCGGCATCAAAAGTATGGAAGAGGCCAAAGGCAAGGTCTGGGCCTTTACCGATCCCAACTCCACCAGCGGCACGCTGGTTCCGACCGTCTATTTTTATAAAGTGATGAAGATTGATCCGGAGAAGTATTTTTCCAAGGTGATTTATTCCGGCAGCCACGAGGCATCCATAATGGCGGTTAAAGCGGGCAAGGTCGACATTGCCTCCACCAACGATCTGGATCTGGATCGTGGTGATGGCAAACAGTGGAATGCGGACAAGGATTTTCAGATACTCTGGACTTCCGCATTGATTCCAGGCTCCCCCATGGCCTATCGCAAGGATCTGCCGGAATCCCTGAAAAAAGCGCTCAAGGAAGCGTTTCTCTCCTACGATGACAAAGAAGGCTTGAAAAAGCTCAAACTCAAGGGATTTGCCGCTACGGACGATAAAACCTACGATCCCATCCGCGATCAGATTGAAGTCAAAAAGCAGCTCGGAAACAAATAAGTGCAATCCCCGCGGTCGGCACTCTCGTGAGCCGACCGCGGTCCCTTTTAGCCGGCAACAGACAACTCTTGCCATAGGAATTCTTAAGTTATGCATCTCGATGAGATAAAGCGCCAGACCAACCCATTCCATCCCTATAACATCATGGTCGCGGTCGTGAGTCTGATCATCTTGGCATGGTGCTGGCGCTCAACTGAAATGAGTGTCGGCGCATTATTGGATGGTTGGGGCAATATGATCACCTATATTTCCGGAAACCCGGAGATCAGAGACAGTGGATTTTTCCCTCCCAGCTTGCATGGCCCCAAGCTCTTGAAATACCTTCTTTCCATGCTGGAGACGGTGCAGATGGCTGTTCTGGCGCTGATCCTCTCGGTGACAATTGCCTTTCCGGCCTCATTATTTGCTTCCAGGAACACGCTCAACATTATCATTCCCGGCAATCATGGGCCGGCGAGATTCCTGAAAAACGCAATCTACACTGCGGTCAGATTTTTTGCCAACCTCAGCCGATCCATCAACGAGGTCATTTGGGCGCTGCTCTTTGTCTCCGCTGTAGGTCTGGGTCCCATGCCCGGCATCATGGCGCTTGGCATTCATACTTCCGGCGTTCTGATCAAGCTCTTCTCGGAGGGGATAGAGACGGTCCAGCAGGAGCCGATCGATGCCCTGACGGCTACCGGCGCCGGGTTTCTCAAGGTGATATGCTACGCAGTGATTCCTCAGATCACCCCGTTTTTTGTTTCCATGACCTTATATCGTCTGGAGTCGGATGTCCGCTCCGCAACGATTCTCGGTTTTACAGGCGCCGGCGGCATCGGGTGCTTCCTTTTTGATAAGCTGAGGGGCTACGAAAATCATGACGTCACCACAATCCTGATCATCATCGTGATTACCGTGGCCATTATCGACCGGATCAGCGCAGCCATCAGAACACACTACACGTAAATCGATCCCATAATCTTTGGAATCTCCGGGCATATCATGGAGTTTATCATGTAGGCGGGCAATAGAAGTCAATCTGTATTCAATACTCTTGCTTTAAGCCCAACTTGAGCTGGACAACGGGAAGTATAAATTAGCAATTGTGATGAGAAATGTGGGGTAAGATGCAACTGGATAAAGGAAGGAAAGCGATCATACTGATGCTGGACGGATTCGGCACCGAATACTTCCGGGCTTCGGACATGCCGGCGCTGAAAAAAATGGCGCAAGATGGTTTTTACCGGGAGGGCAAGGCGGTTTTTCCCACCCTGACCAACGCGAACAACATTTCCATCGTCTGCGGTTCTTTCCCGCAAACGCACGGGGTGACCACGAACTGTTACCTGGACCCGATAACCGGAAAGCCCGCGTTTCTCGAAGATCCCGGCTTTCTCAAGAGCCCGACGCTGTTTGAAATGGCTGCAAGGCAGGGAATCCGCTCGGCCCTGGTAACCAGTAAGTCAAAAACCATCCGCATCCTGGGCGGCTCGGTGGAGGCCGGGCTGTCCGCGCAGGATGCCGATCCGGATACGATCCGGGATTTCGGTATCCCCCCCGATATTTATTCCATTGAGGTGAACGAATGGATCATGCGCTCCGGCATAAAAATTCTTCAGAGCCGGCCGGACATCGATATCCTGTATGTGCATACGACCGATTACCCGATGCACATGTGGGCGCCGGAAGAGGAACGTTCGCTTGACCACCTGTCAAGGCTGGATGGTCTGATCGGCGAAATGGCGGACAGGTACCCGGATGCCGCTTTCCTGGTGACGGCGGATCATGGCATGAATCCCAAGAAGGAATGCCTGGACCTTGAAAAGATCCTTTGGGCGGCCGGCTTTCCGATCCGTGCGGCGATCTCCCCCGTTGCGGACCGGCTGGTAAAACATCATGGCGGGCATGGCGGCGTTTCCTACATTTACCTTGCGGACCGATCCTGCCGGGATGAGATTCTGGACTTCCTGTCCGGACTGAAAGGCGTGGACACGGTCCTTCCTTCCGAGGAGGCGGCAACGTGCTACCGGCTGGACAGGGACCGTATCGGCGATATCGTGGTGGGGGCGGACCCGGAGACCGTATTCGGTTCTCTTGAACAGGAAAGGACGGAATTGCATGACGGCTACCGGAACCACGGTTCCCGTTTCGAGCAGTCCATTCCGCTTATCGCCTGGAACGCCCGTCTGAGGGAGACAGACAGCATTCAATATAACCTGGACCTGACTCGGGCGCTTTTCTTCGAATAAATATTTAAAGGATGAACAATATGGCGGCAAAGCAAAACCAGCGATTGGTGATCGGCATGATGGACGGCATGGGAATGCCGGTTTACCGGGCTTCCCGTATGCCGATATTAAATCGCATGGAAAGGGAAGGAAACCTGTTCCGTACTGTCCGGGGGATTTTCCCGAGCGTCACCAACGTGAATAATGTTTCAATCGCCTGCGGAAGCTGGCCGGCGGAACACGGCATCACCGCAAACTCCTACTTTGACCCGGAACTCGGGCTGGCGGTTTATATGAACGATGCCCGTCTGATTCGCGTCAAAACGGTATTCCAGAGGGCTGCCGAGTGGGGTATCAAATCGGCCCTGCTGACCAGCAAGAAGAAAACAGCCGAATTGTTCCGTTCCGGTACGGAAATCTGTCTGGCCGCGGAAGCTCCGGACGCGGCATTTCTCTTCACGGCCGACCACGGAATGAACAACAAAAAAAGGGCTTACGATCTGGAAAAGGTCCGTGAAATCATCACCGGCCTTGAAGGGGTAGAGCGGGTCATGGATTCCGGGGACGCGGCGGAAGAATTTCATACCGATGCTTCCCGTATCGGCGATCTGGTGGTTTTCGGGGACATAGATACCATGTTCGGCCAGATGGACCATCCGATGGAGGCGTTGTCCGACACCTATCGTGCGCATGGTTCGATGCATGAAATGGAGCTGCCGCTGATCATCTATAATTATGACCCTCCCCTGCCTCGGCGGGAATTTTTCAATAACAACCTGGACCTGACCCGTTTCCTTTTCCGGGTCTGAAACAAAAAAGGTGAAACAAGATGAGTCATGCTGATTTGACAGTTCTGATAAACACCATGGATGAGCAGCGGATTGAGAATGTACTGGCGTTATTTGCCGATGCGGAGTTGACGGTGAGCCGTCCGCCCCGCACCGGTCTGATGATGATGACCGTGAAAGACTGTTTTGAAACCGATTTTCACCTGGGAGAAGTCCTGATTACCGAGGCTCGCGTCCTCTTCCACGGCTGTGAGGGATTCGGCATGGTCCCGGGAGAGGCGCCCCGCAGGGCGCTGGCACGGGCAGCGGCGGACGCGGTTCTCCGTTGTCCCGAGGCAACTGAAATCCAGGATGATCTGCGGGTTTGCCTTGAGCAGGAAGAATCGATCCGGAAAACTCGGCTGGCGGAAAGCGCCGCCCTGATTGCCGCCACAAAGGTAAATTTTGATCTGATGCCAGGAGCTTGAGCATGTACGAAAACAGAACCATACGCGATCACTTAACGTTCAGGGTGATCCTTCAGGGAATGAGCCATCCCGGCAAGGTGTTCCCAATGCCCGGTTTGCCAGAGAAAGGGTCTGCCGCTGTCGAACTTCTCGGTTGCCTGATGGACAACGAGGTCGGTTTTGCCGTTATCGGCGACACGGACCTCGAAACGGCGCTTGTCCGCCATACCGACAGCCGGCCGGTATTTCCCGAGGATGCGGACTACATTATCGTCAAAAATGGGACCACCCGGGGCAGGTTGACCAATTTCAAGCGGGGCAGCCTGGAGTATCCGGATACCGGGGCGACCATCCTCTATCTGGTGGAAGCATTGAGCGAAGCAACGGGCGTTGTCCTGTCAGGCCCTGGAGTCAACGGCACGGTCTCGCTGCGAATCACGGGACTCGATCCGAGTGAATTGAAACTGTTAAGGGAAGTGAACAGTGAATTTCCCCTGGGTGTGGACGCTATATTTCTGGACCAGAGCGGGAACATTGCCTGCATCCCGCGCTCGTCGTGTATCGGAGTAAGCTAAAATGGGATATGTTGCGGTAAAAGGTGGCAATGAAGCGATTGAAAGGGCCTGTCAGCTCTTTGCCCATGAGCGGACAAAGGGAGCCTCCCCGCCGCTTGGGGTGGATCAGATCAAGGAACAGCTCTATCTGGCCGTCGATCGTGTGATGGGTGAAGGGTCGCTCTATGCGCCGGATTTGGCCGCCCTGGCCCTCAAACAGTCCGCCGGAGACACCTTCGAAGCCTCGTTTATGCTGCGCGCCTTTCGGGCCACCCAGCAGCGTCTGGGCTACTCACTGCCGGTCAGTACTGAAAAAATGCGGGTGGTGCGAAGGATTTCCTCCGCGTTCAAGGATATTCCCGGCGGGCAGGTTCTGGGGGCCACCAGCGATTACACCCTGCGGCTGCTGGATTTTGACCTGCTGAAAGATGACGCGGCGCGGCGGCGTGCTTTTCGTGAACGGATATTCAGCAACCTTCCCGCAGATGCGGAGATTCCCGACACCTTTCCCAAGGTGATCCGCATCCTGCGCCGGGAAGGGTTGCTGGAAGAAACCCTGGTCGCGGCGCACCCTGAGAAGAGGGCGTTCGACATCACCCGCCAACCGCTCACCTTTCCGGCTTCCCGCAGCGCCAAGTTGCAGGCCCTGGCGCGGGGCGAGACCGGCGGGATGCTGGCGCTGGCCTATTCCAGCATGCGCGGCTATGGCAACATTCATCCGACCCTGGGTGAACTGCGCATCGGTTACCTGCCGCTCACCATGCCGCATCCGGTAACCGGTGAGCCTTATGTCGCGGGCGAAGTCAAGGTGACGGAAGCAGAGGTACTGGCCCGCATGCAGGGCAGCGACGGCATGCCGCGCTTCAGCCTGGGTTACGGGCTCTGTTTTGGCCAGAACGAGATCAAGGCGATCTCCATGGCCATACTGGATCGCTGTACCCGGACAGAAAAACCAGGCAGTCCGGCCGAGGATCAGGAGTTCGTCCTTTACCACATCGACGGCATTGAGGCGATGGGGTTCTGTAATCACTGGAAGCTGCCGCATTATGTGGATTTCCTATCCGATCTGGATCGACTCAGAAAAGCCCAGGATCTGGCCCGTGCCGGAAAAAGTCAGGAGGATGCCGATGCGGATGCATGAATGGCTGCAGAAAGATGAACTGAGAAGCGATGCGGCGCAGTCCGCCGGGTACCCCTTCGGGTTTATGGATGAAGGAGCCAAGAAGGAGATCCGCCGCAGCATCCTGAAAGCGGTCGCCATTCCGGGATACCAGGTTCCCTATGGTTCACGGGAAATGCCGATTGCCCGCGGCTGGGGGACCGGCGGCCTCCAGATCACCCTTTCCCTGGTGAAGCAGGATGACATCCTCAAGGTAATTGATCAGGGGTGCGACGGCAGTGTCAACGCAGTCAATATCAAAAAATTCGTGGCCACGGTTGCCGGCGTGGCCATCACCACCGACACCCGGGCTGCGACCCTCATCCAGACCCGTCACCGGATTCCGGAGGAACGCATGACCGACCAGCAGATCCTGGTGCTCCAGGTTCCTTACCCGGAAGCGCTGCGGGAGGTGGAGCCCTCGGAAATGGAAACCCGCCGGATGCATGCCGAGGCGGATTACAGCCGGATGTGGCTCTATCTGTATGAGGATATCGTCAAATATGGCGAGATCACCATCAGCTACCGCTACCCGGTTACGGTCAACGGCCGTTACATCACGGACCCTAGTCCGATTCCCCGCTGGGACGTGCCCAAACTCCACATGGCCGACACGCTGTTTCTATTCGGGGCGGGACGGGAAAAACGGATTTATGCGATCCCCCCCCATACGTCGGTTGAGCCGCTGGAGTTCGAAGACCACAAATTCAGGACCGAGAACTTCTCCGGCAAGGCCTGCGCCCGGTGCGGCGCCACCGATTCCTTTCTGGATGAGGTGATTGACAATGCAGGGGGCGGGAGAAGCTATTTCTGCTCGGATTCAGGTTATTGCGACAAGAGGAGCCTTGCATGGAACCACTGATACGGATACGGAATCTTTCAAAACGGTTTGGTCAGGGATGTGACCGCTGCCTGGATGCCACCGGGCCGGAACAGGATACCAATCTCTGCCCCCACTGCGGTTCCGTGATGGCCTGCAACGATGTCTCCTTTGATCTTTTTCGCAATGAAGCCCTTGGTGTGGTAGGCGAGAGCGGCTCCGGCAAGAGCACCCTGGTGCGGCTCCTGCACTTTGAGTGGGAGGCAAATGAAGGTGCCATGGAACTGCATCGCTCGGCGGAAGCTGACAATTTGCCGGAGATATTTGCCGATGGTTCGGACTACAGTTGCAATCTGCTCGGTTTGAGCCATTTTCAGAAGCGCCAGCTCCGCAACGCCCTGATGGGGATTGTCTATCAGAACCCGCATCTGGGGCTCAGGATGCAGGTCAGCTCCGGCGGCAACATCGCCGAACGGCTTCTGGGAGCCGGATGGCGACATATCGCCAAAATGCGGCAGCGATCCGCCGAACTCCTGGAGAGAACGGAAATCCCCACTGAGCGGATGGATGAGCCCCCCTGCAATTTCAGCGGCGGTATGCAGCAACGGGTTCAGATCGCCAAGGCCCTCTCGAACAATCCGCTGATCCTCTTTCTGGACGAGGTCACCACGGGCCTTGACCTCTCGGTACAGGCCCGGGTGCTGGATCTGATCCGGAATTTGAGGAGCGAATTTAACCTGTCCATGCTGGTGGTTTCCCATGACCTGGGCGTTATCAACCTGCTCTGTCAACGAACCATGGTGATGAAATCCGGCCATGTGGTGGAATCGGGGCTGACGGACCAGATCCTGCAGGATCCCCAGCACCGGTACACCCAGCTTCTCGTGGCCTCTCAATTATAGGAGCCGTCATGATTACCGTAGATAAATTGTCAAAAAGCTTCACGCTCCATATCCTCAATGAAAAAAAGATTGTGGCCTGCAGTGATATATCCTTCCATGTTCCGCCGGGGGGGTTCCTGGGGTTATCCGGTCCCAGCGGTGTCGGGAAGAGTACGGTGCTCAAATGCCTCTACCGAACATATCTGGCAAGCAGCGGCGCCATCCGTTACAACTCGGCCGCCTACGGCAGTGTCGATTTGGCCAAAATACCCGACCGGGCCGTCATCGACATCCGCTACAAGGAGATGGGATATGTTTCCCAGTTTCTCAAGGTCATCCCCCGGGTTTCCGCCCTCGCAGTCATCATGGAGCCGATTCTGGCCCGCAACGGGGTGTCGCGGGACGCGGCGCGAAAGCGGGCCATCGGCCTGCTGGAAAGACTTCGAATCCCCTCGCACCTGTTTGATGCCTACCCGGCGACCTTCAGCGGCGGCGAGCAGCAACGGATCAATATTGCCCGAGCCGTCAGTTGGAAACCGCGCCTGCTGCTGCTGGACGAGCCGACGGCATCGCTTGACAAGGATTCGGTCGGGGTGGTGCTGGAAATTCTCAAGGAATTGCGTGAGGAAGGAACGACCATGATCGGCATTTTCCATGATACCAAGCTGCTATCTTCGGTAACGGATTCGGTCTGTCATATTTGCTGAAAGATAACCCACCGGATCGTCCCGGGTTTGACGAAAACCAACGATCCTTTTCAAGCGACCCATAATGGAGAATGTTCATGCAGGACGGTTTTGTGATAACAAACGCTCGGGTGGTGACCCCGGAAGGGGTGAGGACGGGCGTGTCGGTACAGGTTGAGAATGGACGTATTTCCGGGATCCGTGAAGGCTTTCCGCAGGGAACCAGAGAGATTGATGCCGGCGGGAATTACCTGTTTCCCGGTTTTGTGGACATGCATTCCGATGCCATCGAAAAAGGGATCGAACCCCGGCCCAATACCTTTTTCCCGGTGGACATCGCAGTTTTTGAACTGGACAAGAAGATCGCCTCCTGCGGCATCACCACCATGTTTCACTCGCTCTCCTTTGCCGAACTGGAGGTGGGGCTCCGCAACAACAACACGGCGGCGGAAATCATCCGGGAGATCCACGGGTTCCGACATAAACTGAAGGTAAACACGAAAATTCATGCCCGCTTCGAGATCACTGACCACGGGGCCGTCTCTTTCCTTGAGAAATTGATCCGGGACAACCAGATCAACCTCTTCTCCTTTATGGACCACTCGCCCGGTCAGGGACAATTTCAGGATGTCATTTCATTCAAGAATTACTATGGCCCGGTTTACGCCAAGAGTGATGCGGAGATGGACGACATCATCGAACGGAAACTCCAGGCGAAAATGAGCCATGCCCCCCGGGATATCGCTCGCCTGCTCGATGTTTGCCGGGAACACGGAATTGCCATTGCCTCGCATGACGATGACTCCAGGGAGAAAATTCATTGGATGAAGGAAATGGAAATCGGCATGACGGAATTTCCCATCAACATGGATGCGGTGCAGGCCGCCCATGAACTGGGCATCCGTGTTTGTCTCGGCTCTCCCAACGTGGTGCGGGGCAGGTCCTCGTCCCGTAACCTGGATGCCCGGGAGGCGATCCGCAGGGGGTACGGGGACATCCTGTGTTCCGATTACTCGCCTATGACCCTGCTCCATGCCGTGTTTACCCTGGAACGGCATGGCATTCTCCCCCTTCACAAGGCGACCAATATGGTCAGTTTGAATCCGGCCCGCGCCGTGGGGATTGCGGATCATACCGGATCACTGGAGGCTGGAAAAGACGCTGACATGGTTCTGGTGGATCCCTCCGACGGTTTGCCACGGGTACTCAAGACATTTGTCGCAGGCAGGGAGGTGTTCGCCACATGCTGAATATCGGTAGCAACATCAACGAAGTTCGGGTGGATGGCAGTCTGAAGGCATTACAGCATGACCTTGCAGCTTTTCTTGGATTTGGCCTGACTGCTGCTGAAATTTCAATACATGGTCTGGATGCCGTCAAAAACGGTGGCATAGATCGCCGCAGGACGTCGGAGATTAAAACAATCCTGGCGGACTTCCCTTTTCGTTACAGTACCCATGCCCCCAATCCGCTGAATCTGATGGACCGGAACTATCCGGAACTGCACCGGGACGTGCTGCACGCCTCCCTGGAATTCTCATCCACGATCGGCGCAAGGTGCATGGTGTACCATCCCGGACGATATCTGGTGGAGGAGGAATTCGGGATCCGCGGCCCGCTATCCTTCACATCTCATGAAAAACAGGAATTGCGCGATCATGAGGCGGAGATCCTTCAGGCAGCGGCGGACCGTTTTCCCGATGTGATCATTGCCATGGAGAATGCACGCCCTTACCGGCATCATTCCCCTTATTGCTATGCCGAGATACCCAAAAAGCTGTTAAAACAGATCCGGCGGATCAACCGGAGCAATGTCCGGATGACCCTTGATTTCGGCCATCTCCATCTGTCGGCGCAATACTACCACCTGGATGCGGTTGAAGAGGTGAGGGCGGTCGCACCGTACATCGTGCATTGTCATGTGCATGACAATTTCGGCCGTTCGGTCTATTACACGGAAAAAAGTCAGACGCACCAGATTCCCTTTGGCAAGGGGGACGCCCATATGCCGGTCGGCTGGGGCACCATCCCGTTTCCCGATCTATTTGCCGAATTTATCCGTAACTATGAAGGACTGTTTATCTGCGAGCTGCGCAGCCGGTATTTCGAGCAGACCGGCGAGGCGGCGGAGAACCTTGCCGCGATCCTCCGGAAACTCGGGGGTTGCATGCGGTAGTATAACAGAAACTTTGGACATCTCCGGCCTGTTATTGAAATCGGCAACTGTCAGGTTGCCAGGATGAAACGTTGTCCTGTCGATCCCGCGACACATCCACCGATTTTTTCCAGTACATCGACGATTCCAAGGCTTTCAGCAGGCGGGTCACATCCGCGGGATGAATATCTCCAATGTTTCCGATGCGAAATGTATCCTTGTCTGTTAACTTTCCCGGATAGATGACAAAGCCTTTTTCTTTGAGCAGGTCATAGAATTGTTTGAATTCATAGCCTGGATCCGGTGGGCTATGAAATGCCGTTATGATGGGGGACTGGAGACTGTCTAACAGCAGTGGCCGGAAGCTAAGCTTCCGCATCCCGCCGACCAGCAGCCGGTTGTTGCGGTGATACCGCCGGGAACGGGCTTCAATTCCTCCTTCGGCCTTCAGTTCTTCCAGGGCCTGAGCAAATGCCCGCACCACATGCGTGGGAGACGTAAACCGCCACTTGCCCGGATGGTTTTCCATGGTTTCCCACTGATCAAACAGATCCAGGCTTAACGAGCGCGCACGTCCCCTGGTTTTTTTCAGTTCATTCTGTCTGGCCACGACAAAAGAAAAGCCGGGTACGCCCTGAATGCACTTGTTGGTGCTGCTGATCAGATAATCCGCTCGGACTTCGCCCATATCCATACGAACACCGCCAAAGCTGCTCATGGCATCCACAATGTATACCTTGTCAAAACACTTCACCATTGCGCCAATGTTCGATATGGGATTCAGCATGCCCGTGGTGGTTTCACAATGGACAACGGCCACATGGGTGATGTGGGGATCCTGTTTCAGAATATCAACCAGATGGTCCACATCCGGTGCTTCGGTTTCACCGCATTCATAGACACAAACCGGAATTCCGGCACGCTGGGCGATTTTCACCATGCGGTGGCCGTATGCACCGTTGGCTATTACCAGGAGTTTTCCATCCCGGGGCACGGCCGTCGTTATCACGGCTTCCACGCCAAAGGTACCACTACCCTGCATCAACACGGCCGTATATCCGGGATCTACGGTGGCCAGTGACACCAGCTCCCCGCGGATTCTCTGGACGATCCGGTTATAGTCATCGTCCCAGGTGCACCAATCCTGAAGCATGGCCGCTTTCACGCTTTTTGTGGTGCTTAAAGGGCCTGGTGTCAGGAGCAGGTACGGGTTGTCCGGGTAAAGATCCATATTCATGATTGTCTCCATTTCAAATTATTATAGTCTTCAAGACCATTGCTGCCCCGCCTCGTTTTCCACCTCATTCAATGCTTCATCCAGCGTATCAATGGCCTGATCCAGTTCGGAACGCAGCACGGTCAGAGGCGGGGTCAGCGTCAGAATATTCCCCTGTGAGACCTTAAAACTCAATCCGCGCTTCAGGCAGGCATACATAATCTGGTCGGCTTCCATCTCGGCGGGAATCTTGCTTTTCCGGTTTCGAACCAGTTCTGCGCCAAAAAGCAGTCCCTGGCCGCGAACATCGCCAATCAAAGGATGGGTTGTCATAAGTGCGTGAAGCCGTTCCAGGGCATATTGGCCCAGTTTCTCCGCATGTGAAACCAGACCTTGGTCTTCAATGACATCAAGCGTTGCCAGCCCGGCGGCACAGGCCACGGGATTTTTTTCATGGGTATAATGACCCAGGGCGGAATCCGCCGCGATATCCAGATCTTCTCTGACAATCATTGCCGCCAGGGGGAAAATGCCGCCCCCCAGACCTTTACCCAGGGTGATGATATCCGGTTCCACGTCATACCGTTCCGAGGCGAACATCCTGCCGGTTCTGCCCAGTCCAATGGCGGTTTCATCAAAAATAAGCAGCGCACCATGGCGGTCGCAGGCCCGCCGGATTTCCTTCCAATAGCCGGCCGGGGGCGGATTTACGGACGTACTGCGAATGGGTTCCGCGATGACGGCTGAAATATCTTTTTCTTTTTCCAGAACATACGCGACATAACCGGCACATTTTAAACCGCAGGTTTCGCATCGGCCCTCCGGATCCCACAGGCAGTGATACGGATCAGCCGGCGGGACGTGTTCAGTCCCCGGCAGCAGGGGACCGATATTTTTTCGGAACAGGGATTCACCGCTGATGGAAATGGTATCCAGCGATGCACCATGAAATGCCCCCCACATGGAGATGGTTTTAAACCGTCCGGTTGCCACGCGTGCCAGTTTCATGGCCATGCCGACAGCCGTTGTTCCACCTGGCGCGAACAACACCTTGTTCAGATTGCCGGGGGCAATGGATGCGAGCTTTCGGGCCAAAGAAATGGCCGGGATATTGGTATATCGACGGGTACAGAAGGAGAGCGTCTTCAACTGTTCGATAATGGCCGCGATAACCACCGGATTGCCGAAACCGACCTGATGAGCACTGTTGCCATGAAAATCCAGATAATGTCGGCCCTGAATATCCGTAATGGTGCTGCCCTGGCAGGATGCGAGTACATTCAGGCAGGGGGTGGACAGGGTCTGGCGCAAAAAATACTGTTCATCTCCAGCCAGCCATTGGCGGGTTTCCGCGTTGATTTGATCAGCATCCCACTGCCGACGAAAAAACGATTGGTTGCTGTCGCCTTCTGAAAGGTCATGATTCGGTTGTCTGTCCTGATTTCTGTAAGATAGGCGCATATGCTTCTTTCAACCTGCTTTGCTGCGCGGCATCAGCGGCTGTTCGCCGCGATGCAGACGGTTATTGATGTCGCGGATAATGGGCAGACATGCCCAGATGCCTTCCGCAACATAATGGACGCCGGCTTCCCGCATGGATTTTTCGATTTCAGACAGGCGGTTCTTCAGGATTTCAGGGTCCAGCCGATCCGTTTCATCCAACGACAACCCCAGCGAGTTGCCGGATCGGGTCAGTCCGATTGTCCACATTCCGGCGTTCAGGCCCTCCTCAATATCACTGATGGTATCGCCGATTTTCACCATGGCTTCCATGGGATAAATCTGCAATTGAATCGCGTTCTGAAAACACATCCACGGATAGGGACGCCCGGCCGGCGTATCTGTCGAGCATGCGATAGCATCCGGAACATATCCTTTCTTCCGTGCCGCCGGTATGAGCATCTCCATCATGGGCCGGGTATAACCGGTTGACGAGCCGATCCGGATGCAGCGTTTACGCAGTTCGTCAATCGTCTCCAGGAGCCCCGGGATCGGGTCGGAATAGCGGGCAATCGCGGAAACCATCATGGGCTCGGTCTCCGCATACAGGGCTTCCACATCTGTCTCGTCGGGCAATTGACCGAATTTTCCCCGCCATCTGGCAGAGACCGCGGGAAGACGGCATAATTGGCGAATGTGATCCTTTTTCATCAGTCCCATGAACTGCCTGACCTCGGAGACGGAAATATCGATATCGAATAAATGAAAACTTTCCCTGAATACCTCAACCGGTCCCATACAGCCATAGTCAACAGCCGTACCGGCCCAATCCAGCACCACGCCCTGAACCGGTCCGGTATAGGCGGTTCTTCGAATAAATGAAGACATATCTTTTTCCCTTCCGCTATATCCGGCTTCGCACCACGTAAAACATCGTTATGGAGGCGGTTACCTGACTCCTGCCGGTGTAAATGAAAATCGATACAAAGATAATCTGTAAGAAAAGGATGACAAACGGGTCCCACATGGCAGTCAGACCGGTCCGAAGCTCACCTGCAAACAGGGCATCTACGGGAAATACCCAGCAGAAGAGCACGGATAGTCCGACCGATATGCCGGAGAGGATCTGATAGACGGAAATTTTTCCCTCTCCTCTGTAGTCAGCCCGTAAAAGCTCGGATATAAATCGCCAGATTTGCGTAACGACAACGGCCTGAAGAAAGGCGGTTCGATAATATCCTTCCAGAAACAGATACATACTGACCAGCCCGGAAGCACAGAAGATCAGACTGGTAAGGGCCTGAACCGGTATCACTTTCTGCCCGTCCAGCCCATGCGCATAGGCAATTTTCTTGGTTTTGCCGGAAAACACAAAACAAGCATTTTTCATGAACCGCTGCATCCACGACGGACATTCCGAAAGACATTTGCCATAGCAGCATCCAAAGCTGATGCAGGCCAGTCGGCCAATTCCCTCGCCAAATGCATAGGCCGTTGCCAGACCGGCCATGACAACGACGACCGGCAGATGAAACCCCAGGCGGTTGCCGATGAAATGGTTGATGACAATTACAATCAGCGGGGTCAGTGCAATGCCGGTAAAGGAGGCGCCGCTGACCGTAAAGGTACTGGATTTTTTTTCCACGATTCGGGCAATCAGTCTGGAAGCGGGCACGCAGGTCCCAAGAATACAGGCAATCAGGATCAATAGCCCGGAAAGGGGGATATTTACGGATTCCAGCAGGATGACCAGAATGGCGCTTGCAAAGGTATAGGCGCCGGCGGTAAAAAGGCCGTAAAACGTAAAATTGATACCGTTCCATGTCGCGGCACTGTGCTTGTGCCGGGGAACCGAGGCCAGTATCTGCCATTTTTCCTCCGGCAGATGTTTGAATCCCCACCGCATCAGAATCGTGAACAACAATGCCAGAACACTCACAAACACGAGATGTTGCATAACATCCTCCTTTTCTAAACAGGTTATATAGACGTTAGGCCAAGAGATCTTTTGGCCGCCGCCCGATTTCCGATCTCACCCGGACGTCGGTTTCCACCAAAGGCAGGCCAAATCCTTGAGAAAATCGGCTGAATACATCCCGTCGGAACATATTCCGCCACAGGTCTTCGGAAAACCGGATGCGGTCTTTTTCAAAAATCAACACGGTTGTCGAACTTCCCGGTCGAAACAGGCTTTTGGGCTGACCTTTTTTCAGCGACATTCCCGGGGTAACCCCTTTTGGGGCGTCATAGGCTATATCACTGTAACACTGAACGATATCGCCAATCATCATGGCCACGACCTCGACCATGGCCACGCAGCCGACGCGGGTTCCGGTGTCGGTATCGGTATCGATGATGGTAAGGATGCGCCGGTTTTTCGATAGGGGGGTGACCTCGCGGACCACGGCTCCGGGGTTGCAGGAATGATAGCGGCCGGATATCTCGTAATGATCGGCAACAACTCCGGATACCGGCACATGATTGTAATGATATTGATCCGGCGTTAGCCGGAATACCGCAAAATCGCCATGTTCAA
>CAIVVZ010000166.1 GCA_903909505.1 uncultured Desulfobacteraceae bacterium
AAATGCTATCGAAGCTGCTCGACAAAGGCTTCGATCCGGGTTTTCAACTGGCCGACATCTTCCATGCTGTAATCGGTTTCAATGCGCAGGGTGGGAATATTCTTTTCCTCCAGGGCTTTTTCAACAGGAATGGATTCCATGAGGTAGGGCTGGCAGAACTGCAGGCCATAGTGGATCACCCCGTCTGCCTTGTATGCGGCGGCCATTTCCTGAATATGTTCCAGACGCTGCGGATTCGGTGTAAAAATGGCGCAATCCACCTGGTAATAACGATCCACAATGGCTTCCATCATTTCATCGACGGTTTTACCGGAAGTATCCGTCAGGTTGCGGGTGCCGCGTTCCCCCACGCAGGATTCCTCGCCCACGATCACGGCGCCGGAAGTTTCAATGATAAATGGCAGCTTCCAGTTGGGTACGGCCTGGGGACAGCCGGATATGAGAATCCGGGGCGTCTTCGCCGGGAAAACGCCTTTTTTTTCTGCAATGCGTTTTTCCAATTCATCACAGATTTTGTTCACGGAATCCGTAAAACGGGCGGGATTGTCATAAAAGAAGACCTGGTTGGCCAATAGCGCATCCAGACCGGATATGGGCGCAGGGTCGGCCTTACGCAGGGAAGACATACGATGAATGGCAGCACGTTTGGCGTTTACCGTCTGAATCGCCTGCTTCAACGATTCGGCCGTAATGGCAACTCCCGTGAGGGTTTCAACCGCCATCCTGAAACGTTGGTATTCGGACTTCAATAGCGCCCTGCCCTGTTCGGATTTGACTTGGGGAAGGTCCATCACATAAAGATTCTTCACAAGATGTCCCAACGATTCATAGGCTTTTTTCTTGCCGTCACAGGTATTTTCACCAACGATCATATCCGCGCTTTCCAGATAGGGGCACACCTTGCCAAGTTTAAATCCGAAAGAGGATTTGATCAGGGCGCAGGTATTGCGGGGCAGGAACTTTTCCACTTCCGACATGGCGAAATCCGCGCCGGAACACAGCCCCACCAGGGTGGCGTTGGCGGCCAGAGCGATTTCCTCGGGAACAAAGACACAATAAGACCCAACAATTTTGCGACCGGCTTTTTTTTCATCCAAGAGCTCCTGGATCCGCAAACCATGAACTTCGCTCATCACAAAATCAAAATATCCCATTCCCTCCGGACGATTTTTTTGAGCCAGATAAATGTCCTGATACGCGCCACCTAAAACATTCAGCAGGGCGTCATGGCCATCCAGGTCAAGCCCCAGATCCTTCCACATACCACGGTAATCCTCACTCATGATGGTCTCCTCGACATATCCGTTAAAAATTAATAAAATGCACGATGTTTATGATTTTTGTCAGATCACTCTGCAATCCCTTTTGATTATGATATTTTTAGATGTATGGAAAGATGTTTATATTAACAAAAGTTATTAAGCAAATTCATATTTATTATATATTGTGTGGTTTCATTCAAATATTCTATACTCGGGATATGAATGCTTATCGGCTATAGGAAAGGTCAACCTATAACTTTTATGAATTTGATTTATTCTCAAATATAAATTATGGGGTAAACATAAGCTTCATTCCCTAAAAATCTTTTCAAGGCGCATACAATGAATTTATTTTTCGGCTTTACCTGAAAGTGCTTGAATGCCCCCGGGCTGGCGGGCACAGGAAAAGACCGGAAGATCATGTCCTTTAATACCCCGTAATCGGCTGTCATTTTTCCTTCTTTCCGTCTTTTCTCAGAATGTTTTCATGGATTTTAGCACCAGTCCAGTGGTGTTCCCCCTTGGGCAGTCCTCTTGGGAACACCAAATATCTGCTAAAGTCGGACTGCCCTTTATTTCATATCGGCAATTGTTGCCGAAAAAGTCAAAAATCTATCTATCGGAGGTTAAGTCTATGAAGTTCAACCGTTATTTACATTTTATTCTCGTGACATGCCTTGTGGCTCTTCCCTTGATCTTAAGCGCTGAAGATAAGCAGGCGGAACTCCAGGTCTTCATGCCCGAAAATCAGTTCACTTTTCAATCGGTTGTGGAAGGTACGGAAGTTGTGCATGATTTTGCCGTCATGAATAAAGGAACCGATGTCCTATCCATTCTGAACGTCAAAACAAGTTGTGGGTGCACGGCAGTATCTTATACGAGACAGATCCCCGCCGGCGGCGAAGGAAAAATTACCCTCAAAGTGAACACCACCGGATATGGCGGAACCTTACTGAAAAAGAGCGTCCAGGTGGAAACCAGCGCTCCAAAGCAGCCTAACTTGACGCTTGAGATCACAGGCAATATTGAAAAATTCGCCAACATCACTCCGGGCAAACTGATTTTACGGGGAAACGCCGGTGAGCCCGTCAGCGGGTCTGTTACCATTGCGCCAGACCCCAAATTTCCGTTCCGGGTTTTGGAAACCAAAGCAAAAAATGGAACCGATATCCAGGTGAAAATTGAAGATAAACAGGAAAACAACACGACAATATACATTTTAACCGTTGAGAACCTGAAAAAAGACCCCGGCCGTTATTACGATGTCATTTTGTTGAAGACCGACAGCCTCATCAAGCCGGAGATTCAGCTCAGCGTTTATGGACAAATTCTGGAATCTCAAAAGAAAACTCAGTAAAGGAGGGGGTCACATGATTACGAAGATCCAGAAATGGGGCAACAGTTAGAGACTGCGCCTTGCAAGGAACGTGCTCGAAGTCGCTCGCCTTGGAGTCGGGGATAAGGAGGCCCAGATGATACATAATCAACGCCTGGGCTTCACTTATCCGTTTATTCTCGATCAATCAGAACAACAGGACCCGGTGGTTCCACAACTGGAGCAGCCTGAAGAAAACTGAATGGCGCAATCCAGCTTAAAACCATTCACCAGGAAATCGACTTTAATGGGTTTGGCTTTCTCCATGAATTGCTTGTCAACGATATAGGTGAACCCATCAATTTCAAACACGTCATCCGTGGATTTTTGCTCATCCAGCGCCATTGCAATGCTTGGCCCGCCGCAACCGCCTTCATTTAAGAAAATACGAATAGGAGCAATTTCTTTGTCTTTGAAATATTCAGTGATCTGGCTTGTCGCTGAAGCTGTTACCTCAACCATGATGTCCTCCGATAGAATTATTGAATAATTGATAAATATAAAATGCATAAATTGAATAGTAACTATACGTATTCATTGGTCTAAAATAATCTTCCATGCATAAGTTGTCAATGGTGAATTCGGTTAGATAACAAAGTGCCTTTTTGCTTTCGCCCTATGCAAGCGCAAAGCATTTTCGGCTTTCATCGTATCGGACCAAACCATTCCGTGATGAACTGCTCATGTGTCTGGCTATTTCAGACGAGCTCAGACCCAACTTCCCGGAAATTTCTCCGGTTGAAAGGGGTTTTTCTTGCAGAAGCAGCATGATTTGGCTTATTGCCAGTTTTATCCACGATTGTTTCATTGAATAACCGGTTCAGCTCATCACTGCTGAAGAAGCTAAAGGAAAAAGGTGTTCCCAAAAAAGAGCGTCCGGCCAAACCTGATAGAGACAAGAACTATCCAACCATGCCACAGATCGCTGTCTCACTGCTTGAGAAATTTAGAAATGCCCATCCGCAAATTCACATCCAGTGCGTTTTTGCAGATGCGCTATATGGCACCAAAAGTTTTGTTGATCAGACTTCATCACTTTTTAAAGGTGCCCAGGTAATCAGTCAAATTCGTGAAAACCAACTCGTACGGTTCAGAAATAGAAATCGTACGGTAAAGGATTATTTTGAAGCATTTCCCGGAACAGAACAAACCATGCAGGTTCGAGGCGGCGAACAGATCAAGGTGACAGCCGCAAGCGCTCGTTTGCATGTTCACGCTCATGGTAAAAAAAGGTTTGTCATTGCACTCAAGTATGAGGGCAATGAATCTGTTTGAGCAAATCATTTTCTCGGATGCTCCAGTTGAACGGTTCAAGGAGTTCGCACGGGCGGTGGAAAATAATGTGGTGAAATTGTATCCATCAACAAAACACATGATAAACCGTGACTATGGAAAGTTCGAAGCTCTACCCTCGTTGAAGCACCGGTGCGAGGCATGACTCGAAACCCCTGTCACAAAAAACTTGAACATCGAGTATCTGAAATAAAAAATCCGGCCGCAGCATTCCGGGCCGGACTCCAGGGAGGCAATGCGAGGATTAGGGCTGAGAACCTGCGAACAAGATCACAACGGGAAGCCGCCCGGGCTCCCGATATGTTCCTCAGCCTAATGGAAGAAATATATTTGATAGTCGCATTGTATCGCTATCTTTAAAACGAGAGAGATATGGCCGCAATATCGTCATGAGGTTTGAAACGGGGATATTCCCGGCAGGCGACATCGCTTCTTTCAATATCTCTGACGATATCTTTCAGGTGGGGTAACCCGCCTTTTTGAAACAATCTTGAAAAAAGATCAAAATCATCTCGATCCCCGGGATCTTTTTTCGGCACAAACAAACCGTCCGTAAAGATCAGGATATGTTGGATGCCCTGATAATCAAAGGTTCCGGAATTGATAAAAGAGGACAGGGCGTTTTCCCCGTTCAGCGCGCCATAGGAAATATTCATTCGGCGACGCACGGTTGCGATTTGATCCTTTAAGGCAGAGAGGATGGTGTTATCCGCAGTGGCGGAAGCCTTTTGCCAGATTTGAAGGGTTTCAAAATCTTGATCGAAATTTTCGGTCAAAATCCGATGGGTGCCGTCTTGATAAATGACCATGATAAGACAGTCTCCGATTTGAACCCATTCAAAAAAATCATGGTGTAAACGGACAAC
>CAIVVZ010000167.1 GCA_903909505.1 uncultured Desulfobacteraceae bacterium
ATATGACTACACCTGAAAAAGCCGTGGTTCTCTCAAGCGGCGGCCTGGATTCCACCACGGTGATCGCCATTGCCCGAAGTGAAGGATTCGAGATATACAGTCTCAGTTTTGATTACGGACAGCGGCATGTTCATGAGCTGAAGGCTGCAAAAAAAATTGCCGAACGGTTTCAGGTGGCAAAACACCTGGTCATCGGTATTGACCTTCACGCCATTGGCGGATCGGCCCTCACGGACAATCTGGATGTGCCCAAATCCAGAAATCTGAAGACCATGTCATCGGAAATCCCCATCACCTATGTTCCGGCCCGAAATACCATTTTTTTGTCTTATGCCCTGGCCTGGGCAGAAGTATTAAAATCCGCGAATATTTTTATCGGCGTCAATGCCGTTGATTTCAGCGGATATCCGGACTGCCGGCCGGAATTTATCGCCTCATTTGAGCACATGGCCAATCTGGCCACCAAAATCGGGGTGGAAGGCAAAACCCGGGTCCGTATTCGAACCCCGCTGCTTCATCTCAACAAAGCCCAGATCATCATAAAAGGCACCGAACTGGGCGTGGACTACGCCATCACCCACAGTTGCTACGATCCTTCCCCCGAAGGGCTGGCCTGCGGCCAGTGCGACAGTTGCCTTCTTCGTCAAAAAGGATTCGTCGAAGCCGGTATTCCAGACCCCACGCAATACATTTAATCTTTGTTTGACGCTCCGGACATCTGAAGGGCCATCACGCTTCCCAGAATCAACGGCCCTCCCAGCCAGAACCGCCAGGTCACCTGTTCCTGCAGAAACAGGATCCCCAGAAGGCTTGTAAAAATAAGCTCCGTGGTCATCAGAACACCGCCTTCCCAGCTTTTGCAGTACCGCAAGCCCTTGGTCATCAAAAGCTGCCCGATAACGGATGCAACCACGATGATTGCCATCATGGCTCCGTCAATCCAGGAATTCGGTAACCGCGGCTGTGCAATAAAGGCCGGAAATGTGATGCAAGTACCCAGAATACAAAAATACATGTACACAACACCGGTCCGATGGTTTTCTCGAAGTTTTTTAATGATGGTAACGGTCAGACCGGCAAACACGGCGCCCGTAATCGCCAGCACCTGCCCCAACCAGACGCCTTCAAACCGGAAATCAAACAAAAAGGCGATTCCAAGAACGGTTGCCGCAATACAGATGATTTCGGGCAGGGTGATCCGCTCCCGGTATATCAGGGGAGAAAAAAATGCCGTAAATGCCGGAAACGAGAAAAACAGTACCATTGCCGTTGAGATGGGGATCAGACGGATAGCGCCGACAATGGATAGAAACGCCACGGAGCCCAGCACTCCGCGAAGGATCAACAGCCTGAAATTGGCACCTTTGATCAGGCTTTCCCTGCCGCCGTAAATCCCGCACAGAATCACAATCCCGAAGCCGAACCGATAAAAGGCAATGTCCCAGACCCGGAAGGAGGGGCCGATGATCTTGATGACCCCATCCATCACGGCAAACATCAGGGCCGAGCCCAACATGAATGCCGGACCCGTCAGTGTGGTATCACGTGTATTCAGAATTAATTCCCTTCAGTCAAAGGAAAACACGCTGCCTGTAGCGGCTGTCGTGAATCTTTCCTTGAAGTGTGCTCCCAGCGCAACGGCAGCCTTCATGCCGGTACAATGGCAAACCCCGACCTGCTCCACGCCAAAGTCTTCAAAGCGCTGAATCACCGCGGCAATCCGGTCCGGTGAAAAAAACATCAGATGGGTTCCGCCAAGAATGGCCCGAAGTTTTCGAATCTTCAGGGTGTCCTGAAGATGATCCAGAATATTGAGGAC
>CAIVVZ010000168.1 GCA_903909505.1 uncultured Desulfobacteraceae bacterium
AAGGAAAACGATGAAATTCACACCGCATTCGTTCTCACCCAAACCGGTGGGGATCGCAAACAAACAGCTCGAATTCTGGGAGTGACGGTCCGGCAAATTCAGCGAAAACTCATCCAGATGAAAGAAAATCCGCGATTGAAAGCACTGATTTCCGAGTATCTGTGATGCGGTTTTTATGTCGCCGCCCCTCATGATGTCCCCGGCAGAGCCGGGGATTTACCTGTAGGAATTAACACGCACGGTCCACATTATGCGCAAGCTGACCCTTGATCCCATGTTCCTGTAATGCAAAGCGTCTTAAATGCGGTATCATTCTGTCTTCGAATCCATATCCCACCGCCATTGATGATGGCTCCTCAAAACTCAATTCGAAAATTCAAAACAAAGCCAGATGGGGATGAGCAGACGGAAACCAAATCCCATCGCTTTTTTCGAATGCGACTTTTATGTCGCACCCCGCGGCCTTTATGTCGTATGGTTTTATTATTAGTTATATCGGCTAATTAAGTTGTCTATTTGTGATTCATAAAGCTAATGTGAAAAATAACGACGACATTCATGTCGCGACCCAGCTTGATTCCCGCGGAAATTCACAAGCAATAATCTATCATTATTTCAAATAAATAACAACATTATTTCATTTGAATTTATTCTGGCACAAATCCTGCTTTGTATATCCCATATCGTGGCTCGATCGGACTTCGGGCAATTGCCCAATACTCATGCTTTGGGGATATTCAAATCAACATGCTTCAACACATTAAAAATATTCTGGTTGTTGATGAAGAAGTCGAACTTCGGCGTTCCATCATCCGGCATCTCCGCAGGAACGGCTTCGTCATGGATTCGGCATTCGGAGATGAGGATGCCAGGCGGAAAATCACCACTTCACGGAAAATCGAACTCCCTTATGATCTAGTGATCCGGATTTTTCTGGGTCATCATCCCGCGGGCATCGAATTCATTGACTGGGTTCACCACTGCCATCCGGATATTTCGATTGTCGTTATCTCCGGACTTGGCAACATGGACTGGATTGCGTCCATTCTGAATCCGGAAACAGACGCTTATTCGCAGAACCCCCTAACCCCAGAAGAGTTGATGGCTGTCATCGGCGGGCTGGAAGACAAACTGCGGACAAGCCAGGGCACGAATGCCTTAGCCACACTTTCTCCAGAAAAATGTAAAAATCCGGGCAATCGCCTTTTACAAAAAAAAGCGCGTCCGGAGGCCCCCCGAATCAGTCATCTTGAGTCAGATAACACCACATCATTTTAAACTTATGGAGGAACAATCATCATGCAAGACAGCATCAGCAAATTTAACCAGGCGGCTCAAACCACCGGCGGCCGGGAAGGAAAATACCTGACATTTACCCTGGCAGGGGAAGAGTACGGCATCGGCATCCTGAAAATCCGTGAAATCATCGGCATGATGCCCATAACCTCGGTGCCCCAGGCCCCGGATTTCGTCAAAGGCGTCATCAATCTTCGGGGCAAGGTTATTCCGGTCATTGATTTGAGGCTGCGGTTCGGCATGCCGGCCATGGACTACACGGAGCGCACCTGCATCATCGTGGTTCAGATCGAACTGCGGGATACCCCCCTCAATATCGGAATCGTGGTAGATTCCGTGTCCGAAGTGCTCAATATCAACGGCAACGATATCGAAAACGCCCCCATGTTCGGAACCCAACTGAATACCAATTATATCCTGGGCATGGCCAAAATCGAAGGCGGCGTTAAGATCCTTCTGGATATTGATAAGGTGCTGACCGAAAACGAAATCGGGTTGCTGGAAAAGGCGGCATAAAAATGGGCTATTGGCTATTGGTAGCGGGCAATGGGCAAGGAAAAGACAGTATCGCGGATGAACATCAGATAGAATAGTTGTCTTGATTCATAAAGGAGAGAGTCGAAATGAAAAACATGAAATTAAGCACCAAATTGATCGGCGGGTTTCTTATTGTGGCTGTGATTGCGGCACTCATCGGCGGCGTGGGATTCTGGTCCCTGAATGTGGCGAAGAATGCCTATGATGAAACTGCATCGGTATTTCTGCCGAGTATCTACGCTCTGGGAGTCATAAATGAAGCCCAGACTGCCATCTCGCAAGCGGAAAGAGTCCTCCGCTATGAAAAGGACGCTGAAATCATTAAGCGTCAATATGACGATCTGGACGCGGCATGGAAACGCGTGGATGAAGGCTGGAAGATTTATGAACCGCTGCCCCAGTCTCCGAATGAAGCGGTTGTGTGGAAAAAACTGGTCCAGGAATGGGACGGCTGGAAAAAGTCCCACCAGGAAGTTCTTTCACTGTTCAAAAAAGGAGATATGGATACCGCCCGCACATTGAGTATCGGAAAGACCCGGGATCTTTTTCAGAAAGCAGAGAAACTTCTTGACGAAATCACCGACATCAACCTTGCCAACTCCAAAGCGACAACCGAGGCCTTTAACAAAACCGCCGGAACCATCAAACTGATTTTTGGCTCCCTGATCATCCTTGGCATCACGGTTTCGCTCTTTCTGGGGATCTACCAGTCGCTGTCTATTACCCGGGCGCTGAACCGTGTCATCAATGGACTGACAGAAGCCTCGGATCAGGTATCGTCCGCGGCCGGAGAGGTTTCCTCTGCTTCCCAGTCCCTGGCCGAAGGCTCTTCCCAGCAGGCGGCATCCGTTGAAGAGACCTCATCGTCCCTGGAGGAAATGTCCTCCATGACCAAACAAAACGCCAGCAACTCCGGACAGGCGGATTCGCTCATGAAACAGGCCAACCAGGTGGTGAATAAGGCCAATACATCCATGAGCCAGCTCACCACTTCCATGCTGGAAATCTCCAAAGCCAGCGAGGATACCTCCAAAATCATTAAGACCATCGATGAAATCGCGTTTCAGACCAATCTTCTGGCCCTGAACGCCGCCGTGGAAGCCGCCAGAGCCGGGGAAGCCGGCGCCGGATTTGCCGTTGTGGCCGACGAGGTTCGGAATCTGGCCATGCGCGCGGCGGAGGCGGCCAAAAACACTGCTGCATTGATTGAAGGCACCGTGAAAAAAGTCATTGAAGGAACCGCGCTGGTAAAGACCACCAACGACGCCTTCAAGGAAGTGGCCGGCAGCACCGCGAAAGTGGGCGAACTGGTCGGGGAAATAGCGGCCGCTTCCAACGAGCAGGCACAGGGCATCGAGCAGGTCAATATCGCGGTCACGGAAATGGATAAGGTCACCCAGCAGAATGCCGCAACCGCCGAGGAATCGGCGTCTGCCTCCGAAGAGCTGAACGCCCAGGCCGAAGAGATGAAAGCATTTGTTGGAGAGCTGGCGGACATGGTCGGCGGGCATCGCACGGTATCGTCCCGCAGCCACCGCCCCGCAAGCCGCCCGAGAGCCCATGTCAGGCAAGCACCCCAAAAAGCGCTGGCCGTCGCCAAAAGACCGGTAAAAGGAAAAACCGTTGCGCTCAACCGGTCCAAGGAAGTTCGGCCCAATGACATCATTCCCATGGATGAGGATGATTTTAAAGACTTCTAACCTTTTTATACAACCCCATGGGACATTCATCGACCATGATAATTTCCGCTCTAAAAAACTGGAACAGCCGTACCCCGGCGTCGCTGCCGTCATGGCAGGACCGCCTGCTGGGCGCCAACCAAATTTTGCATGAGTTGTCAGGCAGCACGGAAGGCGAATTTATCCAGCTCGGGGAGAAACTTCAGGAGTTTTATTTCCGGACCAAAGTCTTGTCCGAACTCTCTTCACAGGTTGCGACCTGTTTGTCCGGGGAGGAACTGAAGCAGAATATGGACGGGCTGCAAGCTGTTTTTGCGCAGATCCATGAGCAGGAGGCGTTGTCCGGAAAAGGCGTATCCGTTCTTTCCTCTCTGCTGGTCCGGTTCGAAGCCATCGGCGCTCAACTGGGCCGCTTCGATCAGACCATCCGGAATCTGCACGCACTCTGTAATTTGATCAAAATCGAGAGCGCCAGCCTGGGCAGCCGGGATACGGGCTTTTCCGCCCTGGGCGAGGAGGTGAAAAAGCTTGCCGCCAATGTAACGGCAAAAACAGCCGAATTGATGGACCATTCGATGAATCTGGCGGATATGATCCGTCAGGGCTTGCAGCGGATGACGGACTTTGAAAAAACACAGCAGGGCCATTCCCGTTTGATTCTGGATCAGGCGGTTCAAAGTCTGTCCGCAATGACCCAGCGCAATCAATCGTCATCCGAAACGCTGGGGGAGATAGCCACCCGCTGGAAGCGCATTTCGCAAAGCATCGGCGAAGTGGTTTCGTCCATGCAGTTTCACGACATCACTCGCCAGCGCCTGGAGCATGTTCGCGATGCGCTTCGGGATGTGGGGGAAAGACTCGGCCCCTCGGATTCGGCCAAAACCGGGGAAATTCCGTCCAAACCCTGGCAGATTTTCCGAAAGCGTATCGAAAATCGCTCCGAAGCCCTTTCCGGGCTTAGCGATGCCATTGTTCCCTGCCAGGTGCAATCCGTCCAGTTGAAAGATGCGGATGCGGACCTGCTTTCCGCTGTCGGCCGGATCATCGAAAATTTGAAGCGGATTGCCTCCGAAATCACAGTCATGTCCGAAGAAATGCAAACGCTGGCCGGCGCGGACAGCCAGAAGGAGGAATCGTTCCTGTCGGATCTGGAAAAAAAGCTGTCCTCACTGGGGGAAGCCATCGCCAGTTATGGAGAGATCAACCGGGAGTGGTCCGCTTCCATGGAACGGATCACGGACAGCGCCAGGGATATGACCGTCTTTATCCGCGAAATTGATAAAATCGGGATACAGATGCGGCTGATCTCCCTCAATGCCAGCATTCATGCCGCCCATCTCGGACAAGAGGGCGCGGCCCTGGGGATTTTGGCCGAATCGATCAGCCGGCTTTCGAATGAGACATCGGGGAAAATAGACGAAATTTCCGGCACCCTCAGGGCAGTCATGGAAGAAGCCGGCTCCTTTGCCCTGAGCCGGACAGCTCAGCCGGAAGGAATTGTCCCGGTTGATCAAACCAACCGGGCTGTACAAGCCGGACAGGCGCAACAGACCGGCATGTCGGAGCGGATTGAAGGCATGATCGCCCCTCTCCAGCAGATGGACCGTAATGTTTCAGACCTTCTGGCCCGCATTGGCCATGACGGCAATGCCCTGACGCAGGACATAGAAACGACGATTCAGGGCATTACCGTGCACGAGCGAATCAGCGGAGAAATACGCAGGGTCATCGAAGACCTGGAATCCATGGTCGAGAAGATGCGCGCCCTCAGCCCTGACGCCGCCGGAGATGCCGACCGTAAGAAAATGGCGGATATGACGGATCGGTATACCATGGAAAGGGAACGCGAGATCCACCAGTCCATTGCCGGGGCCGCCGTAGTCCTTCCCGCCGCTGCCGCCATCCTTGAAATGACTGTGCCCGACAAGACGACGGCACCCACAACCGAAGAACCGGAACTTTTCGATGATTTCCTTTTTGAAGATATCCTATTTGCCGATGCGGATGCGACGGAGCCCATACCGGCCGATTCAAAAGCACAGGAAACCCTGACTGTAGCCGAAACTCATGAACCCTTAACGGATGCGGAAGCGCAAACGCATGAAACCTTGCCGGATGCGGAAACCGGCGAGGATTTGGGAGATAATGTGGAATTGTTTTAAGTCAGCCCAAAAGACCGAAGGTTGCCGCCTTCAACCCATAGCCTATGACCTATAGCCCATAGCCTTTAACAGAGGTAAGAAAATGAACCCATTCGAAATCGAAGCTTCACCTGATCAAACCCAACTGCTGGTCAGCGGAGACATCTCCATTCAAAACGCTCAGGAATGCCTGGAGGCGCTGCGGGATTTTCAGAGCAGAGGAAAACGACTGGTGCTGAATTTGGAAAGCGTCACCAGCGCGGATGTCTCCTTTCTGCAGTTGATCTGCTCGCTTCACCGTACCTGCCTGAGAGCCGGCCAGAACCTGACCCTGAAGGGAAACATGCCGGAAACATTCAAGACGGTTCTGGAATCGGCGGGCTACCGAAGGCCGAAGGCCTGCACGCTTGGCGGGGACAACCCCTGCCTGTGGTCATGGAGGGATTAGACATGAGCAAAGTGATTATGACCGTTGATGATTCCGCCAGCGTCCGCCAGATGGTCAGCTTCACCCTGCGGGATGCCGGCTATGAAGTCGTCGAAGCCGTTGATGGGCAAGATGCTTTGGTTAAAGTCGATAATCAGGCACTGAACATGGTCATTACTGACCTGAACATGCCGAACCTGGATGGCATCGGCCTGATCCGGGCACTTAGGGCGCTTCCGTCCTGCAAATTCATTCCCATTGTCATGCTGACAACGGAATCCCAGGCGGAAAAAAAACAAGAAGGAAAATCCGCGGGCGCCACGGGCTGGATCGTAAAACCCTTTAAACCGGAACAACTCATTGCAGTTGTCAAAAAGGTGCTGGGATGACGGATAACTACAAGGAAGCTTTCAAGGAAGAAGCGCATGAGCTGCTCACGGAGCTGGAAACGGCGCTGTTGGAGCTGGAAAGAACGCCTTCCGATGAGGAGATTATCGGCAGGGTGTTCCGTGCCATGCATACCATCAAGGGCTCCGGGGCCATGTTCGGATTCGACAGGGTCGCTGCCTTTACCCATGATGTGGAAACGGTCTATGACCGGGTTCGCAATGGAAAGATCACCGTTACCAAGCCCCTGATTGATCTCACGCTGTCCGCCTGCGATGAAATCCTGAAGATGATCGATGATACCGGACAAGGCGAAGCCGAAGACACGGCCATCACAGAGGCGATCTCCCAATCCTTCCGCGACATGCTGCTTGCCCCGGAAATTCCACCCGCTTCCTCTTGCGCTGCCAATGTCACGGCCGATGCCGGGCAGTCAGTCGTCAATGCACCCGATGCCCCGGCAATTGAAGGGCACGAGGTAACCTACCGGATCCGGTTTTGTCCGGAATCCGGTCTTTTTTCATCCGGAACCAACCCTACCCTTCTGCTGAACGAACTCCGGGACCTGGGAGCATGCGATATCCTTGCCAATACGGACCCCATTCCCTTCCTGAACGAGATAGACCCCGAAGTCTGCTATACGGCCTGGGATATTATCCTGACAACGACCCGGGATGAAAACGCCATTCGGGATGTGTTTATTTTTGTGGAAGACGCCTGCGAGCTGCGCATCAATGTGATCGATGACGCCCGGCAGACCGATGCGGAGCAGGATTACAAGAAGCTTGGGGAAATCCTGGTCGAGCGGGGCGATCTGAACGCCAATGCCCTGAAAGAAGTGCTGGGGGCTCAGAAACGGATCGGCTCCCTGCTGGTGGATTCCGGCATGGTGAGCAACGATCAGGTACAGGCCGCGCTTGTGGAACAGCAGCACATCCGGGAAAAGCGCCAGAAACGTCAGGCCGTGGAATCCACCGCCAGCATCCGCGTGCCCGCGGAAAGACTCGACAGACTGGTCAACATGGTGGGTGAGTTGGTGACGGTTCAATCGCGTCTCAGCCAGCTTTCCGCCCGGTTCAACGATCTGTCGCTGATTCAGGTGGCTGAGGAAGTGGAGCGCCTGACCGGTGAACTTCGGGACAACACAATGAGCATCCGAATGCTCCCCATCGGCGCCACGTTCAGCCGGTTCGAGCGTCTGGTCCGGGACCTTTCGATGGAACTGGGCAAGGAGATCGTCCTGAATACCGAGGGTGCCGAAACGGAGATGGACAAAACCGTGATCGAGAAACTGAATGATCCGCTCATCCACATTATCCGGAACAGCATCGATCACGGCATTGAAAAGCCGGAGATCAGAAAGGCGGCCGGCAAACCGGCCCAGGGAACGGTTCATCTCTCGGCCGAGCATTCCGGGGCCAACATCTTTATCCGCATCAGCGATGACGGCGCCGGACTCGATACCGAGGCCATCCGCGCCAAAGCCGTTGAAAAAGGACTGATAGCCCCTGATGCCGTGCTGTCCGAGAAAGAGATTTTTTCCCTGACGCTGATGCCGGGGTTCTCGATGGCAAAAACCGTCACCAATGTTTCCGGCCGCGGCGTGGGCATGGATGTGGTGAAAAAAGGCATCGATGCCTTGCAGGGAACCATCGAGATGCTCAGCGAAAAAGGCGTCGGAACCACGATCACCCTGAAGCTGCCTTTGACCATGGCCATTATCGACGGGCTGCTGGTCCAGATCGACGACATCCATTACATCATGCCCCTGGCCGCCATTGAAGAATGCGTGGAGCTGACCCGGGAGGACGTCGCCAAAGCCCATGGAAAACATGTGGCCAGCATCCGGGGAGAAATCGTGCCCTATATCTGTCTGCGGGAAATGTTCACGCACGGCGGCAGTGCTCCGGCGATCGAGCAGATCGTGACCGCCAGGATCGATGGCAGCCGGGTGGGGTTTGTGGTGGATCAGGTGGTCGGCCAGCACCAGACCGTGATCAAGTCCATGAGCCGGATGTACCGGGATATCGAGCATGTGTCCGGCGCCACGATCCTGGGAGATGGCAATGTCGCCCTGATCCTCGATCTGCCCAAACTGGCCCAGCATGCTGAAATCAGAGAGAAGCAGTCCAAACTGGAGTAGGAATTCCGAACCAATGAAAATCATTCCGATCCTGGGAAATAACAACATCTACAGTTCCAATGTTTATATGGTTCAAGGGGACTGGAAACGCATTGAGGACCTGAACACCCTGGTGGATGTGGGCAACGATCCCTCAATCATCGAAGTCATCGGAAAGATGAACGGGGGCGTCGGGAAAAACAAGGTGGAGCAGGTC
>CAIVVZ010000169.1 GCA_903909505.1 uncultured Desulfobacteraceae bacterium
ACGGCTGCGTAAACAAAGTCCGGATGCAGGGCAATGGCCAGGTTTGCCGGAAGGGTCCAGGGCGTGGTAGTCCAGATCACAATATAAATGGTTTCACCGGAAAGACCCGGAACATCAAGGCTCAAGTCCGCCTGAAGCTCAAACTTGACAAAAACCGAGGGCGAGGATTCATCGTGATATTCAATTTCAGCCTCTGCCAGGGCTGTCTGGCACTGGCAGCACCAGTGAATGGGCTTTTTGCTGCGGATCAGGTTGTTCCCCAGAGCGAATTTCAGGCATTCGGTAGCGATGATCGCCTCGTAGGTGTAGTTCATGGTCAGATAGGGATCGTCCCATTCTCCCATGACACCCAGGCGCTTGAATTCTTCTCTTTGAATATCAATGAATTTTTCGGCATAAACCCGGCACTGCCGGCGGATGTCGGCCTGGGACATGTCTTTTTTCTTATCCCCAAGCTCCTTGTCCACATTGTGCTCAATGGGAAGGCCGTGACAGTCCCAACCCGGAACATACGGCGCATCAAAGCCCGCCATCTGACGGGACCGGACGACAATGTCCTTTAAAATTTTGTTCAGCGCGGTTCCGATATGAATATGGCCGTTGGCGTACGGCGGGCCGTCGTGAAGAATAAACTGCTCCCGGCCTTTGGATGCCTTGCGGATCGCATCATAGAGGCGGGTTTCGTCCCATTGCTTGATCTGCTCGGGTTCGCGCTGGGCCAGGCTGGCTTTCATCGGGAAGGCGGTTGCCGGCAGATTCAGGGTTTTTTTGTAATCCATTCAGTCCTCCAACGTCAGATAATTGATATTTAAGTCAAAAATTTTAGTCGCAAATCCCTGTTGTGTCAAGGAAATACATGCCGGACTTGCGCATACGTCTTTCACGATTTCCTTTGGTTTCGCAATGCGTCCAGCCCTAATTATTTTGACAATGGCCTTCATGAAATGATAAGGATTATATATTTTTATCATCTCGGTATTTTTGTAACCAATTGTTTTTTATTGCCCTCTTAATCGTCACACGTGGAGAATGCCAAACATGGATACCAATGCTCTGGAACCGCTAAAAAACGACCCGAACAGCCTGCGGGATTCCCTGTTCAGACATCTGAAATATTCTCTGGGAAAAGAATTTCATAGCAAAACCATTCGCGACGTCTATCTCGCCCTTACCTTGTCGCTGCGCGACCGGCTTCTGGAAAAGCTTCTGGAAACCGAGGCCCGGTATCAGGCGGCGGATGCCAAGCGGCTGTATTATTTGTCCATGGAATTTCTGATCGGCAGATCCCTGGGAATCAATTTAACCAACCTGGATATATTTGATGCCTGTTGCACGGCTTTGATGGACATGGGCATTGACCTGGAAGAGGTCAGGGAGCAGGAAACCGATGCGGCTCTGGGAAACGGGGGCCTGGGACGGCTGGCCGCCTGCTTTCTGGATTCTCTGGCAACCCTGGATTATCCGGGGTTTGGCTACGGCATTCATTATGAATACGGCCTGTTCCGGCAGGAAATCAACAACGGATACCAAAAGGAAAAGCCCGATCACTGGCTTTCCAAGGCCGGCCCTTTTCAAATCGAGCGGACCGAGGAATCCTGCATTATTCCACTGTATGGCCGCATCGAGCATGGCCTGGATTTGGACGGGAATTACAACCCCATGTGGGTGGACTGGCGGGTGATTCTCGGCGTTCCGCACGACATCCCGATTGTGGGATACGGCGCGAAAACCGTCAACTATTTAAGACTA
>CAIVVZ010000170.1 GCA_903909505.1 uncultured Desulfobacteraceae bacterium
CCCTGAAACAGTCCCTGGATGATGTGGTGATCGGCTGCGTCAATCACGTGGGCGTGGATGTCAATCAGGCCAGTGCTCAGCTCTTGACCTATGTTTCCGGGTTGGGGCCGCAGCTTGCCAGAAACATCGTCCTGCATCGCAATGAAAACGGTCCGTTTGACTCGCGCCAGGCCCTTAAAAAAGTCAAGCGTCTGGGACCGAAAGCCTTTGAACAGGCCGCGGGGTTTCTCAGGATCCGAGAGGGAATCAATCCCCTGGATGCCAGCGCCGTTCATCCGGAGAGCTACCCGATCGTGGATGCCATGGCAAAAGATCTGGGCTGCACCGTGACGGATCTGATGAAAACCGCCGAGCTTCGAAGTCGGATCGATATTTCCCGGTATGTCACCGCATCCGTTGGTTTGCCGACCCTTAAAGATATTCTGAATGAGCTGGCCAAACCCGGGCGGGACCCCAGAGAGCCGTTTGAAATGGGCTTTACCAGCGGTGTCGAAAAAATGGAAGACCTTCGCATCGGCATGAAACTTCCCGGAATCGTCACCAATGTCACTGCATTCGGAGCTTTTGTGGATGTTGGGGTGCATCAGGACGGCCTGGTTCATGTCAGCGAACTGTCCGACCGGTTTGTCAAGAACCCCCAGGATGTGGTCAAGGTCAACCAGAAAGTGCAAGTAACGGTACTTGACGTGGATATGGACCGCAAACGGATATCGCTTTCCATGAAATCCGCCCCGGAATCGGCGTCTTCACCCCAGCCGCCTCAACCGGGTCCGGACCGGAAAACCGAATTGAAAAAAGGATCCCGAAAGCCTTTAAAGGAAAAACCGGTTCCATTCAACAATCCGTTTGCAGAGATTTTTCATAAAGGCTAAAGGCGGGAATTTTGATTTATTTCCGAAATCTTCGCATCCGCTTCAAGCTGCTGATCGTGTATTCTCTGGTCTTTTCCCTGGCCATTGTGGCCGGCAATGCGGTGATTTATTCTTTTGTCCGTAAAACCATCGAAACCCAGGTGGAAAGTGAGCTGCAAAATTCCACTTTTGCGGTTCTCAGCATGGTCAAGACCACGGCAAATGCTTCGATCCTGAATCATTTGCGGGCGATTGCCGAAAAAAACCGCGAGATTGTGGAGCATCTCTTTCATCAGTTTCAACGCGGGAAAATGACTGAAGCAGCGGCAAAAAGTCTGGCCGCCGATATCCTCCTGAGCCAGCGCATCGGCATTACCGGCTACCTTTACTGTCTGGACAGCCAGGGCGTTCTGAAGGTTCATCCCAAGCAGGCCCTTCGAGATGCTGATATTTCATCTTACGGATTTATTCAGGAACAGATTCACCGAAGGGAAGGATATCTGGAATACGACTGGAAAAACCCCGATGATGACGAAACCCGGCCCAAGGCCCTGTATATGACGTATTTTGCACCGTGGGACTGGATCATTTCCGCATCCTCATACCGGAAAGAATTTGACATCCTGGTGAATGTGGACGATTTCCGGGAGAGCATTCTCTCCCTGCGTTTTGGAAAAACCGGCTACCCTTATGTAATGACCAGTCAGGGTGTTTTGATCGTCCATCCCAAACTTCAGGGAACCGACATCCTGGATTCAACCGATGCCGACGGCAGAAAATTCATTCAGGAAATCTGCTCCCGAAAAACCGGTAAAATCGTCTATCCCTGGCAAAATCCGGATGAATCCGCGCCAAGGGAAAAACTGGTCATTTTTGATTATTTGCCGGAACTGGACTGGATCGTGGCTTCATCCAGCTATTATGACGAGTTTTATGCTCCGCTTTACACAGTCTGTAAATTCATCTGGGTGACGGCTGCGGTGACGCTGGCCCTGGTTCTGTTTTTGACCCTCTGGATCAGCGCATCCATCACCCTTCCCCTTCAAGAGCTGATGTATCACTTCAAAACCGCGGCAAACGGGGATTTGTCGGTACGGGTGCCCGTGGTTTCGGGTGATGAAATTGGACGGTTATCCACGTTTTTCAATCAATTCATGGCCAAACTGGAATCCTACAGCTGCCATCTTGAAACGGAAGTTCAGGATCGCCGGCAGGCGGAAACGCAATTGCAGGAGTATCAGCAGCATCTGGAAGAACTGGTTCAGGAACGCACCGCGGAGCTGGTTTCCGCCAAGGAAATGGCGGAGTCCGCCTCCCGCTCTAAAAGCGAGTTTCTGGCAAACATGAGCCATGAAATCCGTACGCCCATGAATGCCATTATCGGCATGACCGATCTTTTGTGGGATACGCCGCTTGACCCGGATCAAAGCGAGTTCGCCGAAACCATTCGGACCAGCGGCGATGCCCTTCTGACCATCATCAACGATATCCTGGACTTTTCAAAGATTGAAGCCGGAAAGCTGGATCTGGAAAATCACCCCTTTGTCCTGCGGGACTGCATCGAGACGGCCCTGGACATGGTGGCCGGCCGGGCAACGGAAAAAAACCTGGACCTGGCCTATTTCATTGATGACCAGACGCCGGTTGCCCTGATCGGTGACGTAACGCGGTTAAGACAGATTCTGATCAACCTGCTCAACAACGCCGTCAAGTTTACCGAACTGGGGGAGGTGGTACTGGAAGTGCGGCGGGAAGAAATTCAGCCCGATACACCGCAGCACTCCGGCCTTCACTTTTCAATCCAGGATACGGGTATCGGCATTCCAGGGGATAAGCTGGATCGCCTCTTTCTCTCGTTCAGTCAGGTGGATGCCTCCACCACGCGAAAATACGGCGGCACCGGTCTGGGGCTTGCGATCAGCAAAAGGCTGGTGGAAATGATGGGCGGATCCCTCTGGGTGCAAAGCGAAGGCATACCCGGTAAAGGATCAACCTTTCATTTTGTGTTGACCTTCCAGGAAGCGCAGGGGCCCACCCCCGTCTATCTTTTGGCCAATCAGCCGGACTTGAGCGGCAAGCGGGTGCTCATTGTGGATGACAATGCCAGTAACCGCCGAATTCTGACGTTTCAGACCCGCGGCTGGGGAATGCAGCCGATGGAAGCGGCCACGCCTGTCGAGGCACTGGAGATGATCCGCCGCGGGGACGCCTTTGACCTGGCCATTCTGGATATGCAGATGCCGGAGATGGATGGTGTTATGTTGGCGATTGAAGTCCGCCGGCACCGCGATGCGCGAAGCCTGCCGCTGATCATGCTCACTTCTCTGGGCAGAAAGGAAACCGGCGGAGCAGCGGAGTTCGCCGCGTTTTTAACCAAGCCCATCAAGTCTTCCATGCTCTACAATACGCTTCTGGAGACCCTTGGCGATACAAAGCCGGTTTCTTCAAAAGCTGATTCTGGAACCCGGATGGATCCCCGCATCAGCCTCGGCAACCCGCTGAGGATCCTTCTTGTGGAAGATTATGTCGTAAATCAAAAAGTTGCCACGCGTATTCTGGAACGATTGGGATACCGGGCGGATATTGCCGGAGATGGCATCGAGGCTATCGAGTCGATCCACCGACAGCTTTATGACGTGGTACTGATGGATGTGCAGATGCCGCAGATGGACGGCCTTGAGGCCACCCGCTTTATTCGAAAGAATTTTCCGGCAACCCGGCAGCCCCGAATCATTGCCATGACCGCCAATGCCATGCAGGGAGACCGGGAAGAATGCCTGGCATCCGGAATGGACGACTACATCAGCAAACCCATCAACGTGGACGCACTCATTCGAGCCCTGAGTCAGTGCCGGGCATCAAGCGGCCAGCCGTCATCACCGTCTGTCGATGGCCAGGCTCAGAGCGAAACGCCGACGCTTGATCCCGAGATATTCCAACAGTTCCGGGAAGCCATGGGAGAGATGACCGCCGATATTCTGGGGGATTTTTTCTCGGAAGCGCCAAAACAACTGGACACCCTTCGACTCAGCCTGGGGAAAAAAGACCTTGCGGTTATGGAAAGAACGGCCCATTCACTGAAATCGGGTAGCGCGCTGCTGGGTGCCATGCGGCTGTCCGGCCTGTGCAAGGCGCTGGAGTTGTCGGCGCGGGAAGATTCAATTGCGGACGTCGCGGAGCTTTTGATGCAGATTGAGACGGAATATCCGGTGGTTCAGAATGCGCTCAAACAATCATTGAGCCAATAACATTTTCACGGTAATATTTCATCAGGTATGTAAGGTCATTTTCAAATATGAATAGCGAGAAAAATCGGATTTGCGAGAAAAAATATGTTGTACCGTTTCATGATCTGGATCCCATGCAGATCATGTGGCATGGCAATTATCTTAAATACTTCGACATGACCCGGTCGGCGCTCTTTGCCAATGCAGGGGTGGATTTGTTCGGGTATTTCAAAAACACCAACTATCTTTTTCCCATCACCAAGACCATGACCAAGCACACCGCATCCCTTCACTATCTGGACGCATTCAAATGCACGGCAACTGTCCTTGAAGCGCAATACAAGATTGTGATGGATTTTCAGATCAGGCTGGTCGAGAGCAATCAGATCTGTGCCAAGGGAAGGAGCGAACAGGTTGCCGTGAAATATCCTGAAAAGGAAATCATGTTCGAAATACCGGAGGAAATCCGGAAGGCATTGGGTTTTTAGCGATGACTCTCGTTTTTCAAAATGCCTATACAGCCGGCGTCGAGCGCCTTAAGGCCTGGTCGGATGTTCTGGATGATATCAATGTTTTTCCGGTTGCGGATGGCGATACCGGGCGCAATCTGATCATCAGCCTCACCCCCTTGCGATATCCTGAAAAAGATCGAGAAACGACAATTACCAGGCTGCTTCTGTCCGCTCGCGGGAATTCAGGAAATATCGCGGCCCGTTTTTTTGGCGGACTTCTGATGGCGGATTCGGTCGCGCTGCTTCCGAAAGCAGCCAAAAGGGGGAGGGATCTGGCCTGGCAGGCGGTTCATAATCCCGTGCCGGGAACCCTGCTGACGGTTTTCGATGCACTGGCTGACTTTTTGGAAAATCACCCTTTTGAAGGCACTGAGGAATATGTCTCAAGGATTATGGATCGTCTTGAAATGGCCGTTCACTCCACTCCAGAACTTCTCCCAAAGCTTAAGAGCGCCGGAGTCGTCGATTCCGGCGCCTTGGGAATGTACATTTTTCTGGAAGGTTTTTTTAACTGCCTTGTCGGCCAAACCGACTGGTTTCGCCCCATTACGCAAATATTTAAAAATCAAATGGAAGTATCCGCTTCTTTTCAGGAAGAACTTCAAGATGGATTTTGTGTCGATACGGTTCTTCACGTGGATGGCGATATCAACGAAACAATCGGAAGGCTTTCCATATACGGCAAGAGCGTGGTGGCTATTCCCCACCAGGACTACCTGAAAGTTCATTTGCACACGCATAGTACCCAGGAGGCCAAACGCCGAATGGAGTCCCTGGGCGATGTCCTGCAATGGACCGATGACAATATCTCCATTCAGATTGCAGATTTTAAACGAATTCCCGGAAAGGGGCCCATTCATATCATGACGGATGCGGCCGGATCAATAACTTGCGAGGATGCCCGAAATCTGGGGATCACCCTTCTGGACAGCTATATTACCGCAGGTGAAAAATCACTGCCTGAAACCCTTTTTTCTTCGGCGGAGTTGTATCAATCCATGCAAGCGGGTGTGAAGGTATCCACGGCACAAGCTTCTGTTTTCGAAAGACATCAATACTACCAGCGGGTCGTCAATCAATATCCGAAAGTATTGTATCTTTGCGTGGGATCGGCGTTTACGGGAAATTTTGATGTGGCTTCAGCATGGAAGAAGCTAAATGACCCGGACAACCGCCTGACCGTCATGGATACCCAAGCGGCATCCGGCCGTCTGGGGCTGATTGCCATGGCAACGGCAAGGTATTCAGCCCGATCCGCTGATCTGGATGCGGTCATCGAATTTGCAAAAAGAGCGATAGACACCTGCGAGGAATATGTCTTTATCGATAAGCTTAAATATCTGGCGGCCGGGGGGCGACTTGCCAGGCCCCGTGCGTTTTTCGGTGATATGTTTCATGTAAAACCGATTATCACGCCGACGGGCGAAGGTGCTAAAAAAGTCGGCGCTGTAAAAGATCGGGATGAACAGCTAAAATTTGCGTTAGATAAGCTTAACGCGTCCCTTGCAACGGATTCAACCCCCTTGATTATGCTGGAATATTCAGACAATTTTGCCTGGGTGAACGATACCGTGAAGAAACGAATTAAAGATTCAGCCCCTTTATCCGAGATTTTATTGCAGCCCCTGTCTTTAACATCCGGCGCCCACATGGGGCCGGGGACCTGGGCGATAGCGTTTTTGTCGGAACCGAAAAAATGAATCCTGGCGCTGGAAATAAGGGAAGATTTGCCGTCATTATCCCGGTCTACAACCATGAACACGCCGTAGCGGACGTGATAAAAAAATCCTTTTGTCTGAACTATCCGGTTTTTGTCATCAATGACGGTTCCACGGATTCAACCGCGGACAGGATCAAGAACCTTGAAGGTATCTATCCTTTGCACCACAATGAAAACAGGGGAAAGGGCGCGGCAATTTTGACCGGTTTTGCCCAGGCAGCCCAGGTTGCCGATTGGGCCATTACCATCGATGCGGATGGTCAGCATGACCCGCAGGATGCACTGAAGTTGATGCAGGCGATACCGGACAACGAGCGACCGATTGTGGTCGGCAGAAGAGAGGGAATGGCCGGAACCCACGTTCCCTGGACAAGCCGGTTCGGGCGCAAGTTCTCAAATTTCTGGGTGTCCCTATCCGGCGGCCCCCGCATCACAGACTCTCAAAGCGGGTTCAGAATATACCCATTGCCTGAGGCAATGGACTTGGATGTCACTGCAAAACGATACCAGTTTGAAGTTGAGATCCTGGTTAAAGCCCGGTGGAGAAAAATACCCGTTATCGAAGCGCCGATCCGTGTCAGTTATGCTCCGGGAAAAGAACGCATATCGCATTTTCGACCCTTTATTGATTTTGTCAGAAATTCCAATACGTTTGCAAGGCTTATCTTTCAGAGAATCGTGATACCCGCAAAAACCAGA
>CAIVVZ010000171.1 GCA_903909505.1 uncultured Desulfobacteraceae bacterium
ATTTGTGGGCCCTGTGGCGGTTAGGTTCTTGTTAGCGTCCGAAGCGGGTTCCATGCCGATTTGGAGTTTTCTTGAAGGAACCTATACGCGTGAATAGCTGATGCTGTCCTTTTCAAACTCCGCAATCACTTGATCGCTCAAAGACGGGCGTACTTTCGGCAGGATGTGGATGAATGTCTCCGCGGTGACCCGGTAGTCTTCTTTACTGGCAAGCTCCTGCTCAAATGCAAAATGCGCGACCTGCTGGAAAAAATACTGGATATCCGAAGGGGTGAACCCCGAAGTCATTTCGACGATGCGATCCAGATCGATTTGTCCGGTATTGAGCTTGGAAAGATAATGTTCGAGAATCGTTGTCCTGCCCTCCCTGTCCAGCCCCCCAACCGGAATGATGCAGTCAAACCTTCCCGGACGAAGCATTGCGGCATCCAATTGCCGGATGTAATTGGTGGCGCAAACCAGAAGTATCTTGTTCTTCTGATTCCTGAGCAAAGGAATTTGTTTCAGGAACTCGTTCGTAATCGACTTGTCAATCCGGTCAGCCGTATCCCGGCTGCCTGCGATCTCTTCGAACTCATCGATGAATAGGACCACTTCATCAAGATGCCTTGCCTCTTCCATGACTTCCCGCAAGTTGGCGCCGATCTTCTCGACCCCGTCCGCCATAAGCATGCTGGGGAAGATCTCTATGTACCGCCAGGACAGGATGCCGGCTATCGCCTTTACAAAATGGGTCTTCCCCGTTCCCGGAGGTCCGAAGAAAACGATTGCCTTGGGCGGAACTACCCCGTGCTTTATCGAAAGGCCCTCCTCCATAAGGGGAAGGATGATTCTGCGTTGGACCAACTGCTTGGGGGGCTGGGAGTCGGATATGGTATCCCAGATTTCCCTGCCGATGGTCTGCGCCCCCATCTCATGCAGGATACTCTTCCGTTGATGGGTGACGTACTCATCAGGAGCCTGCTCCATGTTTTCCAGGAAATCGATGCAGGCGGTCCGCAATCCCACATCCCGACCGAGTTTTTCCGATAGAAGCCACTTATGCTTCAATATCTTGGACCACAGGTCGGCGGCGATATCCGGTTCAAATGCCACCCCGCTGAGCTCAAGAATTCTATTCGTACACGCTTCCGGTGACAGGATTTCCGGTGGGTTATCATTCATACTATACCTTGTTATGGAATTCGATGAACATTGAGTTTATTGTAAAGTTTTGACTTGGGTCACGTTTGAAAGGACAGAATCAGGCGCCCTACAGCACATCGATCATGGAAAAAACCCTGCCCCGAATGCCCTGGCCGATTTTTTCATGCAGATAGACAACTGCGTCCAGAGTCCCCAGGGCATAGACATCCCGGCCATTGACATTGTGGGTGAATTCGAAGGTAACGGTCTGGTCCTCGGAAGTCAGGGTATAGGTATGCCACCCGTGTCCGCCGATATAGGCTTCGGGAATGCCCCATGCGTTTCGCTGGGCATCCGGACTCCGCTCCATTTGAATCTCTTTTTCGGTAAAGGGAATCCCCATCCGGTTAAAGTAACCGATGATGGCCTTTGCCGTACCGCTGGTGTCCGCCTTGCCGTTTTGATGGCTTTCCCGAACCTTCAGGCTGTATCCTTTATACAGATCCGGAAAGTTGGCCGCGCCATATTCCAGCATGGCCTGAAGCCCGACAATCTGTTTGGCCATGTTGGGCGCAATGACCGCGGCGGTCGCGGAAGCCGTAACCGTGTTCTCGAGCGTTTTCCGGTCTCCTCCGGTTGTTCCCATGACAAACGGCAGGTGGTGCCTGGCATAAAACACGGCATTGGCATTTACCGCGGAAGGATGGGTATAATCCGCCATGATGATGCCGGGATATTTTTTAACAACATCCCCTATTG
>CAIVVZ010000172.1 GCA_903909505.1 uncultured Desulfobacteraceae bacterium
CCCTTTTCCCTGAACCGCCGGTAGTGATCTTCGACCGAAAGAGGCTCCGTGCAACGCGCTTTCAGTTCTTCAAGCCTCTCCGTCCGGCCTCCTTCTTCTTCCCCACCGCCGCGGATCCTTCCTGTCGCGTGGAGTCGCCATTGGCCAGGGGACGCCTCACTAGAGATCTCAAAAGCGTATCCCCCGTCCGCTTCAGGGTGCAGGATGGTCTGCACTACCCGGTTTTCCTCCTTGGGCAGGATAAGCGGCTGCAGGATCGAAAATCCCTCGATCGTCAACGCCTCCGATCCCATGAGCTGCCAGCCCCCGGCCAGTGCCATCTCCACATACCCCGTCGCCGGAAACACCACTTCCCCGTAAATCCGGTGATCCCCTAAATACGACGGCGAATCCTTTGCGATTTGCGACTCAAAAATGATGTCCCGGTGCGCTGTCGGCAGTCGTTGCCCCAAAAGCGGATGCACTATCCGGCCGGGAAGGCTCCGGGAACCGGTGTGCTTTGTCCCCGGCCCTTCGATCCAGTAACGCTGTCGCTGAAACGGATAGGTCGGCAGAACCACTTTATTTCTTCCATAGTCCCGGTCAAAACCCTGCCAATCCGGTGTGACTCCCTCTGCATACAGCTCGCCCAGACTCTCCAGCATCCGCTGCCAATCCTTCTGCCCTTCCCGCAGGCTCGGCAACCAGGACCCGTACCCGTCAGGCAGGCACCTTTGCCCCATCCCCAACAGCACCGGATTTGGACCCACCTCGATGAAAATCCCGCATCCCTCTTGCTTGAGCGTCTCCATCCCAGCCTGGAACCGCACCGGCTCCCGTGCATGCCGCACCCAGTAGTCCGGCCAATCCATGCCGCCGGTCATCAGCCCACCAGTCATCAGCCCACCGGTCAGACTCGATACCATCTTGATCCGGGGCATTTCAAAGGAAACCCCTGCGATAGCTTCCCGAAACGCCGGAAGGGCCTCTTCCGGCAAAACCGCCATCTCCCCGGTCATACCGATTCCGCCCATCAAACGGCCCCGCTCGGCCACCAGTCGCAGCCCCTCCTCCAAAGAAAACACCCCTGCCGCGCAGGCTGCCGCATACTCCCCCACACCATGGCCCATCACCAGCGACGCCTCGATCCCCCAGCTCTTCCACAACTCAAAAAGTGCAACCTCCACCGCAAACAGCGCCGGCTGGGCATAGGCCGTATCGTCCAGCTCCCTGCCTTCCCCTTTGGCATAAATCATCTCGATCAAGGGTTTTTTAAGCACCCCCTTCAAAATCTCGTCGCAGCGGTCCAGAACCGACCGGAATACCGGCGCCGTCTCGTACAGGTCCCTGCCCATCCCCGCGTACCGCAAGCCCTGGCCGGCAAAAAGACCGGTAAAGAGAAAGGCGATCTTTTTTCCCCCCTCGTGACCCTTGCTGACACCCGCCCCATCGCGATTCTCCTGATAAGCCCGGCACCCGGCCGCGATCTCCTCGCGCGTGGCGCCGATCACCGCCAGCCGCTCCTCGAAGTGCGACCGCCCCGTATTGGCCGTGTAACACACATCGCCAATCGCCTCATCGGCATGGTCCGCCAAATGCGCCGCGTACCGTCCCGCCAGCGCCTTCAATGCCGCCTCCCCTCTGGCAGAAAGCGCCAGAAGATGAATCGGCCGCTCGCATTCACTCGAGCGCTTCCCGCCAACCGGCCCCGCCTCCAATACCACATGCGCGTTCGTTCCACTCGCACCAAAAGCACTCACCCCGGCCAGCTTCTTCTTACCTGCCGGCCACTTTCTCGGTTGGGTCGGGATCTCGAAGGGCAGCCTCTCCCACGCAATATGGGGATTGGGCTTCGTGAAATGCAGGTGCGAAGGAATCTCTCCGTGCTGCAACGACAACACCACCTTGATCAACCCCGCGATCCCGGCCGCCGCCTCCAGATGCCCGATGTTCGTCTTCACCGAGCCGATTACCAGCGGGTCCGTCTCCAATCTGTCGCTGAAAACCTTCCCCAGGGAACCCACCTCGATCGGGTCTCCCAGTGAAGTCCCCGTCCCGTGGGCCTCGATATACCCCACTTCCCCGGCCTTCACCCCCCCGTTTGAAAGGGCCCGACGGATCACCGCCTCCTGGGCCGGTCCGCTCGGTACCGTAAATCCCCCGCTCGGGCCGTCCTGATTCACCGCGCTGCCCCGGATCACCGCCAAAATCCGGTCCCCGCCGGCCAACGCGTCCGACAGCCGCTTCAGCACGATAACCCCGCAGCCCTCGCCCCGAACGTACCCGTTTGCCGATGCATCGAATGTCTTGCACCTCCCATCCGGGGAAAGCATCCTGGCCTTTGAAAAATTGATCGATAGCTCCGGCAGCAAAATCACGTTCACCCCCCCGGCCAGCGCCATATCGCACTCCCTTGAACGAAGACTCTGGCACGCCAGGTGCACCGCCACCAACGACGATGAACACGCCGTATCCACCGCCATGCTCGGACCCGTCAACCCCAGCACATACGAAAGCCGGCC
>CAIVVZ010000173.1 GCA_903909505.1 uncultured Desulfobacteraceae bacterium
CGTGGTCGGCAAGCCGATTTCCTCGCAAAACGAGAACACGGCTGCCGATTCCAGCGGTGAAGCGTCCGCGAGCTGAAGGCCCGTCAAAACGCCGAAGGCCACTTTCTCACCATGGTAGAACGAATGGGTTTCTTCCAACGCTGTCAGTCCGTTATGAATGGAATGGGCTGCTGCCAGGCCGGAGCTTTCAAACCCGATTCCGCTCAGCAATATGTTCGCCTCGATAATGTGATTCAAGGCCGGTGTGACGATATGATTCTCGCCGGCGATTTTAGCGGCTGCGCCGTACATCAACAACGTATCATAGCAGAGCCTGGCGAGATTAAGCCCCGTCATTGTGCTGTATCCGCCACATTCGTTCGCCGATTGGGTGCGGTCACAGGACCTGGCTTCGAACCATGTCGCCAGTGCGTCACCCATCCCGGAAATGAGAAAGCGTGTCGGTGCCTCGGCGATGACAGTCGTGTCCACCAGCACCACCTGCGGGTTCATTTTTTGATAATGAACGGAATCAAAAACGCCTTCCTCCGTGTAGAGGATGGCGCAGCCGCTGCATGGGGCATCTGTCGAGGCGATGGTGGGAACGATGATTACCGGGATTTGAGCCCGGTCAGCGGCGATTTTGGCCGTGTCGATTGTTTTTCCGCCGCCCATGCCGACAAGGACGCCCACCTGCTTGCGGCTGATAATGTGGGACAAACGGCTCAATTCTTTTTCACAGCACTCGCCCATGAACGGCTCGATGCAAATCGAGTTCGCGGACAATTCATCGCCGTATCTGTCAAGGATATTTTCTCTGACGCTGCGGGAAGCCAATATCAGTCCGTTGTTGCCCATTAAATTGACCCAATGGGGCAGTTGATCCAGAGCCTTCTCGCCCTGGATGTATTTTCCGGGGAAAACCGCTTTCAGGAACATATCCGTATCCCTCCTGTTCATTTCTGATTATGTTGTTTTAAAGGATTTCACAGGATTTTTTTGTGTGAAAGAAATCTGCCGGCATTCATCCGGTTTGGGAAACAAACTGCGTTGCAAATTGCCTATTAACCATGATACTGCTTTACCAGGCTTCATGCGCGCCTCCCTGTGGTTTTGTGCCGTTATGGTAGACAACACTATATCACAGAATTGCTAAAGAAACTCTTTTTGAACCCAAAACCCTCGCAGAGCCTCAACATGGGTCTATTCTCGGCCAGCACTTCCCCAAAAAGCTCCCCGATACCCTGATGACTTACCTTTGCCGATAGATAGTTAATCTGTGGTGGTGGCAGGATCGAGCCCAGCTCTTACACCCTTGCGTTCACACACTTCCAATCACGACTGATCATTTCTCCTATTCTCTTGGCGCGCTCAGAGTAGAGTGCGATTCCCTCCCAGTTAGGCTCCTGACTGACTTTCTGCATGAGCAATCCATCCTCCCCGTTGAGCCAGCATGGCAGTACGCCGCCAAGGAAGTAGCCATGCCCTCGCAAAATAACCGTTGCTGCGGATGCAAATGGAGAAGCAAGCGGCAGCCAGACATGGAATATCACTACGTCTTTTTCGCGCGCCTGGCTTTCCAGATGGGAAATAAACGAATCGAAATCCGCTCCGATGCAATCCATTGCGATCCGAGCTACCTGCGCCAGCTCGAATAGTTTCATGCTGCCCTGACTGCCTCCCCCGGCCGGCAAATCATTTCTTGAAAGCACAAAGGAGCGCTCAATATTCAAGCCGGCATAAAGGTACTCCAGCTCATCCCGATAGACCACCGGCATCTGAATTGTCTGCACTTTGGGTCTGTGCATGAAAAATCCGATCAGCACGGAAACGCGACTGAATGCGCCCGGCTCCATGCCATAGGCAGCCGCCGGCATCAGATCGACTTCAAGTCCTGATTCTTTGAAACCAAGCTGCTGGCACATTTTCTGCAAATGGGTGTGGCTGCAAACGGGTTCCCCGACAATTCCTTCCACGCCAAAACGTTTTGCGGTATTGACGATAGTATACCTGAACAAACGGGGGAAAATATCTTGCCCGCGAAAAGACGGTAGCACCGCTCCTGCTGCATTTTCATAGAGGTGAGTGGCAGCGTCCAGAAGAACGAGCGCATTATGGCCAACAACTTCACCGGCGGGTGTGCGGGCCACGCAGGAGATGATGTGACCGGCGGCATTCTCTTCGATCAACTGGTCCGGGAGGTAGTAGATCCTGATGGGGTAGCCTTCTCCGTAGACCTGGCGAAAAAGCCGAGCAATCCCAGGTGCATCTTCGATACGGAAAAAATCTATCTCGATTTCCTGTCTCGTTGTTTCTGAAGCCGGTGTTTCTCTCATTGCACATTTTCCCCATGATAAATTAAAATCAACTGGTGGACAATAGCCGCTCCCATCCACACGCCGAAACTTGAGATAAGGACAATGGGAAATGGTAGCTGCTTTTTAAAACAGACGAAAGCTACGAGAAAGAAGAGGACGCTCGGCAAAATTCCCCACAGTGCCCCCTTGGTAAAGTCCTGCATGTTTTGCGGATCACCTTTGTTCTCCATAAAAACCCACAATAGAACAAGTGCACCGGTAAGCGGCATAACGCCAATAAGACCCGCGGCGGATGACAGTCTCTTCCCAATCGCCGTGGCGGCGACAATCACAATCAGGCTGATAATGATTTTGATCAGAATCTGCATCTTCTCTTTCTGCACAACAGGAAAGTTAAGTTACAGACTGTATACACCATGGTGATAACGGCGAAATAAGTCAAAATGTTGATATATGAAAAGCCGCCTATCCCTGCCCGTCAATCTTCAACGTTTTCTTCGGAAAATCGTTTCTTGGACTCTCTAACTGCCTCAAGAATATCTTTTGTTGTTGCTTTCGTTTGAATTCCTGGGACGTCAAATGGTGACTTTTTGCTTTTCCTGAAAATTATTGAAAAGGTTTCGCCGCCTCTCCTTTTGATGACAACCTCTTCACTTCTCGCGATATTAAGAACATCAGCAAGACGTTGTCTCGCTTCAGAATATGTATACACTTTCATGATATCTTACTCCAAAATTGTAATTCCTATCTCTCGTGCCACCCTTTGCATTCCAAGATCAAGCGTGAGCAGCGGGCTTCGGAGGTTTACAGCGCATTCTAAAAAATACGCATCGTATGCGTATAGGTTAAATTGAATCGCAATGTTTAATGCCGATTCTATATTGGTAGGCCTCAAATCAACAGGTATCTGTTGAACAATCTCCCACGCAGATGTGACTTGCTCCTTTTCCAAAGCGTTTTTTTTCATCATCGCCGTTAATGCATTCCCAATTTCAAACGGCAAAATATCAGGCGCGATTAAGTCATGGCCTTCAGTAAGTCGAATGATTTTAACTTTTTCAGGCTCATTTAAGGCAACGGCTATGAATGTATTTGTGTCAGCAATTATTTTCATGAGTACAATTGTACATGTTATGTTCAATTTGTCAAGCTGATCTGCCGGCCATCAATTGTGACACGGTAATGGGTTGGAAGATTGTTGAACGGCGGAAAAGACGTGATGTAATCGGTGTTTGGATAAAGCCATATAGGGAATATGGGAAGCGAAAAAAGTTCATGAACA
>CAIVVZ010000174.1 GCA_903909505.1 uncultured Desulfobacteraceae bacterium
CTGGCAATTTTTACAATATGCTGTTTCTGCTGTTCCTTATCCGTATCATCGATGTCGGAGGCCAGCATCTCACAAGTGGTCGCGTTTGGAAAAAAAGAAGGCGCATACCCCCGATCCGGAATGGGGATGCCCAGCCTTTGGGCTTCTTCCAGGATCACCGGCGCGATTTTCATTAGCGACGAATTGAGAAATTCCAGTGTAACCTGTCCCTGGACTTCGAAATCCGTCGTATTTTCAAGTCCATAAAAAGCCAGCCGGTTGGAAATATGTTTCTGGGAATAACTGCCGATACTCAGATGCATGAACGTTGCAATCAGCTCCCTGAAATAATACCAGTTCTTATTGTTTTTGGCGCCGTGAAAATCCAGGAAGTCTTCCAGTAATTTGGTGGTTGCCGTCAGCTTGGAATACAGCATTTTGGTGAACAGATTCTGCCCAGTTGTAAAACTGGAAATATACAGGCAGCATCTGAAAAGATCGTGCGAAAAAAACTGAATTTTTTCAATAAAAGGAATGTCACAAGAGGGAGCTGACACGTTATGAATCTCCTTCCGAGGTAAATTGGATACGCGCGTGAACGCACATTTTGCTTGGGAGTGACCGGCCGGCCGCCGCTACATCATGTCTTTCTGGGTTTCGGAAACGGTCTGATCCAGTTTCTGCTTCAAGGCCGGCGGCAGTCCTTCAATATCCACGTTCAAGAACCCGCGAACAATCGTGGAGATGGCGGATTCTTCATCCAGCCCCCTCGCCATCAGGTATTCGATTTCCCGCTTGTCGATTTTACCCACTGCCGCCTCATGGGACATTTCAACGCCGGGAACATAGCCGGATAGTTCCGGGATGGCCTGCATGAGGCCATTGTTCAGAATCAGGCCCTTGCATTCCAGATGGGCCTTGACACCGGCGACCTTTCCGATCAGATCTCCCCTGGCAATGATGGTGCCTCCGGTTGTGATTCCGCGGGAGATGATCTCGGCGCGGGTTTCCGGAGCGCTTAATATGACGCGTGCTCCCACGTCCAGGTGACTTCCTTTGCTGGCGACCAGAATGCTGTTAAACCGGGCCACGGCCCCTTTTCCTTCCAGATAGGTGGTCGGAAACATCTGAAGCGAGCCCACGGGTCTCAGGGAAATGTAATTTGAAATGAGCGTGCCGCCTTCCGCCACACGGGTCACGGTTCGAGGACGGACATTGATCTGTTCCCCCCAGTCGTGAATCATGGTAAAGGTAAGTTTGGCCCCTTTTTTGATATAAAACTCCGAAACGCCCACATGAAGTCCGGAAACCAGATGCGGGGCCGTGGCACAGCCGGTGATGATGTGAAGCTCGGAATTTTCCTCGGCAATGACGATGTTATGAACATGCTGGGAAAACTTTTCGCTGGCAATATACAGGCAGGCCTGAACCGGCTGGCTGGATTTTACGCCCGGAAGCGAGCGGATAAAATATCCTTCATGGGGATTTTCCTTAACCCGGCTGGTAAACAAGTCGCTTTCCGGAGAAACATTTTTCCAGATATAGTCTTTCAGCCATTCATGCTGTTTTTGGGCCTGAGAGATTCCCATGATCTCGATGCCCGGCTGACAGGATTTACAGTGAATTACGGACCTGTCTTTCTGAATAAAGGATCCCCCGCGTCCACTTTCCGAAGGGTCCACCCCCACATTTAAAAACTGCTGCGCATCTCCGGCATCCATTCGGCTTAATTCGGAAAGATATTCATGAGGGGCGGCATCGTCCCGATAGACGCTCAGGTTCACTTCTTTTTTTTCTACATCTGACATCGGACACACTCCTCATAGCCATATTCCCGAATCCATTTCAGGATCTCCCTGGCGTTTCGCGAACAGCACAGCACGCCATTGTAAAGCACCTGTCCCTTGTCGGCGTTGATGTAATCCAGAATATGGCCGGTATGGGTAATCACCAGCGCGGATTTGGACCGATCCCCGACGATTTCCTTGTGGGGCTTTTGATTCGGACGTTTAATGCCCCTTCTGAGCAGACTGTTGATGGTGTCTCCCAGCATGACGATGCTTTCCAGGTCCACGCCGGATTCCGGCTCATCCAGAAGCACCAGATCCGGCTGCTGGGCCATGAGCTGCAACAGCTCGGAACGTTTGATCTCGCCGCCGGAGAAATGATGGTTCACATCTCTTTCCAGAAATTCCTTAAAATTCAACTGGGCGGAAAGCGCATCAATATCCACGGATCGCTCTCCAGCGCAGATTTCAACCATGGCACGGGTTTTCAGGCCATTGATGGTCGGCGGCCGCTGAAAGGATA
>CAIVVZ010000175.1 GCA_903909505.1 uncultured Desulfobacteraceae bacterium
GCCGGCATTGACCGCCGGAAAAAGATCGGCCCGCCGGATCCGGTACTGTGCCTGCGACTTCTCGATATTAAGCGCGGCAACGCGCAGGTCCCGGTTGTTCTCAAGGGCAAGGGTGATCAGCTTGCGCAGATTTTCGTTTTCAAAAAACGCATACCAGGAACTGTCCGCAGCAGGCATGTCGGCGGATTCACCCGCCTCGGTTTTATATGCCGGACCGTTTGGCCAGGCCCCGGGGACCGGCGCTTCGGGCCGTGAATATTCAGGGGCCAGGGTCGCGCAGCCGCCGAGAAAGACCATCATGGCTGCAAGGAATGAGAGGGCGCGAATCATATTTTTTCCTCCACATACACGGTGAGGTCGAGCTGGGCTTTTTTCCCCGGTAAAGGAAGCCTGGCCGAAAACACCCGCTGAACCACGACAAAAAACACCGGCACAAAGAAAATTGCCAGGACCGTGGCCGTGATCATGCCTCCCATGACGCCGGTGCCGATGGCATTCTGGGCGCCGGAACCGGCGCCGTTGCTGATGACCAGCGGCAGCACGCCCAGGATGAAGGCAAGCGATGTCATCAGGATGGGCCGCAGCCGCAGCCGGACAGCCTCAAGGGTGGCGGCAAGCAGACTCCTGCCCTGTTCCATCTGCTCCTTGGCAAATTCCACGATCAAAATGGCGTTCTTGGCCGAAAGACCGATGGTGGTGAGCAGACCGACCTGAAAATAGACATCGTTGGGCAGTCCGCGCAGACCCGCCGCCATCAGGGCGCCGATGACACCCAGCGGCACAACGAGCATGACCGAGAAGGGAATCACCCAGCTTTCATAGAGCGCGGCAAGGCAGAGGAACACCACCAGCAGGGATATGGCGTAAAGCGCCGGAGCCTGGGAACCGGACATCCGCTCCTGGTAGGACAGGCCGGTCCATTCAAAACCGATACCCATGGGAAGCTTTGCGGCCATATTCTCCATCTCCCGCATAGCGGCTCCTGAGCTCTTGCCGGGGGCCGGCTGCCCAAGGATCTCCATCGAGGGGATGCCGTTATAACGCTCCAGCCGCGGTGATCCGTACGTCCAGTGTGTCGATGCAAAGGCCGAAAACGGCACCATCATCCCGGATTTGTTGCGCACATACCACTTGTAAAGATCTTCGGGGAGCATCCGGTACGGCGCGTCCGCCTGAATATAAACTTTCTTGACCCGTCCCTTGTTGATGAAATCATTGATGTAGACGCTTCCCCAGGCAGTTGACACCACATCGTTGATGTCCGCCAGGGACAGACCGAGCGCGCCTGCTTTTTCCGGGTCGATGTCCAGATTGAACTGCGGTGTATCGTCCTGGCCGTTGGGCCGGACCGCCATCAGGTTGGGGTTTTTGGCGGCCATGCCAAGGAGTTGATTGCGGGCTTCCATCAGCCTGACGTGGCCGAGTCCGGCGCGATCCTGAAGCTGGAAATCAAAGCCTGTGGCGTTTCCCAGTTCCCGCACTGCCGGGGGCGCGAAGGCGAACACGATGCCGTCCCGGATATGCTTGAATGTCCCCATCGCCTTGCTGACAACGGCACCCACTTTCAGATCGGGACGCTTCCGCTGATCCCAGTCCCTGAGCCTGACAAATGTCAGGCCGTTATTCTGTCCGGCTCCGGCAAAGCTGAAGCCTGCCACGGCAAAAATCGCCTCGACCGCCTCTTTCTGATCCACCAGGAAGTGGCGTTCTACTTGCTCGATCACCTTGAGGGTCCGCTCCTGGGTAGCCCCAACCGGCAACTGGATCAGGGTGTAGAGAAAACCCTGGTCTTCATCGGGAAGAAAGGCGGTTGGCATGCGCAGGAAGAGAAAGCCCATGGCCGATACAATAACCAGATAGATGAGCATATAACGCTTGCGCTTGTCGAGCATTCTCTCGACAACCATTTGATACCGGTTGCTGTTTCGGTTGAATACGCGGTTGAACCAGCGAAAAAAACCGGCAAAAATACCGCTACCGGACTCCTGGTGTTCATCGCCGATCGGTTTTAGCAGGGTTGCGCAAAGCGCGGGTGTCAGGATCAGGGCAACCAGCACCGAAAGAATCATAGAGGAAACAATGGTGATGGAAAACTGGCGATAGATCACACCCGTGGAGCCGCCGAAAAAAGCCATCGGCACAAACACCGCGGACAGTACCAGGGCAATCCCCACTAGGGCCCCGGTGATCTGACCCATGGATTTTCGGGTGGCCTCCTTGGGCAACAGCCCTTCCTCTCTCATCACCCGCTCGACATTTTCCACCACGACAATGGCATCGTCAACCAGCAAACCGATGGCCAGTACGACACCGAACATGGTCAGCGTATTGATGGAAAAGCCGCAGGCCGCCAGCACGCCGAAGGTCCCGAGAAGCACCACCGGAACGGCAATGGTCGGAATCAGGGTCGCGCGAAAGTCCTGCAGGAACAAAAACATCACCAGAAAGACCAGCCCGATCGCCTCGGCCAGGGTCTTGAGCACCTCCTCGATGGAGAGCCTGACAAAGGGAGCGGTGTCGTAGGGTATCACCACTTTCATGCCGTGAGGGAAGAATTTTGACAGGTCATCCATCTTCGCCTTAATGGCGGCAACCGTATTGAGGGCATTGGCGCCAGCCGCCATCCGGACCGCAAGGCCGGTAGCCGGCTTACCGTTGTAGCGCCCCACCGACCCATAATTCTCGCTGCCGATTTCAATGCGCGCCACATCCCGCAGGAAGACGGATGATCCGTCGCTGTTGGTGCGCAGCAGGATGGCACCGAACTGCCCGGGCGTTTTCAAAAGCGTCTGAGCGGTGATCGTTGCGTTCAGTTGCTGGCCATCGGCATAGGGCGTCCCTCCCAGTTGGCCGGCGGAAACCTGCACGTTCTGGGCCTGAATCGCCACCTTCACATCACCGGGCGTCATCTTGAAGTTGTTCAGCTTCCCCGGATCAAGCCATACCCGCATGGCATACTGGGCGCCGAACATCAGCACTTCACCAACCCCTTCGACCCTGCTGACGATATCCTGAATGTTGGTGGCGACATAATCGGACAGGTCGTTCTGATTCATGGAATCATCTTCCGATACAAATCCCAGAATCAGCAGAAAGTTTCGCGTCGATTTGACGACCTGGATTCCCTGCTGCTGAACCCGTTGCGGCAACAGCGGCGTGGCTAGCTGGAGCTTGTTCTGCACCTGGACCTGGGCGATGTTGGGGTCAGTCCCGGCATCAAAGGTCAGCGTAATGGTGACACTGCCGGCCGCATCACTGGTTGAGGACATGTAGCGCATATTGTCGATCCCGTTCATCTTCTGCTCGATGACCTGGGTGACCGTGTCCTCCACGGTCTGCGCCGATGCACCGGGATACGATGCATTAATGGAGATCTGCGGCGGTGCAATGGCGGGGTACTGGGAAATCGGCAATTCCTTGATCGCCAGAGCGCCTGACAGCATGATGATAATGGCAATCACCCAGGCAAAGATCGGGCGATTGATAAAAAACTGGGCCATGATACAGCTCCTTTTTACTTTTGGACCGCTGCCGGCTGACCGGAAGCTGATCCAGCCGACTCTCCGGACTTGACACCGAATGCGACCGGTTTAACGGTTGTGCCTGGCTGCGCTTTCTGCAGTCCTTCTACGATCAGACGGTCGCCGGGGTTCAGCCCCTCGCTGACCAGCCAGGTGTCGCCGATGGCGCGGGTAACCGTAAGGGTTCTTGCCTCAACCTTGTCGCCGGTCCCAACGATCAGTGCCGTCGCATTGCCCGCCGAATCACGGGTAACCCCTCGCTGAGGCACCTGGATCGCATTCTCGATCACTCCTTCTTCAAGGACGGCTCGCACGTACATGCCCGGCAGCAGAATCTGGTTCGGGTTCGGAAAAACCGTGCGCAGGGTGACCGAGCCGGTGCTCTGGTCAATGGTGACATCGGAGAATTTAAAAATCCCCTGCAAAGGATAGGGAATACCGTCTTCCAGCAGCAGTCCGACCCTGGCCTGGTTGGCGCTATCCCGCATGATCTGGCCGCTGGCAAGGTCCCGCTTCAGCCGCAACATCTCGATGCTGGACTGGGTGACATCCACGTAAACCGGGTCAAGCTGCTGGATCGTGGCAAGGGATGCGCTCTGGCTGGCGGTGACCAGCGCTCCGATAGTGACCGATGATTTTCCGATTCGTCCGGAAATCGGCGCGGAAACCTGAGTATAGGCCAGGTTGATCCGTGCGGTTTCAACCGCTGCCTTGTTGACTGCGATATCGGCCTCGGCCTGTTTGAGCGCCGCGTATACATCGTCATAGTCCTGCGCGCTGACCGCTTTGATCCCGACCAGTTCCTTATAGCGTTCGGCCTTCAGCCGGGCCGGGATGAGATTGGCTCCGGCCCTGTCAAGAGCTGCTCTGACGCTGTCAAAGGCAGCCTGATACGTGGCAGGATCAATCTGGTAGAGCACCTGCCCGGCTTTGACATCCGACCCTTCCGTGAAAAGGCGTTTCTGGATGATTCCGCCCACCTGGGGCCGGACTTCGGCAATCAGGTATGCCGAGGTCCGGCCCGATAATTCCGTAGTGATCGTCACCCGCTCCGGCTTGACCCACACCACCGCCACTTCCGGAGGCCCGCCCGCAGGCGGGTTGCTCGCCGGGGTTTCCTTTCCGCATCCGGCTGCCATCAGGGAGCCGAAAAGAAGTCCCGCAACGGCGATCCGCTTGATTCTGCTTTTGGTTTTCATATATCCCTCTGTTGTAATTATGACTTTTGAATTTTCACGGTAATCACTCACTACCATCGGAATACCAGTGGCCTGACCTGGCGAATGACAGTTATAAGCTATAAGATAAGATTATCAAGACAATTCTACAACTCTCCCGTTCCACTGACACCCCGTTAATAATTCTCTATTGACAAAGTGACGTTACGTTTCATATTATGACGATATGTTATATATCACAAATGGCCAGGAAATGGAACATGTCCAAAAAATGAAAATCATTACATGATGAATCATGCAAGGTTTATAGATGGAAACTAAAACGATTTCCCGGCGCGAACGACAGAAAATCGCGCAGCGTCAGGAAATGCTTGACGCAGCGCTGGAACTGTTTTCAGAAAAGGGATACCACAACGTATCCATGCACGAAATCGCCGCAAAAGCCGAATTTGCCATTGGAACGCTGTATAAATTCTTCTGCAACAAAGAGGATCTTTACAAAGCCCTGATTCTGGAACTGTCTGACCGGTTTCACGCATCGCTCTCGAAAGCCTTCGAAGCCCCAGGCGATGAATTCGAAAAACTGCGTCAGTATGTTCATGCAAAAGGAGAGGTGTTTCGGGATAAAGCCGCCACCATTCGTCTCTATTTTGCCGAAACACGCGGGGCCAGTTTCAATATCCTGGCCGGACTGGACCAGGATATCCGCGATCGCCGGGAACGTTTTCTGGAGCGCATCGCAGCAATCTTTGAATCCGGAATTCGCGCGGGACGATTTCATCCCATCGCAGAACCCTACATTCTGGCCGTCGCTCTCGACAGCCTGTGCAATGCATTTCTGTTTCTCTGGCTCGAAAATCCTGATAACCATTCATATCCGGAAGATCCGGACGCGATTTTAAACATTCTTTTTAAAGGGTTGGGTGAACCCTGATCGTTTGAGAAAACAATAGACTCAATGGCTTTTGACTGTAACCAAGTGGAGGAATTGTCGATGCGTTTCCGTAACATCGTTTGTAACCCACCAGCAGGATGGGTGATTCTGTTTTTATTACTGGTCTGTTTTGGACTGACCGGTTGTGACCGCAAACCGGTTCAAACACTTGCCTCCACACCGGAAGTGTCCGTGATATCGGTAACGACCCAGAAAATAACGCTGACCACGCAATTGCCCGGTCGCACCTCCGCTTACCGCATTGCGGAAATCCGCCCCCAGGTCAATGGCCTCATTATGAAACGTCTATTTACGGAAGGCGGGGACGTCAAGGCCAATCAAGTACTCTATCAAATCGATCCGGCTCC
>CAIVVZ010000176.1 GCA_903909505.1 uncultured Desulfobacteraceae bacterium
ATGTCCTTATCGCCTCTTCCCGACTGGTTGATGATGATGCTGTCATCCGGGGATAAGGCCGGCGCCTCTTTGAAAGCCTGGACAAACGCATGGGCGGACTCCAGAGCCGGAATCACGCCTTCCATGCGGATCGTCAGCGAAAGGGCGTCCACCACTTCCCGGTCGGTCGCCGCCTCAAATCGCACCCGGCCCGTTTCCTTAAGGTGCGCCAGGATGGGCGAAACCCCTACGTAATCGAGTCCCGCGGCAACGCTGTGGGTTTCTTTCATCTGGCCGTCGGCATCCTGAAGAAAGTAGGTTTTATACCCCTGGGCGACCCCGATGCTGGCATCCTTCGAGCAAAGCCTGGAGGCGTGCTGACCCGTATCCAGCCCTTTGCCGCCGGCCTCAACTCCCACAAGCGCCACCGGATCATCCATAAAGCCGCTGAAAATCCCCAGGGCATTGGAGCCGCCGCCCACACAGGCATACACGCGGGCCGGAAGTTTTTTCTCCCGTTGAAGGATCTGGGCACGGGCCTCGGTTCCGATGATGGACTGAAAATAGGAGACCATCTCCGGAAAGGGATGCGGGCCGCATGCGGTTCCCAGAACATAGTGGGTCGTATCCATGTTCGCCACCCAGTCACGAAAGGCCTCGTTGATGGCGTCCTTTAAAGTCCTGGACCCTTCTGTCACGGGAATCACTTCGGCGCCCAGCCGCTCCATCCAGAAAACATTCGGCCGCTGTCTTTCGACATCCACCTCACCCATGTAAATGGTGCACGCAAATCCGAATTTGGCGGCCATGGTGGCGGTCGCCACCCCATGCTGGCCCGCCCCGGTCTCCGCGATGACCCGGGTTTTTCCCATGCGTTTGACCAGAAGCCCCTGCCCCATGACGTTGTTGGCTTTGTGAGCGCCGGTGTGGTTCAGATCCTCCCGCTTGATGTAAATGCGGGCACCTCCAAAATGCCGGGTAAGATTCTCGGCAAATGTCAGGGGGGTAGGCCTGCAGGAATAGGTTGACATCAAGTCCACATACTCCTGCCAGAAAACCGGATCGAATTTTGCTTTTAGAAACGTCTCCACGAGCTCCTCGAAGGTGGCAACGAGAATTTCCGGAAGATAGGCGCCGCCGAATCCATCGTAATGGCCCCTTTCAATCATCAGTCATTCCTCCAATGGTTTGAGAAAATACAAATTGGTCTGTTCGGCAATAAAGCTCTGAATAGATCGCGTTTTCAGCCTGGGGAAAGTGGAGAAACCGCTTGACCATCAGAACGGGCGTAGTCGGTGATACGGCCAGGTTGGTAGCATTGGCTCCTTCCACATATCCGATTCTGAAAGTCTGCCTGCCGCTGACCGGGCGCATGAAATACCGTTCATCCACAATTTGGGAAAGTGATCGGCCTTCCAGATCAAGGGCGTCGATTCCGGCAAAGATACCTGCATGAAGATAGATATCCTCAATCAGGACAGGCGCCTCTTCCACTTGGGTAAGTCTGGAAAGAAAGTAGGCGCTCTGTCTGGAGAAAGGATTTTCCGGGTCGGAACCGATTGTCGATAGCCGGGTTTTCTGCAGGATGTGCGTCACCACCGGTGAGCCTTCCCGGTGAAAGGCCGATGTGGTCCCTGCCAGCGAAAACAAATCGATTTCTTTTTGCCGGGTTAAAACGAAAGTGCCTGAGCCGCGCTTTCGAACCAGAATACGCTTTCGAACCAGCAGATCGATCGCCTGCCTTACCGTCGGCCGACCAATCCCATAGGCCGCAGCCAGCGCATGTTCGGAAGGAATCCGGGTATCCGGCGGATAGTCTCCGGCACGTATCCCGGCAAGAAGAATATCCGCCAGTTGGTGATACAAGGGTATGGGAGATTGGGGATTCAGCATCAAAAAAACGCTTTCATTTTGGCAACTCACATTGTTTTGATTTGCATTTTGAAATATATTGGTAAAGTTGTCAAGACAAATAATCACTGACATAGCCCTTAGCGCGTGCATAAAAATGCCTCAAAACATATCAAGGGATGATCTGTGCCGG
>CAIVVZ010000177.1 GCA_903909505.1 uncultured Desulfobacteraceae bacterium
CGCCGGAATTGATGCCGCGGGTGCGTTACACCTCATTAGTGCGCACGGCGTCAAATGCCGAAAAGATTTTTACCACAACAAGGACCCGCGGCGATTGCGCCACATATTGAAATCATGGAAATATCAAAAGCCACCCAAGAAGACATTCCCGGGCTCTGTGAGTTATTGGGATTTTTGTTTGCACAGGAGGCCGAGTTTCAACCGGACCTTTCCATGCAAATTGCCGGCTTGCGTGAAATTATTGATTTTCCGGAGCGCGGCCAGATTCTGGTACTTCATGAAGGGACCTCACTGCTGGGCATGATTAACCTGCTTTATACCGTCAGCACCGCACTTGGCGGCAGAGTGATCCTGTTGGAAGACATGGTCGTGCATCCCGATCACCGCAGAAGAGGCGCAGGCTCGAAGTTGCTACAAGCGGCCATTGATTTCGCTAAATCTGTCGGCTGTCGTCGGATTACCCTTCTTACCGATCAAACAAACAAATCAGCCCAACGATTTTATAAACGATTCGGATTCACCATTTCAAAGATGGTGCCCATGAGGTTACCTTGACATTCCGAGAACGGGTGTGTATAATACATACAAAATGGACAGTAAAGAAATCATTAAAAAATTACAAGATGATGGATGGCGAATTCATCATACAAAAGGTGATCACCATCAATTCAAACATCCAAAAAAACAAAGCAAAGTGACTGTTCCGCATCCCAAGAAGGATATCACTACAACGATAATTAAATATTGATCAATAACAAACATTCTGCTACATTTTCGAAAACAAAATCGAAAGGAGGCAGACATGTTACCTGATTATAGAATTGTCGATGATCCATATTTAATCCCAAAGTTTGATATAACTGTTGATGATCTTGAGAGCATTGTTGATGAACTAAGAGGATTCCATGAGCAATTTAATGACTGCTTTTTAAGAAGCGAGCCCAGAGAGAATTTTTTCTACTATATGGTGGGCCAGCTCAGTCCCCTTGAAAGAAAATCCATTGAGCCAATTGCATTGAATATTGAAAATGCCAAGGTTCGCGCTATGCAGTTTTTCGTCAGTGACGCATTTTGGGATGACAAAAAAATATTATCAAAATATCGTAGTATGGTTAAAGATGATATGGGCGAACCGGATGGTGTATTGATTTTTGATGAATCCGGGATGGTAAAAAAAGGAAACGAATCTGCCGGAGTAGCCAGGCAGTATTGTGGTAACATTGGTAAAGTTGAAAATTGCCAGGTCGGTGTTTATGTCGGTTATGCAACCCGGCACGGATATTGTTTATTGGGGTCCCGATTATATGTACCGGAAATCTGGTTTTCTGACGAATACGCAGGAAGAAGAAAGCGTTGTCGATTTCCGGCAGATCTAACATTTAAAACAAAGCCCCAAATTGCAGCGGAATTGTTGGAAGAAATAGCACAATCCGGTCAAATACCATTTCGATATGTCGTTGCGGATTCAGTTTATGGAAACTGTCCGGCATTTCGCAACGCGGTTGAAAGCATACCGAATGTAGCCTATCTTGTTGGCATGCCAAATATCACCCAATGCTGGCTCAGGAGACCGATTACAGAAAAAAAAGAATACAAACATGGTCGTGTACGAAAAACAAAGCTGATTTTAAAAGCATCGGAAAAAGATCCAATAACATTCGATACATTTGCCAAAAGCCTGAATAATTTTTTCTGGTACCGGCGTAAAGTTTCTGAGGGTACAAAAGGTCCGATTGAATATGAATTCACAAAAAGACAGATTGTGTTGGCTCGGGATGGTCTCCCGGAAGATGATGTTTGGCTGATTATTCGTAGAACCCTGGGTGAAAATCCAATCTATTCCTACTATATAAGCAATGCCATGGGAAGCACACGGTTGAAAACATTTGTATGGTTAAGCGGTGCTCGCTGGGCGATAGAGCAATGTTTTGAAGAAGCTAAAACCGAACTGGGCATGGATCACTATGAGGTGAGAAAATGGCCGGGGTGGATTCACCATATGATGACATGCATGTTGGCGCACTTTTTTCTCTGGCATATAAAGGTCAGATTGGGGGAAAAAAACACCAGCGGTTACAGTGTCACAAATCCAGATTTTGCTTAGAATTGTACTGCCCATGAAACAATTCAGCCCCAGTGAAATTATCGAATTGATCAAAGGGATTCAACTGCGAAACCACAGAGCCTATGTTTCGCACAGAAAAAGAAGGTTGTTAGAAGTATCATATCAACAATTATCGTTGTAGGGATATTGCTATCGGAACGTTGTGTAGTATTTTTCGGCAAGCCGGATGGGATTGGAGGTAAACATGAGATACCCTATTGTAATCCATAAAGATTCAAACTCTGATTTTGGCGTCACCATTCCCGACCTTCCCGGTTGTTTTTCCGCTGGATCAACCATAGAGGAAGCCATAAATATGGCTAAAGAAGCGGCTGAATGTCATATTGAAGGCATATTAATTGATTCCGAGCCAATCCCCATGCCATCCGACATTGAAGTGCATAAGGATGATCCTATCTTTAAAGAAGGTATTTGGGCTTTAGTTGAAGTGGATATGAGTAAACTTTCATTAAAATCCAAACGGATCAATATTACCATGCCTGAAAGACTGATAAGGACGGTTGATCAATACGCCAAACGGTATGGCTCAAGCAGATCCGGTCTTCTATCTCAAGCCATTACAGAATATATGGCTTCGCATCAGTAGATTACCAGCGAACAAAACGTTCAATTTCTCGCATCCCGGCACCGTTGATCGCAAGGATTGCTGTATCGGAGGTACATTTTTTGTCTTCAGTATTGGGTTTGAAGGTTTTAGAGGATCGACATGAAACGCTTTACGGTTGGGTAATTTATGTCATTTGACTTGGTTTCACCGTTTATTCCCAGGGGCGATCAGCCCCAGGCGATCGAGCGGCTCTGTCAGTATATTCTTTCCGGCAACAAGCACCATGTGCTTTTAGGCGTTACCGGGTCTGGAAAGACCTTTACCATGGCCCAGGTCATTGCCAGGCTGGACAGGCCGAGCCTGGTCATCGCCCCCAACAAGACCCTGGCTGCCCAGCTTTACAGCGAATTCCGCTCGCTGTTCCCGAATAACGCCGTGGAATATTTCGTCAGCTATTATGACTACTACCAGCCCGAAGCCTACATCCCCACCAGCGATACCTATATCCAGAAAGATTCTTCGATCAACGAAACAATCGACAAGATGCGCCACTCCGCCACCATGTCGGTCCTGACGCGCCGGGATGTCCTAGTTGTGGCCAGCGTGTCCTGCATCTACGGACTGGGAGCCCCCGAGGATTATCTGGCCATGCGGGTTCCCATCGAATGCGGGACGGAAATGCCAAGGGACAGTTTCCTGCGGAGCCTTGTGGCCATCCAGTACGAGCGAAACGACATGGATTTTCACCGGGGGGTGTTTCGCGTCCGGGGCGACCGGGTGGAAATCTTTCCCGCCTACGAAGAGGACAAGGCCATCCGGGTGGAATTTTTCGGGGATGAAATCGACGGCATCTATGAAATCGATCCGCTCAGGGGCACGGTTTTAAAAAAACTGAGCCAGACTGCCATTTTCCCCGCCAGCCATTACGTCACCCAGAAAACCACGCTGCGGCGGGCGGTGGATTCCATTCTGGCGGAGCTAAAGGAACAGGTTGCGTTTTTCCGCCAGGAAAACAAGCTCATCGAGGCCCAGCGGATCGAGGAAAGAACCCATTATGATATCGAGATGATGATGGAGATCGGATATTGCAACGGCATTGAAAATTATTCCCGGCACCTGACCGGAAGGCTTCGGGGAGATCCCCCCCCTACCCTTCTGGATTATTTCCCGGAGGATTATCTGGTTTTTTTTGACGAAAGCCATATCGCCGTTCCGCAGATGCGCGCCATGTATCAGGGCGACCGGTCCCGAAAAAACACCCTGGTTCATTATGGGTTCCGCCTGCCGTCCGCCCTGGACAACCGTCCCCTCAAATTCGAGGAATCCGAAGACCGGATTCACCAGGTGGTATATGTCTCGGCAACGCCCGCGGACTACGAAATGGAAAAAGGAAAGGACGCCCTGGTCGAGCAGATCGTCCGGCCCACCGGACTCATCGATCCGGAAATCGAGGTTCGAAGCGCCCAGCATCAGGTGGATGATCTTTTGGAGGAAATCGGAAAGCGCACCCAGCAGAAAGAACGCGTGCTGGTCACCACCCTCACCAAACGGATGGCTGAAGACCTGACCGAATACTATACGGATCTGGGAGTCCGGGTGCGCTATCTGCATTCGGACATTTCCACCCTGGAGCGGATGGATATCATCCGGGACCTTCGGCTGGGGGAATTTGACGTTCTGGTGGGCATCAACCTGCTGCGGGAAGGGCTGGACATCCCCGAAGTGTCGCTGGTGGCGATTCTGGATGCGGACAAGGAAGGATTTTTACGTTCCACGCGGTCCCTGATTCAGACCTGCGGCCGGGCTGCCAGAAATCTACAGGGCAAGGTCATTCTCTATGCCGACAAGATCACCGATTCCATGCGCCGGGCAATGGATGAAACCCTGCGCCGACGCGAAATCCAGACGGCTTATAACCAGACCCACCACATCATTCCGGAATCCATTACCAAAGAAATCACCTCCATGTTCGAAACCGTCACCGACACCGCCAAAACAGCCCGGAACAAAGCGGCCGAATCCGTAAAACCCTTTCGCACCTTGGATGAACTGGACAGCATCATCGCATCGATGGAAAGCGAAATGGAAGCCGCGGCAAAAGCCCTGGATTTTGAACGGGCAGCCATGTTCCGGGACCACATCAAGGAACTGCGTAAAACAGCTATTTTCACGGCATAATCGTTTCCAGTTCCCTGAAACGCCCTTTTCCGATGCCTTCCGGAGATGCGAAAAACGGTGCGGTGAGAATCATTTTCACGGTAACATGTTGACTTAAAACCCAACATTTTTATATAACAATGACAATTAAGAAATAGTTGCTTACCGTATAGATTCAAACCGTATTTGCTTTTAATCGGATTTTCCCGATAGCTTCAATGACCGTTGCCCTTCAGACAGGCAACTGAAAAAATGGAAACCGCTGAATGAACAGCCTGTCCCGGAAAGCAAAGAAAAAAATCAGTTTTTTCCGAAACCCCTCGCCGCTTATCGATATTCTGAAATATCTGGCCGTCATTCTGGCCGTCATCTGGCTGATCAGCGCCGGAACCGAAAAACTCGGATACAACTGGCAGTGGTACCGCGTTCCCCGGTATATCTTCACTTTCGAGGACGGGCATCTGGCCGCCGGCCCCCTGATCCAGGGCCTGATGGTCACCTTCCAGATCTCCGGGATCAGCCTGCTGCTTTCTTTTGCCATCGGACTGACAGCAGCCCTGTTCCGGCTGTCCGACTCTCAGGCGGCCCGTTTTCTGGCGCGCTGCTATCTGGAGATGATCCGCAACACACCGCTGATGGTTCAGCTCTTTTTTATCTATTTTGTCCTGGGTCCGGTCCTGGGGATCGAACGGTTTTTTTCCGCCGTGCTGGCCCTCAGCCTCTTTGAGGGGGCCTATGCCTCGGAAATTTTTCGCGCCGGAATCGTCTCCATTCATAAGGGACAATGGGAAGCCGCCTACAGCCTGGGCCTGAGCAAGTTCGATACCTATCGCTGCATTCTTCTGCCCCAGGCCATCCGCCGAATCCTGCCTCCTTTGACCAGCCAGGGAATATCCCTGATCAAGGACTCGGCCCTGGTAAGCATCATCGCCGTTTACGATCTGACCATGCAGGGTCAGGTCATTATCGCTGAAACTTTCCTGACTTTCGAACTCTGGTTTACGATTGCCGCCATTTACCTGGCCGTTAACGTGACGCTGTCGGTTCTGGTCAATCTCATGGAGGACCGCCTCGGTGTTCAGACATAACCCTCTAAAAAGGAGCGTTTCGAATGCAGGATAAAGAGTTCGGTGACAAGAGCGCTTTTGGCTTCATCACCGTGGACAGAATCAGCAAGACCTTCCCCAACGGCGTCATGGCTCTGAGTGAGTTCACCACCCATATCCGGCGCGGCGAAGTGGTCGTGGTCATCGGCCCTTCGGGATCGGGCAAATCCACTTTCCTGCGCTGCCTGAACGGTCTTGAGGATATCGACAGCGGATCCATTGTGGTTGACGGCATTGTGCTGGACGATAACAAGAAAAACAGGATCGAGATTCGAAAAGAAGTCGGCATGGTCTTTCAGCAGTTCAATCTGTTTCCGCACATGACGGTCCGCGACAACATCAATCTGGCCCAGCGACTGGTCCGGAAAAAAACCCGGGCGGAAGCCACGGAAATGACCATGGATCTACTTCGCAAAGTCAACATCACGGAGAAAGCCGATGCCTTTCCGGCCCAGCTTAGCGGCGGCCAGCAGCAGCGGGTTGCCATTGCGCGGGCACTTGCCATGATGCCCAAGGTCATGCTCTTTGACGAGGCTACCAGCGCTCTGGATCCCGAGATGATCGGCGAAGTGCTGGAAGTCATGAAAACACTTGCCGGAGAAGGAATGACCATGGTGGTGGTCACGCATGAAATGGGCTTTGCCCGCGAGGTGAGCGATCGGGTCATCTTCATGGAAGCCGGTAAAATCGTGGAATCGGGGACGGCCGAGCACTTTTTCAACCATCCCCGGGAGGAACGGACCCGGGTCTTTCTCAGTCAGATCCTGACTTGAAGGGCGCCATTTTGAGGGAAAAACCGATCTTAACGCTGCCGGATGCCGTCATTATGCTGGTTGTCACTGCCCTTTTGGGCTACGTCGGCTACCGCATAACCGTCGGGTTGCATTACAAATGGAACTGGAGCGCCATTCCCCGATACCTGTTCCGAATCGACGAAAATGGCAATTGGAAGGCGAATCTATTGATGCAGGGTCTTTTTACAACGATTCGACTCAGCATCTGGGCAACCCTGCTGGCCACGATAATCGGGACCATTGCCGGCTTTTTCCGCATCAGCAAGAGCCTGTTCAAACGCCTGCTGGGCCGGACGTTCGTGGAGCTGATTCGAAACACGCCCCCCCTGGTGCTGATCTTTATCTTTTATTTTTTCGTCAGCGGTCAGATCATGCCGGTTTTGGGCGTGGATGACTTTGCCAGAAACGCATCTGAAAGCACGCAAAGCATGATGACATTTTTGTTTGCGCCGCCGCGTTTTTTATCCGCGTTTATTTCTGCCACGGTAACCGTGGCGATTTTCGAGGCAGCCTATATCACGGAAATCATCCGCGCCGGAATTCAGTCCATCGAGAAAGGTCAGCTCGATGCATGCCATGCCTTGGGATTGTCCTGGAAACAGAAAATGCAGTATGTCATCCTGCCCCAGGCCATTCAGAGAATCCTGCCCCCCCTGGCCGGTCAATTTATCTCCACTATCAAGGATTCCGCCATTGTTTCGGTGATTTCGATCCCGGAACTCTGCTTTCAGGGAATGGAACTGATGGCTGCGACCTACCTGACCTTTGAATGCTGGATCACCATCACGGTCCTGTACCTGATTCTAACCCTCAGCCTGTCGCTGGCGGTGGAACGTCTGGAAATTTTCATGAGAAGGAGCACAGCCTGATTAAAGAACGTCCAACACCAAAAGGAGGTATTATGAGAACCAAACCGTTATTGCCTGCAAAAGCTCTTTTGGCCGTTATCTCTCTTTTTCTGATTGTCTGCATTGTCTCACCGGCACTTGCCGGAGACATCCAGAACAAGCTCGTTGCCGAAAGCACCCTTGAGCAGGTGATGAAACGCGGCGTGCTGAAAGTGGGAATGTCCACCTTTGTTCCCTGGGCCATGAACGACAAAAACGGTCAACTCATCGGCTTTGAAATCGATGTGGCCAAAAGACTGGCAGCCGATCTGGGCGTCAAGGTCGAATTTATTCCGACCAAATGGGCCGGCATCATTCCGGCCCTTCTGACGGGCAAATTCGATGTGATCATCGGCGGCATGACAATTCAGCCCAGCCGGAACCAAAAGGTCAATTTCAGTATTCCCTATGATTACACCGGTCAGGCCATTGTCGCAAATAAACAACTGGCAGCCGGATTCAAAACCATGGAGGACTTCAACCGACCTGAAGTAACGCTGACGGCAAGACTGGGCTCCTCATCCGTGGCCGCGGTCAAGCAGTTCATGCCCAAAGCTAAGCTGACGCTCTTTGACGACGAATCCCAGGCTTACCAGGAAGTAATTAACGGCAAAGCCCATGCAATGGTGGGCTCTGCCCCGACACCGGCATTCCAGGCCCTGAAATATCCGGAAACCCTTTTCATCCCTATCGAAGAAACGTTTACCAAAGAGCCCATCGGTTTTGCCGTCCGAAAAGGCGACTTCGACACCCTCAACTATTTCAACAACTGGATTACGGTAGTTGCGGCAGAAGGCTGGCTGAAAGAGATCAAACACTACTGGTTCGAAACCAAGGACTGGGAATCATCCATTCAATAAACCAAAAAGGTCAACCGTTCACGGGGGTCGAGGATTTCCATGCATCAGCAGGATGGATTTCCTCGACTAGAATCCTGAAGCTTTACATAGGCCAGTATTTCGCGGCTTGCTTCGGTATGCAGCTTGATTGCGTCATAATCTATCGCGACATTGTTGAGGTATTGCAACACCAGCGCTTCCCCGACGGATGCACCGGGAAGTATCCCGCCGAAGAAAAAGCCGAGGGCCTCAAATTCAGGGACCAGGTGAAACGTAAGCGGGTCACGGAGATCCAGATACAGCGCGATAACATCGTAGCGTTTCAGGCGAAATTCCTTTAAAGCGTTTTTTACCTCCGAGCCGGTGTTTTCGCCGCATCGCAGTACCTCTATGGATGCGTAACCCGGAGGCATCGAGCCGGCGGTCATGGTTTTCAGAATGGACTCCGATTGGCGAACCGCCGCCGGCGACTTTTCAGGGACCTCGAATTGGGGGGTTACACCGAGATTGCCGTAAAGTTTGGCAATAACGTCCTGATGCTTTGATGGTGCATAAAGCTTCAAGGGGCCGGGCTTTTCGAGATACTTATACTGCACGAGGAAGGTTTCACGCTGGGCAAGCTCTTCCCGAATACCCCTGAACGTTAAACTTGCCGGCACATAACCCAGCAGTATCGCACATGCCGTGAAGTCAAGCCGTGCGGCGACGCGTTGCGAAAAAGCGTGGCTTGTCACGGCATGGACATACAGACCGGTCATGCCGCGGGATTTCGCCTCGTTTATGAGGAATTCCGTAAGGCGCTGCAAGCATCCCTGTCCGCGAAATTCCGGCTTTACCACGGCCTGGCCGATTTCCGCGCTTTGAGACCCGGCATCTGACCGGAAAATCGCACAGTGCCCCGCAAGTTCTCCGTCAACTGTTACGGCCGTTGCCGATATCAGTTGTCCGCTCTCGTTCAGCTCCACGATGCGTTCCGGATAATAAATGTGCGCGTAGGAGTACGTGTAGCCATAAGCTTTGTAAGCCGACCTGGAAACCTCCAAAGCCTCTGATGGCTTCATCAGGTGGACGTGAAACTCGCCAGGTCCTGATATTCGTTCCCGTGTTTGGGACGGCTGCTGGAATTGCTCCAGTTCACAAGCCTGGAAGTAATCTTCGACACTTTTATCCCTGAGGTATTTCACGAGATGAATCTCTTGTCCGTCAGGTCCAAGATTATGAATCGAAAACTCATCCACGAGGTCTCTCAGCAAGGGAATAGCGGGCAGCTCCCGAGGCTCTTGCAGGGCTTCCGTCCGAGGCTGAAACAACGGGATCCGTGTTGGGTCAAAAAGCATCCCCCTTTCTTTAATGATGATCTGAAGGCCCACGGGAACACGCTCGCAAATGATCTCAAAAGTCTGCCTGGCACCGGGTTCAAAGGTCTGCTCCATTACACTGGCTACCGTTTGCTCTACCGCCAGGGAGATCTTCTTTCGTTGGTCTTGTTCAAACCCCAGTTTTTTTGAAACTTCATCTACATACGCAACTGCTACGGCCACATACGAGTCGTCGTTAGGAACAGTCAGTTCCGAGTATTCACATCGGGCTTGCATGGGTTTCTCCCAAGGAATCAGGCCATTTTCTCCCGCTAACCGTTTCAGTTGATCCCCTTATACCAAAGAGGGAGAAGATTCAGCGTCCTCTTGCCGGCAACAGGTTTTATAGTTTATGGCAGCTTGTTGGCGAACACTTCTCCATCATCTTAGATTTCTTATGTATTTTATGCTTATCGTTTTGACAAGTATTATTTGCACCTGTATCTGTCAATCCTCCTGCCCGAATGAAAAAATAGCGCTCTGGATGATTCTTGTGACCTTGCACATCTGCTCCGCTGTCATGTATGCCCCGCGAAGCCTGTGAACCTGCTGCCTGTATTCCCTTGCATGTTCTTCCGACCAGAAGAAGACGCTCTGCCTTCAAAAAGCGTTGATGATGTTTTC
>CAIVVZ010000178.1 GCA_903909505.1 uncultured Desulfobacteraceae bacterium
ATATACAGTTCCAATCTCCGGCATGGCTGCGAGGGTTTCAAAGGTATTTTCAGCAGCCTGATAAGTCCGGTCAGCCGCTTCTGGGTTATCCCGCGCAATATAAACCCATATGTTTATCAAATCGTCTTCCGCCGCGGGCGTTATCAAGATTTTGGGCATTTATCCGCCTTGCTCTTTGTGAAGCAATGCCGATGCCTTCTTTTGCAGCGCCGGCATATCAAGAGGAGTCGCTTGGCCGCTTTCAATCCCTTCCATCAAGAGCCGGTCCATTTCATCGTGATCATGCCTTATGAGGTCGCGCAAATAATCGCTGGCACTTTGATACTCTCCTGTGTTGACGCGGGCTTCAATAAATGCCCGCAGCTCATCGGGCATCGATACATTCAGAGTCGCCATGGTGAGGCCTCCTTATTGCTTGGGTTCACTCTCAATGTAACACACATGGCAAACTTTGCCAACAGAAAGCTGTGTTGATTCCTTGCCCGTCATCCCTTTCATCCACAAATTATTCACCAGCCCTGGCACGAATTTTCATGCTTTTTTTTGTGTATTGTCAACCGGAACGGCATCACACAGCCCGGGGTATCCCTCACAAACGGGATTATCGCCAAAATAATGATCCTGCTTCTTGCCAAAATTAAAAATCTGCCGACAAACAGCAAGGCAATAAAAAATCCATTCATGAACGGTTTTAAAATTGCCAAATATCAATGTCTAAGCGACACCGGATCATCAGCCTGATTTAAATTTGCCAGTTTTGCACGAAGCGGTTCATAATAGAATGCGCCTTTTCCCACTTTCGTTTTACGGTTTATTTTGACTTTAAATTTCAGTTTGTCTTTTTCATTGCGCCATTGATAAATCCACCAGTCACCATCCTGTTTAATTTCATGTGGCGACGTTCCAATCTGCTTGGACACATCTTTCTCCATGTTTTTTCTGATATCCTCAATACTACCTTCTCTCTCAGGTATATTCATAATCCGCGCATAAAGTTGATTATCGATAAATGCAAAAGAAATCGATGGATTGTATTTTTCATGGATATCCATGCGGCATGGACCGGTATAGTTGTAATAGGATATTCCCGCTTTCTCCATATATTTTACGAAATATCCGTCCTTGTTCAGAACCTCGATACGAGCGCCAAAATCCGGTTTGTTGCAGTCAAAACCATGTGCCAGAAGCGGGAGGACCAGAATGTAGCATCCAATGAAGAAAGACATTTTTTTCAGCATTTTTTAATTCCTTTCGTATTGTGAGTTTGCGTTGACATCTGATATCGGAAGGTTGAATATTCTGGATGTATTTCCCGAGATCTACTTTAAACCCAATGTTTATCGAAATGCGGTTAGCTTGTTAGTTTCTCAAAAGGCAATTGCTTTTGCAAGAGGTTCGGTATATATTTTTTCAGAAAAATATCTTGCGGCAGTTAAGTATCATGTAGCGCACGGGGGGCGATAAAAAAATGCAAAATTCAGCATGAAAGGGTAGCCTATCAGCAGTGGATCAGATTTTAACTGGCAAGGAAAACTGACGATGCGGAAAGTCAAAACTGCAATTATCGGCTGTGGAAAAGTCAGCGACCTGCACGCGGGAGCGCTAACAAAAACGCCCGAATCACAGTTTGTAGCGGTGTACAGTCGCAATCAGGAGAAAGCGAAGAGATACGGTGAGAAGTACGGTGTTCAAGGGTTCAGCGATATTCAGGAGATGATCGTTTCCGCCGGTGTCGAGGCGGTGATTATCTGCACGCCGCACCCGGCACATCGCAACGCAGCAGTCATTGCCGCTGAAGCCGGAGCTCATATTCTTGTGGAAAAACCGCTGGCATCAAGTCTTCAGGATTGCGACGATATGCTGGCCGCGGCAAAGAAAGCCAGGGTAAAGATCGGCACAGTGTGCCAGCGCCGTTTTTATGCCCCGGTTCAGCGCGTCCGCCAGGCAATTGATGCAGGGAAAGTTGGAAGACCCGCTCTGGGTACAGTATTGATGCTCGGCTGGCGCGACAAAAATTACTATGAGAGCGATCCATGGCGCGGCCAGTGGCAGGAAGAAGGTGGCGGGGTCCTGGTCAATCAGGCCCCGCACCAACTGGATCTGCTGCAGTGGTTTATGGGCCCGATCGTCGAGCTCTTCGGCATCTGGTCAAATATCAATCATCCCTATATCGAAGTGGAGGATACGGCACTGGCGATTGTTCGCTTCCGGAGCGGCGCGCTCGGCAACATCGTGGTGAGCAATTCGCAAAAGCCCGGCATTTACGGCAAGGTTCATGTTCATGGGCAAAACGGCGCATCGGTCGGTGTGCAAACCGACGGCGGAGCCATGTTTATCGCCGGAAGATCGTCGATTCTCGAACCGCCGGTGAATGATATCTGGACGGTAGCGGGTGAAGAAAACATGCTGGATCAGTGGAAAGCAGAGGACAGCGAGCTTTTTTGCGGTCTGCCCAATGCGATGGATCACTATTTTCATCTGCAAATTCGTGATTTTCTGCGGGCCATTATGGATGATCGTGAGCCGCTTGTTACCGGAGAAGACGGCCGAAAAACGGTGGAAATTTTTACGGCGATCTACCGTTCACAGAAAACAAATGCCCCGGTCAAATTCCCGCTGAAACCGGAGGCAGCCGATCTCGACTACAGCACCTATGCATCGGTACCGTTTTAAATAATTCCAACTTAAGGACATCAACCGTGAAAGCGCTTGTTTTGAAGGCATACAACACGTTTTCTTTTGAAGACGTTCCGCTGCCGGAAATTGGGCCCCAGGACGTTCTGATTCGGGTGAAAGCCTGCGGTATCTGCGGCAGCGATGTGCATGGCATGGACGGCAGCACCGGTCGAAGGATTCCACCGATCATCATGGGGCATGAAGCTTCCGGGCTGATCGAGCAGATTGGCAGCGGCATCACGGATTGGAAAGCGGGGGAACGCGTAACGTTTGATTCGACGGTCGTGACCCGGCAGGATTTTTATTCGCGGAAAGGGGCATTCAACCTGAGTGATTTTCGCAAGGTCCTGGGTGTTTCTTGCGGCGAATATCGTCAGCAGGGTGCTTTTGCAGAGTATGTGGCTGTGCCGCAGTCGGTCCTCTATCGCTTGCCCGATGGGTTAAGCTTCGAGCAAGCCGCAATGACGGAGCCTGTTTCAGTGGCGTTCCATGCGGTCAATCTCATACCCAGCGAGATTAACGACAGCGCAGTGGTCGTCGGTTGCGGCATGATTGGCCTGTTTGTCATTCAGGCGCTGCACATTAAAGGTTGCGGCAGAATCATTGCCATTGACCTTGACCAATCACATCTTGACATGGCTTTGAAGTTAGGCGCTGATTTCGCAATAAAGCCGGATGAGGGCGATACGATTGAGAAGGTCAAGAATCTCACTCACGGCCGTGGCGCCGACATGGCGTTTGAAGTTGTCGGGATCGTGCCGACGGTAAACCTGGCGATTCATACGGTGCGAAAGGGTGGTAAGGTCGGCCTGATCGGCAATCTTTCGTCCAAAGTCGAATTGCCGTTGCAGGCCGTTGTGACGCGGCAGCTCACGCTCTACGGCTCTTGTGCTTCCGCGGGCGAATATCCGGCGTGTCTCGACATGATTGCAAGTGGACGGGTAAAGGTTGACGAGATGATGTCTGCGGTCGTACCGTTATCGGAAGCGGCGTCATGGTTTGACCGGCTGCACAAAGGTGAACCGGGACTCATGAAGGTCATCGTCAAACCTTAGGATGCGTTTGATTTTTCATAATCGATTCAGCAAAAAAGGCCCGTGACATGTCCAGTGTGATTTTAAAAAACGTTGTAAAGCGATTTGGCTCGGTTACGGCGGTCGACGATCTTTCGATCCAGATCCGGGATCGCGAGTTCGCGGTTCTGGTCGGCTCCTCCGGATGCGGAAAGACCACGGCGCTGCGTATGATTGCCGGCCTCGAAACAGCGACCTCCGGAGAGATATACATTGGCGACACCTGCGTAAATGACATGGCACCCAAAGACCGGGACATTGCCATGGTCTTTCAGAACTATGCCCTCTATCCCCACATGAACGTCCGGGACAACATGGGCTTCGGCCTCAAGATCCGGAAGATGAGCAAAAAAGAGATTGACACTCGGGTAGAGGAGGCCGCGGACATCCTCGGCATCCAGGCGTTGTTGGAGCGGAAACCCAAAGAGCTCTCCGGAGGGCAACGGCAACGCGTGGCGGTAGGAAGGGCCATCGTCCGCAAGCCCAAAGTATTCCTCTTCGATGAACCACTCTCCAATCTCGACGCCAAGCTGCGGGTAGCGATGCGGGCCGAAATCAGCAAACTCCATCGTCGCCTGGGAGCCACCATCATATACGTTACCCATGATCAGGTGGAGGCCATGACCATGGCCGACAGAATCTTCATCATGCACAACGGCGCCTTACAGCAGACCGGCGCACCGATGGAGGTGTATGGGCAACCGGCCAACCGCTTTGTTGCCGGCTTTATCGGCTCTCCGGCGATGAACTTCATAGAGGCGAAGGTGGCCTTGGAAGATGGCGCCGTGTCCATTGATGCTGTCGGCTTCCGGGTCCGGGCACCTGAGACGTTTTTCTCCCGGCTCGAACCCTATATCGGCCGACCGGTCATCTTCGGTGTGCGTCCGGAAGACATGTCTTTGCATGACGCTACGATGGGCACCAGCAAAGGAAACACCATTACGGCGAATGCGGATGTGGTCGAAACCCTGGGATCGGAGATTTTTGTCCATCTTACCTGCGAGGATCAATCCATCGTTGCCCGAATGGAGGTGCCGGATTGCCCACCGACCGTTGGACAGATACTTGAGGTGGATTTGAAGATGTCAAAAACCCATATTTTCGATACGGAAACGTCACGGGCAATTGTGTGAAAACAATGGAAAGTAGTTCACAAATAATTTACGGAGGGGTTATGAGAAAGTTACGGATTGCTGCACTGGTTGTACTGTCTTCACTCTGTTTATCAATCAACGCCATGGCTGAGACAAAAGAAATTCGTGTTCTTTTGGCAAACCATCCTTACGGCGATCTTCTGAAGTCGGCCATTCCCGAATTTGAAAGTGCCACCGGAATCAAGGTGAATGCCGAGAGTCTACAGGAGGGACAACTCACGACGAAACTGACGACCGAGTTTGCAACAAAATCATCATCCGTCGATGTCTTCATGACCCGCCCGCTTCAGGAAGGGAAGATGTTCTACAAAAACGGATGGTACGAACCGCTCACCGGATTTGACTTTTCCGACTACCCCAAGAACGTCATGAGCGTTGCTTCCTTCGGCCCAAAATCCTACCTTGTTCCACTGGTAACCGAATGGCAGGTTCTTTATTACCGGAAAGACGTTCTCAAGGAAGCCGGACTCAAGGTTCCTGAAAACTTTATGGAACTGGAAGCCGCAGCAAAGAAAATCAACTCGGATACCCTCGCAGGATTCGCATCCCGAGGCAAGGGTGCCGCCGCGGTTACCCAATTGTCCAGCTTCATCTATAACTATGGAGGGCTTTACCTCGACAATGGTGTGGCCGTTTTTGATTCAAAACCCGCAATGGATGCGATCCGTTTTTATGGTAAGATCCTCGGCACCTACGGTCCCAAAGGCGTAACATCCATGTCGTGGGAAAACATCATGCCGCTGTTCCAGGCGGGTAAGGTCGCCATGTGGACAGATGCATCCGTGTTTTATGGTCAGGTCGTCGACCCTGCCAAGACACAGGTAGCAGCAGAGAATGTCGGGATTGCCAATTTTCCGGCCGGACCAAAAATGAATTCTCCTTTCATCGTAACTTCATGGGGCATCGCTATTTCAAAACAATCAAAGAACAAGGAACATGCGATGAAATTCCTTGAGTGGGCCACAAGCAAAGAGCTTGCAGCCAAGGCAATGCTCGCCAACATCACAATGGCTCGCTCGTCGGTTTGGGAAGACAAGGCAATTCTTGCCAAAGTCAATCCCGGTCTGGTTGAAACGCGTGCCTATGCAGCCAAAAACGGCAATCCCCTTGACCGTCCCTACATGAGTGCCGTTGGTGAAGCCCGTGACTTGATAGGCGAACTGGTTATTGAATCAATCAATACCAAGGGCGAATCGGCCAACCTTGAAAAAATGGCAAAAGAGAAAGTTGCCAAAGTGAATGAGATTCTTCAGGACACCGGCGAATACGGTAAATAGTTAAGGACTGTCAAAGGCTCCCTATGGTTCAGTCAAGTTTTACGGAACGGAATCTGCGGATATTGTTTCCGCTTCCTGCGATCCTCTTTGTCGCCATGCTCATGGTGTTTCCCGTTCTTTATACCCTTTTCTTGAGCTTTACCAACTGGAATCTGACTTCCGGCTCTCCCCTTTCTTTTGTCGGATTGAACAGTTATACGCGGGTGCTGACGGAACCCCGTTTTTTACATGCGTTGACCCGGACTTTTCTTTTTACCATTTTTGCGGTGGCAATTGAAAGTGTACTCGGCGTGGCGATCGCCATAATTCTCAACCGGGCATTTGTCGGGAAGAGTCTGGCAAAACTTCTTCTCCTTCTGCCGCTCGTTGCAACACCCGTTGCTGTCGGAATTGTTTTCAACCTCTTCTTCGATCCGACAACCGGTCTTGCCAATTTCATACTGAAGTCGCTCGGATTGCCGCAGGGCCTGTGGGTCTCGAGCGCGGCATCGGTACTGCCTTCACTGATCATCGTCGATGTCTGGCAGTGGACACCCATGATCACGCTGATTGTTCTTGCAGGTCTTGCGGGTCTCTCAAATGAGCCTGTTGAAGCGGCACACGTGGACGGAGCAAGTGAATGGCAGATACTGAGATATGTCACGATTCCCATGCTCATGCCGGTCATTTTGACCGCGATGATCCTCCGATTGATCGATGCACTGAAGACCTTCGACATCATTTTCGCCATGACGGGAGGTGGCCCCGGCTATGCGTCAGAGACACTGAATATCATGGGATACAAATACAGCTTCGAATATTTCCGCATGGGACAATCTTCAGTCATTTTGGTTGTTCTGTTCATTGTTGTTTTTGGATGCAGTCTGGGAATCATGAAGTTGCGCAGCTCTTCGGAAATTTGAGGAGTCCCCGATGAACAAAAAACGCTTATCAGACATCTTTTTTTATCTCGTCGTTACAGGGATTGCGCTCATCGTATTGTTCCCGTTTCTCTGGATGCTTTCATCATCCCTTAAAACACAGGTCGATATTATCTCCTGGCCTCCGAAATTATTTTTTACACCGACGCTTCAAAATTATATAAAAGTTTTCGAAGAGCAGGATTTTCTGAAATACTTTTTTAATTCGACAATCGTCGGTGTTGTTTCCGTTGGATTATCTCTGGTACTCGGACTGCCGGCGGCGTATTCAATTGCGCGGTACACGCAAAAGAAACTCTCGGTCTTTATTCTTCTGGCGCGTCTCATGCCGGGAATTTCCTTTCTTGTCCCCTGGTACATTGTTTTTTCACGATTGAATCTCATGGACAGTTATATTGCGCTGATCCTGAGCCATATGCTTATCGCGCTGCCGATCGTGGTATGGATCATGACGACCTATTTCAACACGATTCCTTGCGAGATGGAGGAGTCGGCGATGGTGGACGGGGCAACCCGTCAATATGCCTTTTTTGCCATTATTCTTCCCCTATCAGGACCGGGCATTATTACCGCGACAACCCTGTCGTTCATTTTCTCCTGGAACAATTTCATGTTTTCCCAGGTTCTCAGTATGGAAAAAACCAAGACGCTCCCCATCGCGGTCTATAACTTCGTTTCCTATGCGGAAGTTGATTGGGGCGGGGTGATGGCCGCTGCCGTTGCGATCATGACTCCGGCAATTATCTTGACCATGATTTTCCAGAAATATGTCGTCAAAGGTCTGACGATGGGTGCGGTGAAAGGATAAGTGGTAAGGAGAACGGATCATGTTTATTGGCAGCGGCTCGGCACGGTCGGTTCTGAACGACAGTGAAATCAGAAAAATTGTTCAGTTGGGAACACCTTTAGAGTTATACCGTGACAAACGTGTTCTGGTGCTGACACCGGATACCACCAGAACCTGTCCACTGCCGCTTATGATATCCATCCTTCAAGAGGTTATCGGAACGCAGGCGAACAAACTCGATTTCATGGTGGCGCTGGGAACCCATCAGCCACTCGGTGAAGAACGGATTCTGGCGCTGTATGGTATTTCACCGGAGGCGCGTCGAACGGTTTTTGCCGAAACACAATTTTATAATCACCGCTGGGATCAGGACGAAACTTTTCGCCGGATCGGTTATCTGAGCGAAAAAGAAACCGCCGAGTTATCCGGTGGACGGCTGCGGGAAAAAGTACCTGTTGATATCAATAAGACTATTTTTGACTACGATCTGGTGTTGATCCTTGGACCGGTTTTTCCCCATGAAGTGGTTGGTTATTCCGGCGGGGCGAAATACCTTTTCCCCGGCATTTCCGGCGGTGAGTTCCTTCATTTTTTCCATTGGCTGGGTGCGGTGGTCACCTGTCCCGGAACCATCGGCATCAAGCATACACCGGTTCGTGAGGTAATCAACCGGGCCATGATGCTTGTTGATTTGCCCGTTCATTGTATTTCCATGGTTGTCAAATCTCATGAAGAATTGTACGGCATTTACGTTGGGGATTACCTTCATTCCTGGGAGGCGGCAGCCGATCTTTCCGAACAAATCCATGTGGTTTTCAAGGATAAACCTTTTGACACGGTTCTGGGGATTTGCCCCGAAATGTATCATGAGTTGTGGACGGGCGGCAAAGTCATGTACAAACTCGAACAGGTCGTTGCCCCGGGAGGACGACTGATTATTTACGCGCCTCACATTACGGAGGTATCCAAGACCTGGGGCGCATATATGGATAAGATCGGCTATCATATTGTGGACTACTTTCTCTCCCAGCCCGATAAATTTACCGATATTCCCAGAGGGGTTCTCGCGCACGCCACCCATGTTCGCGGCATCGGTCGCATGGAAAATGGTCTTGAAAAACCACGCATCAAGGTCATCCTTGCTTCCTCCCTTTCAGAAGAGGAATGCCGAAAAATCAACCTCGGCTATATGGATTACCGGTCTATTGATGTTGACGACTATAAAGACCGTGAATCCGAAGGGATTTTGTTTGTTGACCATGCGGGTGAAATACTGCACAGGGTCAAACAGTCCTGATCAAATATAACCTCAACCCGCGTGGTAATGAGCTGCTTGCCGCCATGACCGGCAATTATCAGGATGGCTCCATCCCCTATAACAATGCCGTTGAGTACTTTGGCATGGGTGCGGATCTGGAAGAAGGTGTGTGATGGTCATTGTCATACTAGGTCCAATGGGTTGCGGAAAAACGACCATCGGTCAGACCCTTGCCGCACAGCTTGGCTGGCAGTTCTATGATGCCGATGATTTTCATCCTGAAGCTAACAAACAAAAAATGGCTAAGGGTATCCCACTGGATGATCACGACCGAGAACCGTGGCTTGAAACACTGCATCAGCTTGTACAAAAGCATACCCTAAACAGGAGCGGTATGATACTCGCCTGCTCCGCGCTGAAGAAGAAATATCGCCGTCTGCTGGGGATTGATCAGCATCAGGTTTTTTCAGTTTTTCTGAAAGGTTCTTACTCTCTTCTCCAGCAGAGGATTGCAACGCGTTCCCACGAGTATATGGCCAAAGATCTGCTGAAAAGTCAGTTGGACACCCTTGAGGAACCGGAAACGGGACTCACGATAGATATCGCAGGAACGCCGAAGGAGATATGCCAGACCATTGTAGACAAGCTACTGAGCTAATGCTTAATATAATTTCATTAAAAAATATCATGGGAGTATCAATGAGTCAGTTATCCAACATAGGTGTTGCCGGTTTGGCCGTCATGGGAGAGAACCTGGTGCTGAACATGGCAAGTAAAGGCTTTTCGGTGTCCGTATTCAACCGGACTACTGCCAAGGTCGATACATTTCTGGCAGGCCGGGCCAAAGGAAAAAGCATTCGTGGCTTTCACTCTGTCAAGGAATTTGTCGGCTCTCTTGAACGTCCTCGCAAGCTGATGATGATGCTGAAGGCAGGAGCTGTGATAGATGGCTTTATCGAGCAACTGCTGCCTTACCTTGAAGAAGGTGACATTGTCATCGATGGCGGTAACTCCAACTATCATGATACAGAGCGGCGTGTGGCCTTTCTGGAAGAAAAGGGGTTGCGATATATCGGCACAGGCGTTTCAGGTGGTGAAGAGGGTGCTTTGAAAGGGCCGTCCATAATGCCGGGAGGCTCATTTCTCGCCTGGAAGGATCTGCAACCAATCCTAGTACCTATTTCAGCAAAAGTGGCTGATGGCACTTTCTGCTGCAGTTGGATGGGCAATGGCGGGGCCGGTCATTTTGTAAAAATGGTCCATAACGGCATTGAATATGGTGACATGCAGTTGATCTGCGAGTCATACCATATCATGAAGGATGTGCTGCGGATGTCGGCAGATGAAATGAACCAGGTCTTTGCCCGGTGGAACACGGGAGAGCTGAGCAGTTATCTCATCGAAATCACCAGAGACATTCTGGCCTACAAAGATAAGGACAACATGCCTCTGATCGACAACATCCTTGATGCCGCCGGGCAGAAAGGTACCGGCAAATGGACGGTTATTGCGGCCCTTGATGGTGGTATTCCGCTGTCTCTCATCAGCGAGTCGGTCTTTGCCAGATGTCTTTCAGCGCAAAAAGATCAGCGGGTTCAGGCTTCAACGCTGCTGCATGGGCCGGTGACCAATTACACCGGGAACAAAGAACAATTTCTTGTTGCATTGGAAAAAGCACTCTATCTTGCAAAGATAATTTCCTACGCCCAGGGCTTTAATCTGATGCGGGAAGCCTCTAAAGAATACCGCTGGGCCCTCAATTATGGTGAGATTGCCAGGATCTGGCGTGGCGGCTGTATCATCCGCTCTGTTTTCCTGGATAGAATAACAGCGGCCTACCGGGAAAAGCCGGAACTATATAACCTCCTGCTTGCACCGTATTTTCGAGAGAAAACAGCACTGGCTCAGGACAGTCTGCGTCATGTTCTCACGACGGCAATCGAGAACGGCATTCCATCACCCTGCCATTCCAGCGCGCTCACCTATTATGACGGTTTCCGCACCGCCAGGCTGCCGGCTAATTTGCTTCAGGCGCAGCGTGATTATTTTGGCGCGCATACCTATGAAAGGGTAGACAGACCTCGGGGAGAGTTTTTTCACACGAACTGGACAGGGGAAGGCGGCAATACTACCTCATCGCCCTATACCAGATAATTGACTTTACAGGATATACCATGGAAATGGCAAAATACTCAATTGACACCGGCGATCGTTTGGCCTCCAGGGAAATGCTCAGTTCACTGACAACGAGCCGTTCTTCAAATCTGTAGGCCGGGGGTTCGAATCCCTCCGAGCGCGCCAATGATAATAAGGGGTTAAGGTTAACCCTTACCCGTGCCGGATTGTCCGGCTTGCCTGTATTAGTTTTGCTTGGCGCTCTCATCTGATATCCACTACAAATTTCAGGTGGAAAAAGAACAATCCTCTCATCGATACATTTTCTGAAATCAATCAGGTCAATGAAATTTCGATTTAATCAGAAAAGTTGATTTGTCAATGACATTGACTTAAGCTTACCTATTTGGAACGCAAGGAATCCATAATGTTTAATCCTGCCAGTTTCAATTTTTTTCTTGTGACGTGTGTCATCCTGGTCATGACTCCTGGGCCTGATACTTTATATGTCCTGGCCCACAGTCTGGGACAGGGGCGGCGAGCGGGCGTCATCTCTGCCTTCGGAATCTGCTCTGGCTTCATAGTCCATACTGTAGCAGCGGCAATTGGCTTATCCGCCATCCTGATGACCTCTGGCTTGGCCTTCACACTTGTCAAATACGCTGGTGCCGGCTACCTGATTTACATAGGCATCCGCACATTGTCCGCCCGAACAACTGTACATGCAGTATCACTGGCCACTGCGAAAGCGCATCGGCGCTTGTTTACGCAAGGTTTTCTCACGAATGTCTTGAATCCAAAAGTCGCGCTCTTCTTTTTGGCTTTCATTCCACAGTTTGTAGATCCAAAGTGTAGTGCCGTAGCTAGTCAGGTAATCGTTTATGGACTTATTGATATGGGGATGTGCCTGGTATGGTTGTGCGGAATCGCTTTAATCGCCGGTTCCGCACGCCACTGGCTTGTCCACCAACGTACCTTCTGGAGAACCCAGCGGTGGTTTACCGGGGGAATTCTGATCTTTCTCGGCATCCGCTTGCTTCTGGCAGAATCCACCTCTAAATAGCAACTCCGCACATTCGCAATATAGTTCCCGAGCGCCATTCGATTTTTATAACTGTAAAGGGCTTCATCAATCCCTTGACAACCAGTCCCGGATGAGGTTAATTAAAAAAACTTTCTCATCTTGCGGAGGCGCCCTGATGCCCCCACTGGAACTCGGTTTAGAGCTTACTGCCCCCCTCAGGCGTCCAGCCTTTGGGGTCCAGCGCCGAATTACCAATCATTTACTCGGGAAAATCAAAAGGAGATGAAGTATGCAAGCGCGTGCACCACTCATGATAGAACACCGTCTGATCGAACAAATGCTTAAAGCAATACAGCGCAAATTGGAACACATTGAACAAACACGGTCTATTGATCCCTGCTTTGTAGATACAGCCGTGGACTTTATTCGGGTTTATGCTGATCGAACTCACCATGGGAAGGAAGAAGACATAATGTTTGCCGAACTTCGAGGAAAACAACTATCCAACGAAGACCGGCATCTCATGAACGAACTGATTGAAGATCATATTTTTTCCCGTAAAAACACAAAGGCCCTGGTAGAAGCCAACACGCGCTACCGGATGGGGGACACGGCCGCGCTTGGTGAGATATTGGTGTGTCTGAAAACCTTCATTGATTTCTACCCAAAACATATTAAAAAGGAAGACGATGCATTCTTCCCTGCTTCTCGGGCTTATTTTTCAGAAGAAGAGGATAGAGCAATGTTGGCTGAGTTTCGGGAGTTTGACAGAAAGATGATTCATGAGAAATACAAGACTGTGGTCATGGATATTGATACCAAATAAAAAATTTCAATTTACATAATCCGCATGCGCTTCGCTGCTGATTCCTTGAGTTTTGGAATCAAGGAGAATACTGAACCATGACCTACTCACAAATTATCGGATTGCGTTTGGCAAGCATTTTATTCGGGTTTCGGAAACTATCGGTAAATTCCCAATGCGGTCCATCATAAATTCAATTTCTGCATTTTATTTATTTACCAAAACGATTCTCGCAATTAGAAAGGAATCAAAATGCTGAAAAAAATGTGTTTCATCATGGGATTTTTCATCATGGGATTTCCATTACTGGCATATAGTTTTGACTGCAATAATCCGGATTTCGGCGCCCGTATCGAGGATCTGAATAAAGATGGATATTTCGTCTGGTATATGGAAAAAGGCGGAATATCCTATTACAACTATACCGGTCCATGCCGCATGAAAATGCATAATCACGCCGATCCCATGGTCTCCTTTGCCTTTATTCAAGGCCAGCTATATGCACGGATCGTCAACATACCGGAACAAGAGGGTCAGGTAGAGGATATCAGAGACAGATTGGAAAAAAATGTGCCTAAGCAGCTTGGAACACAACCATATTCCATGAAACAGGATGGCGACTGGTGGATTTATCAATGGTACAATGAAAAAGACAATCTGACCTACAAGGTGAAAGTACAAAGCAAAACAAATGAAGGCAAAAGTGTATGCTACTATGAATCGCTTCGGGCAAAACTTAAAAACATAAATGAGGCCGATGATCCGGCGTCTCTGGCAAACTGATTTTCAGGACAATTTAAAGGAACGAAACCAAAGATAGTGGCAATTCATCATAAGGGGATAATCATCCATCATGACAGACTGAGCCGGGAAGCCTTACAGGGACTCATAGAGGAGTTCGTGACTCGGGACGGAACAGATACCGGTTACTCTGATGGCAGCCTGGTGGAAAGCGTAGAAATGGTTATTCGGCAGTTGAATATAGGGGAAGTTTTCATTGTCTATGATGAAGCTACCCAGACCGCCAATATTGTTCCAAAAGAATACACCAAATCCATTTCACAAGAGGAAGTGTGAGCCTAAATTTCGATATCCGGCATTTAGCTTCATTCTTATTTCCTTAATTGATATAAGGCCTTTCCCAATTTAGTCCATGCCCTTACTGCCAATATTCAACGTGGAAAGTTCCCGATACTGACTCCAGCGGAATCATCGCCGGCATCCATCAACTCACCATCATAGGAAAATGAAATCGCATGGGCGTTGGCAGGGATCGGGATCGTTCTGTCAAAATTCATCGGTATGTATTGAGTGGAGTGGTGACTATCAGCAGAATACAAAATGACATTGTCAATAACTGTTCCCTGATCATCCAGAAATAACAATTGAACAACAAGGCGCTCGACCGAACTGAAACCAATAGCGAATCCGCCAACCAGGTTAACAGTTCCAGAAACTTTCAGGTTCTCAGGTGTCATCCTATAATTGTAGTTCAGCGAAAGCTCATTTGTTTTCCAAACACCCTTCTGATCCCCTTGCTGAAGTTGTACTATATGATCTTGCTGGGTTATCGTGGCTCCTTTATATGAAAACAATCTCCCGTTGCAGCCATTGAAAGTAACAACTGCGACCATAATCAAAAAAAACATTAGCAGGAATCTCAGCATGGCACATTTCCTCCCATACGAACTTGTTAACCCTTACATACTGTCATTTTCCATGCACGGAACTTAAGTCATAAGCAAAGGAAATTGTCCGGGCTCCCTCGGGTATCGGTATTGTTTTTTCAAAATCCATGGGAATCGAAACAATGGGGCGATAATTTCCCGCCGAGTAAATAAGCTTGTTTTCAATAACAATTCCCTGGTCGTCCAGAAATAACAGTTGTACTGCAAGGCGACTGAAATATTTGAATCCGCCGACCAGTTCAATGGTTCCAGCAAACGTCAACGTTTCAGGCGTCATCCGGTATTGATATTTTATTGCCACTTCATTGGTTTTCCACACCCCTTGTTGATTCCCATCCATAAGCTGGACCATGAGATCCTTTTGAGTTACCTTGTCTCCCTTATAGGTGAACAGTCTCCCCCCGCAGCCGGCAATGGTGAAGGTCGCGATCATTAAGATAAAAATTGCCTTTATGAATCGATCTTTTTTTAAAAGCATAAATGCCCCCCGCAATTGAAAAATTGATTTGAGACGACGCTCCATTGCGGCATTGAAATCTTAAGATGCGGCTATCATGAATTTTCCAGAATTTCACCGCATCGCATTTTCCGGTGGAACAAGTTTGTATTTTTCAATCAATGCCGCCTCGATCCGATTACATGCATCACCTTCTTTCTTTAGCCATTCAGCTATCCATTGTGGAACCCTGCATGCTCCTCCGAGGTAAACTCGCTTCAGATGTGATGGCACAGGCGGCCGGCCTCTCCGCCTGGATGATGTCGGTTTGTTATCTATCCGAGGGTTGATTGCATAATAGAACCCTCCTTGACCATCTGGGATCATCCATCCCGTTTCCTGATTTGTCAAGCTTTGTGGCTGAGAGTGCCTGATCAGAAAATACTCACCGGATTCCGCCAAATCCAATACTTCCCGGTCAAATTTTGCCTTGTTCATTCCCGGGAAGTCTTTCCGCAGCTCAGATAACGGAACAGGAGCACCCAGAGCTGCCTTTACTTCGAGTCCAATCAGCTGTGCAAGTATTTTGTTCATGGTATCCCCGCTTTATTTATTATTCATATTTTCTATAAATTAAAGATAGTCCATGATATTATTTTATCAATACGATTCGGATCGATTTATTATTCTCAAATTGTCATTCCGGATTCTTGAAGGATTGGACAAACAATGGTCCTGGCAGATGAAACTTTTATATAAAAATGGATTGATTAGACCTCCCCTATTGAGATCCGGTGTGGAGAAGGAAAGTGAAAGGCATGCGACATGGCTGGAGCTATTGTATGACCTTGTTTTTGTTGCCGCCATCTCGCAGCTTGCCGTGAATCTGAACAAGGATTATTCATTCATCGGTTTTCTTGATTTTTCGATCCTCTTTGTACCGGTCTGGTGGGCATGGATAGGCCACACATTCTACCTGACCCGCTTTGATTCGGATGATGTTGTCCACCGTCTTCTCACAATGGTACAGATTGTGGCCGTTGCTTCACTCATCGTGCATGTGCCGAACGCCCTGGGCGAAAGTTCGAATGGCTTTGCTCTTTCTTATGCAGCGGTGCGCTCCATGCTGGTGCTTGAATACTGGCGGGCAGGAAGGCATAACCAACCCGTTCGCCCACTTGTCAACCGTTATATGATCGGTTTTGGATGCGCGGCTGTCTTATGGGTGTTATCGACATTTATACCGATGCCCCATCGCTTTATGGTATGGTATCTTGCAATAGGGGTGGACTTTTTTGCGCCTCTGACCGCCGGAACCCTTCATGTCAAGTTCCCTCCCCATCTCATGCATCTGCCCGAGCGATTCGGTCTCTTTACGATCATTGTGATAGGCGAGGCTGTTGTCAGTATCGTCATGGGTATTAAAGCCGGACAGTTGAAGTCCTTGTCGGCCGCTTCGGGTATGATGGGGCTGATTATTGTCTTTACGCTATGGTGGGGGTACTTTGACGGAGTCAAGGGCGCCGGAACAAGACAGTTAACTTCAAAAGATCATGTAAGGGCATATCAACAATGGCTTTATTCACACTTGCCGCTCACCATGGCTATCGCATCCATTGCGGTTGGAATCAAGCGCGTTATGATGCTGCCCATTTCGGAGATGCTTCCTTTTCAGGGTGCATGGATTCTTTCCGCATCAGTTGGAGTTTGCATGCTATCGCTCAATACAATCTTTCTCTCCTCATATCCCGGCAGACCGCCTGAGTCGGCATTGCATTTCGTATATCCCCAATATGCCATGGCCTTCTTGACCTGTGCGGTTGGAGGCTTGGGGACCATCCTTTCGGGAATTGTGGTACTCGGCATTTTGACGGCTTTCAGTATCCTGCAGATCCTCCTTTCTATCCGGCATTTGCCTGAATAGGTCTTTTGAGGAATTGATCATGAAAAACATATTCAAAATCCCCATCAATGTCAGATTCCGTGATATTGATGGCATGGGGCATGTTAATCATGCAGTTGTTTTCACTTATTTTGCTGAAGGCAGACTGGCATTGTTCAAAGAATTTTCCGCAGATTCAGATTTTTCTGCATTTTCATTTATCCTGGCTCACATCAGTTGTGATTATCTCAGACCCATTACTCTGAATACCCAACTGTCTCTTGAGATTTGGGTAAGGGAAATTGGAATCAAAAGTTTTGGGCTGTGCTATAAACTGGTGGGCTTGTCAGATGAGGCAATTACATATGCAAAAGGCGAGTCCGTTCAGGTCTGCTTTGATTATGGAGATAATAAGCCCTTTGCGATTTCCGCTGGATTAAAGCAAAAACTGATTGAATATCTATGATGCGCATTCCGGACTGGAAACTTATTGGCTATTTTCCGATACGTGCCGGCTTATTAATTAATTTCCGGTGCGCTACCATACCCCCATTCCCAGAATCAACCGCACGATCCCGGCCAACACGAGCATGGCGGCCATTCCGCCGACAAACAGCCCGGCGAACCATAGCCATTGGCGCTGTTTTTCAGTAAGCCGCGTCATGTTCGTGGGAAGCCTTACCCCGGAACACCCAGAAACAATAACCCGTGTAGGTCAGAATGCAGGGCAGAAGGAACACCGTGCCCAGCAACAGCAGGGATTGGGATTCCGGGGCCGCGGCCGCACGCCACAGGGTCACTTTGAAGGGCACCAACCAGGGCCAGGTGCTGACCCCGATGCCGATGTAGTTCATGAGGAATATACCCAAGGTGAGAAAAAAAGGCCGGAATTCCCGCCCGGTTCTCAGATCCCGCCAGAGCATGACGCAGAAGACCGCCGAGAGGATCGGCATGGGCTGCAACCAGTAGAAGTTGGGCAGACTGAACCACAAATCTTTGATGTCTTTGTTCATCAGCGGCATGGTCACGCTCACCAGTCCCATGAACAGGACCACGCACAGCATCATGTACCGAGCGCATTTGCGCGCCCATCCCTGGGTTTCGCCTTCGGTTTTCATGATTGTCCAGGTGGCGCCCAACAGGGCGTAACCGGTCACCAGGGCAACGCCGGTCATGAGACTGAAAGCGCTCAACCAGTCGAAGGGGCCGCCGGCAAAATTGCGGCCTTCCACGGCGATGCCGTGAACAAAGGTGCCCAGCACCATACCCTGCATGAAGGTGGCCACCAGGGAACCGAAGTGGAATGAGTAATCCCAGATGCGCCTGGATTGACCGGTGGCCTTGAAACGGAATTCGAATGCCACGCCGCGGAAAATCAGGCCCAGCAGCATGAGGATGATGGGGATGTAAAAGGCCGGCATGAGAATGGCATAGGCCAGCGGAAAGGCGGCGAACAGGCCGCCGCCCCCCAGTACCAACCAAGTCTCGTTGCCGTCCCAGAAGGGGGCGATGGAGTTCATCATGCGGTCCCGGCACGCGTCCGTGGGGGCAAAGGGAAACAGAATGCCCACGCCCAGATCGAAGCCATCCAGCAGGACATACAGGAAGATAACCGTGCCGAGCAATGCATACCAGATAAGCGGCAGATTCAGAAAACTCTCGAAACTAAACATCTTTCCCTCCTGTCTGAGCAGCCAGATCCGTGACCAGGGGCGGCTGTTTCACGCCGTGGCTTCCGTAGGCATCTTCTTCCGTGGTTTCCGGTCCCTTGCCGATGAGTTTCACGATGTAATAGGCGCCGGCGGTAAATACCAGACCGTAGGTGATGACGAAAGCCGCCAGGGAGAAGACAACGGGCCCGCCGGCCACCGGCGATAGGGTTTCCGACGTACGCAATACATTGAACACGACAAATGGCTGCCGCCCCACCTCGGTGACAAACCAGCCGGCCACCACGGCCGCAAAGCCCGCGGGCGTCATGGCCATGCACCACACGTGAAACCACCGCGTGGAAAAGAGCTGCTTTTTTAAGTACAGCACCAGTCCCACCAGACCGGTTGCGATCATCAGCATGCCCAGCCCCACCATGAGGCGGAATGTCCAGAAAACCGTGAACACGGGCGGACGGTCGGCTCTGGCCCAGGATTTGAGCCCCTTCACCTCGCCGTTAAAGTCATGGGTGAGAATGAGACTGGAGAGTTTGGGGATGGAAATCTCAAAGGTGTTACGCTCCTTGATCGGGTCCGGCCATGCGAAAAGCCGGAGCGCAGCGCCTTGCTCCGTTTCCCAGATGCCCTCCATGGCCGCCACCTTCGCCGGCTGGTGTTTGAAAGTGTTCAGCCCGTGCAGATCACCGAACAGAAGCTGCATAGGCGCCACGAAGATGGCCATGATCATGGCCATGCCCAGCATGATCCGGGCGTGGCTCACGTGCAGCCCCCGCCACAGATAGTACCCGCCGATGCCGCCCACAACAAAGGCCGTGGTGAGGTAGGCCCCGGTAACCATGTGAAGGAAGCGATAGGGAAAGGACGGGTTGATAATCACCTTGATCCAGTCGGTGGGATAAAGCAGGCCGTGGGCCCCCTCGCGAAAGCCCACCGGTGTCTGCATCCAGCTGTTGGCGGACAGAATCCAGAAAGCCGAAATCACGGTACCCACCGCCACGATCACCGTGGCGGCAAAGTGCATTTTTCTACTCACCCGGTTCCACCCGAAGAGCATGATGCCCAGAAAGGAGGCCTCCAGAAAAAAGGCGGTGAGCACTTCAAAGCCCAGCAGCGGCCCCAGAACGTTACCCACTTTGTCGGCAAAAACGGACCAGTTGGTGCCGAACTGGTAGGAGAGCACCACGCCGGTGACCACGCCCATGCCGAAAGTCACGGCAAAGATCTTCACCCACATGCGATAAATCTGCTCGTACAGCGAATTGCCGGTTTTAAGCCAGCGCCACTCCACCACGGCCAGCCAGCTGGCCAGGCCGATGGTAAATGCCGGAAAGGTGATGTGGTAGGCCACGGTAAAAGCAAACTGGGCGCGCGCCAGGAATACGGGATCCAGGTGGAAAAACATAATTTTACCTCGACAAATTAAATTGGTTTGTCATCACTCCGGAAACCGATTCCACGCCAGCCAGTAAAACCCGAACGCGTGCATCATCTGGGTGAATTTTTTGAAATTGACCGGCTTGACCAGGTAACTGCCAGCGCCCTTGGCGTAGGCGCAGGCCATATCCGCCTCGGTCGCGGACGTGGTGAGTATGACCGTTGGAATGCGCTTGAGATCTTCATCCAGAACGATATCCGGCAAATGGCCGGCAATGGCCTGGCGATATTGCGCCAGGGTTCCGGCCATAACCACATCGGCGACTTCATCCATGTCTTCAAGGCTCCGGCAAATGGCATCAATATGCGCCGGTTCATCATCCACAATTAAAATTCTAAGGCTGCCCGTCTTCATCACGTCCGTGGTTCTTCTCATCCTGTGTAGTTTTCTTGGCGTTTCCGGCGCTGCTTCTGCGCATACATCAATTTATCCGCCTGCGCCATGAGATCATCAATGGAGCAGGGTTTTTCAGGATCATAGCAGGCGCAGCCCACACTGATTGAAAGCTTAAATTTCCGGCCTCTCGAATTGTTTTGTGTGTCAATCAGATGTTGAAACCGGGTGGTAAAGATTTCCGAAGGGATGTCGTTGGTATCGATGGCAAGGGCGGCGAATTCATCTCCTCCCAAACGCGCAATGATGTCGGCGGTTCTAAATGTCGCCTTGAATAAGGTTGCCGCTTCAATGAGCGCTCGATCTCCTTCCTTATGCCCCAGCGTATCGTTAATCCATTTCAACCCATCCAGGTCCGCAAAAAAGAACAGGATGCGGCGCCGATTCCTTTCCGACAGTTTTAACTGCTGCTCCGCAAGCGATAAAAAACCCCTTCTGTTATTCAGACCCGTGAGCGGATCGGTTATCGACAGGGTAAGGATTTCCGCCTCCATCCTTTTGCGGTCCGAAACATCATCATAAATCGCGACGATCTCTCCGGAAGCCAGCTTATAAACGGTGTTTTCCACCCATATGGACAGGCGGTTGTCGGAGTAAAGGGACACCGGCAGATATTGTTGCGCTCCGGTCCGCCATACCTGTTTCATCACATCGAAGAGGCCCAGTTCCCCGGCTCCGGGAAATACCGACAGGATATTCTTGCCGACAATATCCTGTTTTTTTACCTGGCTGATCCGCTCCCCGGCGGAGTTGATATCGGTGATGATGAAATCATCTCCATTATCCGCAGCCCGATATATACCGACCCCGCTTTTCATGGTATTGAACAACTCGCGAAAGCGGACCTCGCTGATCCTCACCATTTCCGCCGATCGGGTTGCCCGGTAATTGATGATAAACGGCACCGCGACAACCATGCACATCCAAAAGGTGATGATCATGCCCGCGGACTTGTATATTAGGACCCGCTCCGTAGGCGCCATGAAAACGATCGACCACCCTTCTGAATCGATGACTTTTCGGAAAGCCAGATAATTCTTATCGTTAAAGGCAATCTCCATCCCGTCCACAACCTCCCGCGGCAGGATCGCGACAAAGTCTTTTTCACCGAACTGTTTGGATTTCAGCAGCCCAAACCGGGTTTCCGGGCTTATCGGCCACAGACTCTTAAAATTCATCTCCTTGCTGCCGGACAAAAAGACGATACCGTTTGGGTCAACCAGAAAAAAATAGGGATGTCCGCTCAGATCAGCCTCTTCCTCTCCAATATCCTGTTTGATCACGACAACGCCCGCAATTGCACCGTTGCCGTCCCTGACCGGAAAACTCGCGTAACACCCCCTTTTCAAAGACGTTGCCCCAAGGGCGAAATATCGGCCTGGAGCGCCTGCGATGGCTTGTGTAAAATAGGGCCGGAATTGATAGGACTTGCCGACAAAGCTATCCGGGTCATTGCGATTGGAGGAGGCAATGGTCAAACCATTGGCATCCAACAGATAGGCGACGGACGCTTTCATGCTGGAATTGTATCGGTCTAAAACAGAATTGGCATCGGCGATATCCTGATCCTTGTGGGAAACAAGGGCCGGCAAAATCCAGGGAGATCCCGACAGCGCCTGAACCGCTCTTTCGACCTTATCAAATTCGGCGGTTAAATGGGCGCAATGCAACGAAATCAGGGCTTCGCTGTTTTCGCGTATTTCCTGTCCGGCCTTTTCCCCCAGATATCCGGTTGCAAACCACCCGGCGCCGGCAACGATGAACAAAAGAATCGCATAGGACATCAATCCGATGCTGCTGATTCCATTTATTGGGGTACGGACAGTGCTCATCCTTCTAACCTCCCACTTTGCGTCTAACGGATATACACCGATATCGCATAGGTTGTATCTGGCCCTCCATATCCGATAAAATAACACATCCGTGATTTCCTGTAATCATTTTCTTTATCTTGAGAGTCCAAAGTTCTATTTAGGACCTCTCATAAACGTCCATTAGGCGGATACGTCCCTCAATATCTACTGATTTACAAAGTCATACCGTTTTTGATTTTTTACGAGTTTATCATATTTTGATGACTCATAAAAAATCTCTTTACGAGTTATTACTCATGTTTTTCTTCTATTGTGCCGATAAGTAGGATCAAGCAGCTTGGGGTACTTCTTTGACAAAAACAGCAATTCCTCACACATCGATACTTTTTTCCGAGTTCATCAAATGTGAATAAATCAAAAAGGAATGAAAACATGAAGAAAACTTTGGTAAGTGCTTTCGGCTTTATTGTTTTGATGATTACAACGGCTGTGTGGGCCTCGCCGGTTCCGGATACCGGGCAGAGCAAATGCTATAACGCTACAGACGAGATCCGTTGTCCTACGTCGGGTGAGGCTTTTTATGGCCAGGATGCCCACTACAGCATCAATCCGATGTCCTACACCAAACTCGATGATAACGGCAATGAGTTGTCCAATTTTGCCACGTCATGGGCAACAGTTCGGGACAATGTTACCGGCTTGATCTGGGAGATGAAAACGCCCAAAAATGGTTACAGAAACTATAAAAACCCGCATGATGCCGATAACAATTACAACTGGTACGACAGCAATCCGTCTACCAACGGTGGTTATGCGGGAGGCCCGGACACCACGGACACCGAAGCTTTTCTCAAAGCACTGAATGATGCTCATTATGGTGGATACAACGACTGGAGACTTCCCAACATCAAGGAACTGTCCTATATCGCCAAATACAGCATAGAAAAACCGGGCCCGACGATAGATACCGGATTTTTTCCGAATACTGACAACAATTTTAGTTATTGGTCCTCAACTCCCTCCGTGAACGATACCAGCCGAGCTTGGACTATGTCATTCGGCAGCGGCACCGACTCCAATGGGGATTATAAGGCCTACAGCATGTTTGTCCGCGCCGTTCGAGGCGGAGAGTCTGGGTCATTAAATAATTATACGGATAACAATGACGGCACAGTAACAGATACATCTACGGGCTTGATGTGGCAGCAATCCAGTTCTTCTGCCGTAATGACCTGGGAGAAGGCGCTGGACTATTGCGAGGGGCTGAATTTTGCCGGCTATACAGACTGGCGATTGCCAACCATCAAGGAATTACGAAGCATGGTGGATTACAGTCGGTATAGTCCGGCAATCAACACCACGTTTTTTCCGAATACGGTCTCGTCCTTTTATTGGTCGTCTACTACATACACAGGCTATGCGGACAGCGCGTTTGGTGTGAATTTCTACGACGGCTACGCCGGCAACGTCAACAACGACTACTTTCTTAAGAACAATGACAATTATGTGCGCGCCGTTCGCGGTCAGACTGTGGCTATCCCAACGATTCTTGACATAAAAGCCAATGGACAGGATGGGCCGATTACTGTCTCATCCAAATCTCCTGTTTCCATAACGATCAGCTTTGTGCAAGGTGAAATAAATGGAAATAACGTTGACTGGTGGCTTGCTTGCGGCACTCCTTGGGGCTTGTATTCTCTCGATTCAAACGGATGGACTCCGGGATTCAATTTGTTGGCCACTTACCCATTGTTTCCTTTATTTCCTGCGACTATTTATAACGGATTACTGCCTACCGGTGACTATGCTTTCTACTTCGTCGTGGACATGACCCCCGATGGTATTTTTGATTATCTGTATTATTACGATATGGTTCAGGTACATGTGACCAATTAAAAAATTAAAATGCGTTAGCAGATCCCTTATCTCTTCCCGTGGGGCCACTGTTACCCGGTTTAAGTGCGAGGGAAAGTCATGCTAAATCGAAGCCGTTACCTGGGGGACCTGGGAGCGGCTTTTTTTATGGTTATTTCGCAAATTGAGGGACCATTGTGGGACAAATAGCAGGTGTCGAAGTTATAGTGAATTCGGCATTGATCATTGTTTAGACCGTATGGATTTTTTTAAGGTGGCCCCAAGTTCCAGCGTGGGAACTCTATATCCTTTAAGCGTTTGCTTCATGTCAATTGAAACTGTGAGAATGTGACTTATGGCCTGAATTCGGGATGCCTATGCTCCCCACAACCGGTTCCCAAGACAAAGCTTGGGAACCAACGAATCTTGATGGGCGCCGAAATGACGATAAAGTCCATAAATTAATTCAGTTAGTCTTGTAACAGTGCACTATAATTGACTTTATTATGAGATCAACATTGAGGTGGGCACATCTAAATTTGCAAGCTGTTTCACTTTTAACCGGAGGTGGTAGGCTCAGAGAATCATGTGTTCAACAGCTATTTCTGAGGGATATAGCTCAGCTTGTATCCCAGTCCGTAAACCGTGGTGATTATCTCTTGGCCGGGCAGATGAACTGCAATTTTTTTTCGGAGGTTTTTTATGTGGGAATCAATCGTGCGGTCATAGCCCTCGCAGTCATAGCCCTGCACGCGGGATAACAGCTCATCCCGGGGAAAAACCCTGCCCGGCTGGGAAATCAGTACCTGCAGGAGCCTGAATTCGTTTGGCGTCAGATCAAGCGCTTTGCCGCTCACCCTCGCCTGATGGATAGCTTCATCAATCGCAATGGGCCCGATGGACAGGGTTTTTCCGGCAGGCATGTGGTTGATGCGCCGCAGTACGGCTTTTACGCGCGCCACAACCTCCCTGGGGCTGAAGGGCTTGCAGATATAATCATCAGCTCCGATCTCAAGACCGAGCAGCCTGTCTATCTCCTCCACCTTCGCGGTGATCATGATGATGGGAATATCGGAGAATTTTCTCACCTCGCGGCACACGGTCATGCCGTCCATGCCCGGCAGCATGATGTCGAGCAGCATCAGATCGGGTGAACTTTTCCTGACCTGAACAACAGCCTGATCGCCCCAGCCCGCAATGGTTGCCCGGTAACCGGATTTTTCAAGATACTCTTTCAGAAGTGCCGCTATCTTCTGCTCGTCCTCAACAATGAAAATATGCTTATGCGTCATGATTGTCCGTAGCCTTCCGTGCATGTTTAGGTGTTATTTTCTGAAGGGGGAGCATTATCTCTATCTGCAGTCCGCCGGATGCCGCATGCTGGGCTGTGATTGTACCATCTTGGGCTTCAATAATTGTTTTGCAAATTGAAAGCCCCAAGCCACTGCCCCCATGCGCGCGGCTTCGTGACGGATCAACGCGGAACAGTCTGTCGAACAGGCGGTCCAACGCTTCCGTGGGCACGGCCGGTTTGGTATCGGCAAATTGCAGTCGCACGACGCTCATGGTACAGAGCTGGCGTACGGTCAGGCAACCCGGCGAATCCGTGTAGCGCAGGGTGTTTTCCAAAAGGTTTGAAAACACCTGCATGAGCCGGTCTTTGTCGCTATTTATTATGATGGTTTTCGTATCGCCAAGCGCATCGACAAGTTCAATGCCGCGCTCAGCGAATATGCTCTGAAACTTTTCCAGGCATACCCGCACAACCTGCACCAGGTCGACAGGCTCCCGCTTTATATGCAGCGCGGCGCTTTCCGCCAGTGACAGGTCGTGCAGGTTACTGACGATACTGCTCATATGCACGACCTCGGAGTGCAGGGATTCAAGCCGCTGGCTGTTTGCCTCGCGTACCCCATCCTGCACCGCCTCGATTTCGCCACGCAGTATGGAAAGGGGTGTTCGCAGTTCATGGGCAATATCGGAAATCCACTGCTGCCTCAGATGCTCATACTGCTCCAGGGTCCGAGCCATCTGGTTGAAATCCCCGGCAAGCTGGCCCAGCTCATCGGAACTGTTCACGTTTATCCGGGTATCAAACTTGCGGGATGTGAGGCTGCGGGTTCCCCTGATCAGCTGCTTCACCGGCGCCAGCAAATGGCGCGACAGCAGAAATGCCACAACAGCCGCAAGCACCAGCGAGAGAACTCCGACAATGTAAAAGGCCCGGGCCTGCTGTTTTAAAAAAGCCATGTCCAGAGGATCTGACGGGCTGTCCTCGTTTTTGAGTCCCAGCCACCCGACTGTTTTGCCATGTACGGCGATTTCCTGCAGTGTATGGCCTGCTGTGGATTCGGCCCGCCCCATTACAGGCTCCTCTTGAGAATCAAACAGCGCGAGTCTGTGCTCGATTCCGAAAATCGGTCGATCAAGGTTTCTGTCGCGATCTTCCCTTGGCGGTCTTCTTTCAGCATCTGGCTCATCAGGGAGCGGCCTTCTGCCCTGCCTGTCCCGCAGCATGCCATCTTCGGGAAATCCGGGACGCCTGTCGGGCCGGCTCTCTACTCTATGTCCCCTCGGCAGAGGTGGTTGAATTGGCTTCACAAAGGATTCAAAACCCGAGGGCATCAAGGGCGGCTTTTCCGCATAGGCCGCAGAACCGCGGGGCTGAAGCAGTTCATGCCACCTTTCCGGGTTGTCGCGCAACCGCTCCCAGCCATTGCTGCGCTGATATTCACGGACCAGCACCGGACTGAGCTCGCGAAGCCGTATCGCTTCCACCTTATGGATATAATCCGAGAAGCTCCGGTAGGCATAGAACTGCATGGCCACGACCATAACGGCAACGATCGCAAATGACATCGCAAGAAAAGCAATAAAAAATTTAAACGACAGATTTAAACGCATGATGCTTCAGTCCGCCCGTATGTATTGATTATCATATCGCATTGACCACACAATAGCATAGATATTTTTTTGCATCCCTATCTCCACATTCTTCACAGAAAGTCTCCACAATTTCTCCATAATCAGATGCTATCATTCAAATCAAAAAGAAAGATACTTTCTCTCATCATAGAAAGGGATGTTGTGGGAAAGACGGCATGATAATTGCTTTTTTTATTCCAGAAAGGAGATTCCATGAAAACAACAAGTATTAAAATTAAAAAATGTATTCTTGCCATTGTTATGACGTTGACAGTGGTTTGCGCAGCAGCCGCAACTGCTTCGGCCATTATGGATATTGAACAAACCTTGTCTGATGGAGCCCAGCGGGATACGATCGCTTTTGACGGCTTTGGCATGATCACCGGAACTTTTGAGTCCCAGACCTTTTTCCCTCCGGGCAAGCTGGCCGATTACTGGGGATTTCAGTACCTGCGCGACAATACCCCGAACGGAAACGGGCACAATACCAGTTTTCTGACCAATTGCGCCTATAATGTCCTTTATACCCTGAGCGCGGACCAGTTTGCCATACTCAAGGCGCTGGCCACCAGCCAGGTGGATCAGATCAACCTCTATGGTTACAAGCGGTTCCCGCTGATGAAAGCCTTTCGCCGCCAACTGAATGGAGACATTCCATCCGGGGCTTCGGGCCTGAGTCTGGAGGCGGTAAAGGCCGTCTCAGGCGATCTTTACAAGCTGGATGGCCAGATCAGCTTCGACCGGGCCGTCGTGTATGCAAATATCTTCCGGACGCTGAGCGTCTCACAGAAAGCTTATCTGGATGCCATGAAGAAAGGCGGCTTTGACACATGGACCGTGACGACCCAAATGGATTCAGCGGTCAAGGACATCATGAGGGGCGTCTCCCATGATGTTTCGGTGGCGTTGATGACCTATGCGGGAGACCTGTTTTCATGGTATGCGGGGTCCCTGGATGCCGATGTGTACTTCTGCCCAGAGAGGCAGGGCACGTACTTTGGCTCTTTTTACATCAAGGATGCGCCTGCCATCGGACATGAGGGCTACAAGATCGACGAACAGCTTACCGCAAGCACCGGAAAGAAGTTTCTGGACGAGCTGGCTGCCACCCACCTGGACAGTCTGGTGACAGGCCTGGTGGACCAGCAGCGGAGCAATCTTTACGCTGGCTCGGAAAATATCGTGCAGACCCGAACCGACATCTCCAAACTGCTGAGAAGCCTCATAACGGCTTCCGTGCTGACGGATGACCTGAAAGCCGGGGTGCTGGCGAAGGTACTGGAAAAATCACAAACCTACGGGGAACTGGACGGCGAGATCGTATATGCCTATACAATGGTTTTTTCGCAGGTCTACGATGCCATGTCCACCACGCAGAAGACAAACCTGGCGGCACTGAGAAAAACTCTCATGTCCGGCACCTATAACGGCCAGCCATTTGATTTCAGCGTATGCAAGACGCCGTTTCTGTATTCCGCCGTCATTACCGATCTGTCCGTGCTCGATCCGTATATTTCCAATACCGATTATCTGTTCGGAGATTCCGGATATACGGCTTGCACATCAACCATCGATATGAATTTATCGCTCCATATTCCCTATCTTACCTGTGTGAATCCAACATCGGGAACCCTAACGCTTTCGGCGGATTTCGCGTATGCATTCAATCAGAAGTACCCGACGTCAATCATTTTTAAATTTGTCAATGCGGAAATTATAAACACCCCTTCCTATTCATGCACGGCATCGACACTGTCCGGCGATTCAAAAATCCATATTCCGGATGTTCTATTTCCGGATGGAAACACCCGTATATGGATGGAAATGGAATACGATTCGGCGCTATCCGTTGGGGGAAATGTCTACTTTCTGGTCACGGGGTATGGCTATAATTCTTAGAGAGTTGTTTGTTCACGGGCAATGCCGCAAGACGACACTATCGGCGGCACCGGAGGATGTCCGGCAAACCATGAAAAGGAGAAATATGAGAAAAAAAACTTTCGTTGCGGTGATAGCGGTGAGCACGTGCATGCTTTTTTCCGGTGCCGCGTTCGTCCAAAGCGGTGATGATAAAAAAGGGGAGACGGGAA
>CAIVVZ010000179.1 GCA_903909505.1 uncultured Desulfobacteraceae bacterium
ATTTGTGGAAAAACTCCCGGATGTTCTGAACGATTGAACTGTTTTATACAAAGAAGAAATATTTACCTGAAAGGAGATCGTGATGGAAATCAAAGTACTGGGTCCCGGCTGCAGCAAATGCCAGCAGACGGAAAAAGTGGTTAAGGAAGCCGTTGCCGAAGCCGGCATATCCGCCGAGGTCGAAAAAGTGACGGATATGATGAAAATCGCCGGTTTCGGCGTGTTCGGCACCCCTGCTGTGGTGATAAACGGCGAAGTCAAAAGCGTTGGCAAGATTCCCAAAAAAAGACGAAATCAAGAAATGGCTGGCTGCCGCAAAATAATAGGAAATATCATGAAAAACCAATACATGAAGACACAAGCTGGGTCACTGATTATTACAGGACTGTTCTTTTTTCTTTTCAGCTTTCCGCAGACCGCGGTTTTTTCCGTTCTGACATCCTCTGCTGCACAGGCAACGGAAACCAAGGAAATCCCGGCCAAGGGAATGGTCACCATGGTGGATCTGGGAGCCAAAAAATGCGTTCCCTGCAAAATGATGATGCCAGTCATGGAAAAAATCGAAAAAGCATATCAGGGCAAAGCCCTCATTCATTTTTATGATGTCTGGGAAGATCGGGAACCGGCCACACGGTTCGGCATTCGGGGAATTCCTACCCAAATTTTCTTCGACAAGGACGCCAAAGAAGTTTATCGGCATGTCGGATTTATGAGCGAAGAAGATATTGTCAGCCAGCTTGCCAAAATGGGCGTGAAGTAAGCCAGGCTCCGGGAGAAATCATGATCGAATCTTTTTTTCTGACAGTGAACCAGTGGATGACCGGCGGCGCTTCCCTGGCGCTGGTGGGATGTTTTCTGTGGGGGATGGTCAGCGTGCTCTTCAGCCCCTGCCACCTGGCCTCCATTCCGCTGATGGTCGCCTATGTCGGCGGCCAGAAGGAGCAGCCCAGACCCCTGCAGGCCATGCAGTATTCGATTGTATTCACCACTGGTCTATTTATCAGCATTGCCGCAATCGGCATTATCTGCGCAGTTTTGGGCCGCATGCTGGGCGATGTGGGTAATTACTGGCAGATCCTGGTGGGTCTCGTGCTTGTCTGGGTCAGCCTCGGCATGTTCGGAGTCAAGGGATGCTCCATGAGCGGCGGTTTTCTCCACCGCCTGAAATTCAAGGGACTCTGGGGCGCGCTGGGCCTGGGCGTGGCTTACGGCACACTTTCCGGCTCCTGCACCTTCGGCTTTATTGCGCCGATTCTGGCCGTCATTACGGTTCAGCAGGAGATTGCCAGTGGTGTTCTAATGATCCTGATGTTTGCCGTGGGGCACTGCATTCCCATAGTTATCGCCGGAAGCTCGACGGCGCTGGTGCGCCGCATTCTGGAAAACAGCGCCTGGCAAGGCGCCGGGAACTGGTTCCGGATGAGCGCCGGCGCCCTGATCGGCCTTCTCGGACTATACTTTATCTTGACACCGCTGGTTTCATGAAGACAAAAATCTAAGGAGGATTCATGTCAGCCATCAAAAAACTCTCATTTCTGGATCGTTTTCTCACCTTGTGGATTTTTCTGGCCATGTTTCTGGGAGTGTCCTGGGGATATCTGTTTCCGGGGGTCAGGGATGTCATCAACCTGTTTCAGGCGGGAACCACCAATATTCCCATTGCCGTCGGCCTGATCCTGATGATGTATCCGCCGCTGGCCAAGGTCAAGTACGAGGAGCTGAAAGAAGTCTTTAAAAACACAAGGGTCTTGCTGCTCTCCCTGGTTCAGAACTGGATCATCGGTCCCATTCTGATGTTTTTTCTGGCCGTCGCATTTTTATCCGGTCATCAGGAATACATGGTGGGTCTGATTCTGATCGGCCTTGCCCGCTGCATTGCCATGGTCATCGTATGGAACGAGCTGGCATCCGGGGATACGGAATACTGCGCGGGCCTGGTGGCTTTTAATTCCATTTTTCAGGTCCTGTTTTTCTCCGTGTACGCCTGGGTGTTCATCACGGTGCTGCCCGAATGGCTGGGGCTTAAAGGCATGGTCGTCAATATTTCCATCGGTCAGATTGCCGAAAGCGTGTTTATTTATCTCGGGATTCCCTTTATCGCCGGGATGATCACCCGCTGGATCGGCATTAAGACAAAAGGCAAAAAATGGTATGAAGAGCGATTCATCCCCAAGATCAGTCCGCTCACGCTGATTGCGCTTCTTTTTACCATTCTGGTGATGTTCTCCCTCAAGGGCGAGTATATTGTTCAACTGCCGCTGGATGTAATCCGGATCGCCATTCCCCTTTGCATTTATTTTTTCATCATGTTCTTTTTATCCTTTTATCTGTCCATGAAATTCAAGGCCACCTACGAGCAGACCACTACTTTAAGCTTTACCGCCGCATCCAACAATTTCGAACTGGCCATCGCCGTTGCGGTTGCCGTGTTCGGCATCGACTCCGGGCAAGCGTTTGCCGCGGTGATCGGTCCGCTGGTGGAGGTGCCGGTATTGATTTCCCTGGTGAACGTGGCGCTGTGGTTCCGGAAAAGATATTTCCCGTTTACGATGGCCACGCCCACGGGCATCTGCCATTTGACCTGCAAGCCGTAGGGTTTGGAAAACGATCGTGCCATGACAAATAACCTTCAATCTCATCAATGGGTCCGTTCCATCCGGCAACTGTTGGTGATCATACTGGCGGCTGTGACAGTTGCCTTGATTTCGAATCATTTCCGGCCGGCGCCTCTGCCGCTTATCGGAGACTGGTCGCCGGCAGCGCGGCTGACTTCCCCATCGGGCCGGCAGATGGCCATTTCCCTGGATGAGGCAAAGGTTCTGCACCAATCCAGGGGTGCTGTGTTTATGGATGCGCGGCCTTTGGAGGAATTCACCAAGGGACATATTCAGGGTGCAATCAGCCTTCCGTGGCACGAAGCCGAACAGCGGGTGATGGATGCCACCGCGGATATGGCAAACGATGCCGTGATCATTACCTACTGCGACGGAGATACCTGTGACCTGAGCAAGGATCTGGCGTTGTTTCTGGAGAATCTGGGATTTACAAACGTCCGGTTACTGGTCAACGGCTGGACCGTATGGCATGAAGCCGGGCTGCCGGTTGAGACAGGAAACCAATGAAGTTAAGAAGTCGGGAAGTTGGAAAGATAAGATGGAGCAGACCACATTGATTCAAGACATCAGCGACGGTGAAAAACAGACAGCAGGAAACGAAACTGATTGCAGCGTCCGTTCCGCGGGACATGCAAACGGCTGCTCGCACCACCACCGTTTTTCTGAACATTCCACCGGAGCATGGCCCCGGCGTTTTGCCCTCGCGGCACGACTGATACTGGGCGGAGTATTTATTTATGCCAGCTTTGACAAGATCCTTCATCCGGCTGCGTTTGCAGAGGCCGTATTCAATTATCAGCTTCTTCCCTCTCAACTGATCAACCTGATGGCTCTGATACTGCCTTGGCTGGAGCTGATCCTGGGCACGCTGCTTCTTTCCGGAATCTGGGTGCCCGGCGCTGTCCTCGGGGTAAATCTCTTAATGGTCACGTTTCTGGCCGCCATTATCTTCAACACGGCCAGGGGCCTGAACATTTCCTGCGGGTGTTTTTCCACTGAAACGACTGCTTCCGGACTCTCCGGGTGGACTGTCTTGCGGGATGTCTTCTTTTTCAGCCTTTCGGCTTATCTGCTTTTTGTCACCACTCAGGTGAATAGACTGAAAAAATAGTCTGAAGAATCATAAACCAAGCCCCCACATGGACTGACTCAGGAGTAAAGCCAATGATCGACAATCCATACATTAAAAAAAGCGCGCGCTTTATTCTTCCCATCGCTATCATTGTCGTGATGATGTTCTGGCTGACCGGGGCGTTCAGTAAAGACCGGATCGAACCCGCAAAACTGGATGTAAAGATGCGTCCCGCGGCCGGAGTTTCCACATGCAATGTTGTTGCTGTTTTGACGCCGATTATATCGGAGGCCGTGGGAACCATCCAGCCGGAATACCGAATGACGGTCTCATCACGCATTTCGGCTAACATTCTCGAAATGCGGGTCCGGGCCGGGCAGCGCGTCAAAAAAGATGAACTTCTGGCACGCCTCGATTCCCGGGACATCACTGCCCGGTCGGCTCAGGCAAAGGAAACCCTGCGCCGTGCCCAGGCGACCCGGAATCTTGCGGCAAGCGACTATCAGCGTGATAAACCGCTCATGGACAGGGCGGTGATTCCCCGATCTGAGTTCGATCAGACGGATATGCGGCTTCGGACAGCCGAAGCCGACGTGCAGCACGCACGGGAGGCCCTGCGGGAAGCGGATGTTTCGCTGAGCTACGCCGAGATCCGCAGCCCCGCATCCGGTGTTGTTATCGACAAGCTGGCCGATGTGGGCGATCTGGCGGCACCGGGCAAAGCGCTTCTGAACATGTATGAGCAAGGCCGTCTGTGGCTTGAGGCGAACGTGCGCGAGCAGGAAGCGTCTCTGCTGCGCATCGGGCAATCCTATGCGATCCAGATTGCGGCCACCGGGAAAACCATGGATGGCAAACTCGTTGAGATCGTCCCGTCGATCGATCCGACAAGCCGGACCGTAATCGCCCGCATCACTCTGCCGCAAACCAGCGGGCTGTATCCCGGCATGTTCGGCCGTCTTTCCATTCCCTTTCGCCAGACAAAGAAAGTACTTGTTCCTGAAAATGTCATTATCCGGATCGGCCAGCTTACTCTGGTGGATGTCGTAGTGGGAGACCATATCAAACGGCGCTCGATTCAAATCGGCGGGAACGTGGGGAATCAGGTGGAAATTTTGAGCGGTCTTGCCGAGGGCGAAAAAGTGGTGTGTCCTTCGTCTCAGGGGGGAACGCCATGAAACCGGGACATGACAGTCTGCCCATTCGCATCGTACGCGCCTTTCTCGGATCCAACCTGTCCCTGATCCTGATTCTGCTCTCCATTACGGTTGGAACCGTGGCGCTGATGGTGACACCGCGTGAGGAAGAGCCTCAGATCGTGATTCCGGTTGCCGATATCCTTGTCGCTTTTCCAGGCCATTCGGCCAGAGAGGTCGAACAGCTCGTTTCCTCGCGTCTTGAAAAATATCTCTTTCAGATCGACGGCGTCGAATACGTTTACTCGCGTTCGCTTCCCGGAAAAAGCATTGTTACGGTACGCTTCTTTGTTGGGCAGGACAGGGAAAAAAGTCTGGTGAAGCTTCGCAAATGGCTTGACCAGAACAGCGACCGCATTCCGGCCGGGGTTTCCGGCTTTGTTGTAAAACCCGTTGAAACCGACGATGTTCCCATCGCGACCCTTACTTTCACCAGTTCCAGCGAGGATGACTACAGCCTGCGCCGCATCGCCGAAGAGGTGCTGGACCGGCTCCAGTCTGTTCCCGATGCCGGAATTACATCCATTATCGGCGGAAGACCCCGTCAGCTTCTGGTGCGGCCTGATCCCGAAGCCATGGCCGCCTTCCACGTAACGCCCCTGGATATCAGCCGCGCCCTGCAGGGGGCGGATGCCAATTTTCAGGCTGGGGAGTTTTCACGGGCGGATCAGGAAGTACGCGTGGAGGCCGGCCGGTTTCTATCCGGAAAGCAGGACGTGGAATCCCTGGTGGTTGGCATCTCCACAGACAAGTCCTCTACCGGCGGGACATCCGGCGACCGTCCGATTTACCTGAAAGATGTCGCGCGGGTAACGGACGGTCCGGGTGAAGTGACCAGCTATGTGCGCTTCAGCGCTGGACCCGCCTGGACGCACCGCAAAGAAGCGGGCGCGGCGGGCCAGTGGATCGGCGCCACCGCCACATCCGACCCCCTGAAGCCGCCGGTATCGCAGCCGGCGGTGACCATCGCCATTGCCAAGCAAAAAGGAACCAACAACGTCCGGGTGGCCGAAGGCATCCTTGCCCGCATGGATACTATTCGAAAAGAGGTTGTCCCGGATGACGTGAGTGTGGCCATTACACGAAATTACGGCATTACGGCCAACGATAAAGTGAATGAACTTGTGGAAGGGCTTGCGGTCGGCATCATCGTTGTCATCGCCCTGCTGACGATGGGCTTGGGGTTTACCGAATCGCTTGTGGTGGCGGTGGCGGTGCCGTGCGTTTTCGGGCTGACCCTTGCCGTCAACTACCTCTTTGGCTTTTCCATCAACCGGGTGACCCTGTTTGCGCTGACGGTCTCTCTGGGGCTTCTGGTGGATGACCCTATCGTCGATGTGGAAAACATCCACCGCCATTTTGAAATGATGGGCAGTGCGACGCGCGACATTGTTCTGGAAGCGGTCAACGAAGTGCGTCCGCCGCTGATCGCCGCAACCATTGCGGTCATCATCTCCTTTCTGCCGCTGTTTTTCGTGACCGAAGAGATGCACGATTATCTGCGGCCGATGGCGGTAAACGTTCCCGTCACCATGTTCATGTCCATGTTCGTTTCTTTTACCATTACACCCTGGCTGGCCTATCACGCCCTAAAAGGACGCTACGCAAAAGGACGAAATTCTACAGAATCCATCCCCGCGTCCCATGAACCGGTGGATATCAAGCAAACCCGCCTTTATCGCATCTTTCGGCCACTGCTGGAGCCGCTTCTAAAAAGCCGTCTGCTGTCCTACGGATTTCTTTTCGTGATTTTTCTGGCCTTCATCGCAAGCCTTTCGCTGGTGGCCATGCGCCGTGTGCAGCCCAAACAGCTTCCCTTCGACAACAAGGATGAGCTGCTGCTGGTCATCGATATGCCTTCGGGGACCACTCTGGAACGCACCGATGGCGTTGTCCGGGATTTTGAGGACTACCTGCAAACCGTACCCGAAGCCACCGATTTTGAAGCTTATGTCGGCACGCATTCTCCGGTGGATTTCAACGGACTTTCGCGCAAATATTTTCTCAGGGAGTTTCCCAACCGGGCCGATATCCGAGTGAACCTCATCCACAAGACGGAACGGCTTGCCGCAAGCCATGAGATTGCCCTGAGGCTGCGCGGCGATTTGACCGCCATTGCCGCAAGCAGCGGGGCCAAGCTCAAGATTGTGGAACTTCCCGCGGGGCCTCCGGTGCTTTCAACGGTTGTTGCGGCGGTTTACGGTCAACCCGGTCAGAGCTATGACGACCTGATTGCCGCATCACGAATTGTCAAAGCCAGGATGCTTCGAGAGCCCGGTGTGGTCGATGTGGACGATACCGTTGAAGAAGACCAGGTGAAAGAAGTCTTTACCGTTGATAAAGAAAAATCCGCCCTCAACGGGATCACCACCGAGGACATCAGCCGGACCATTCGAATGTGTCTGGAGGGGGTACCTGTTGGCACACTGGCTGTCCCCGACGAGAAAAACCCGCTTCAGATCATACTTTGGCTGCCCAGGGCGCAGCGCTCAAACACATTTGATCTCTCACGGGTTTATGTAAAGGGTGTCCGGGGAAACATGGTTCCCATCGCCGAGCTGGGCCGCTGGCGGGAGACGGTGGAAGACAAAACGATTTATCACCGCGATCTGGAGCCTGTCGTGTTTGTCACGGCGGAGATGGCGGGAAGGCCTCCGGTGGAGACGATCATGGATATTCAGGCTGACAACACGCTTCCCGCAAAGATGCATCCCGCGGGGCCCGGGGTGTCAGATGCAAAAGCCCGTCCGCTTCAGGGACGTACGCTCATGCACAAAGGCGGCGGGGTGTCATGGGCGATTCCGGAAGGCATTCGGGTGCAGTGGTGGGATGAAGGCGAAATGCGCCTCACCGTTCACATTTTCCGGGATCTGGGGGTCGGCTTTCTGGGGGCGCTGCTGGGCATTTATATCCTGCTCGTCTATCAGACCGGATCTTTTGGCCTGCCCCTTGTCATCATGCTGGCCATCCCGCTCATGGTGATCGGGGTCATGCCCGGCTACTGGCTTCTGAACCATGTCGGGCTCCGCATGGTGGGCCCCTTCCTCAACCCCATGTTTTTTTCTTCTCCCGCCATGATCGGAATGATCGCCCTGTCGGGAATCGTGGCGCGAAACTCAATCATCATCATCGATTTTATTCACATTTCCCTGAGCCGGGGCAAAGCGCTGATCCCCGCCATTGTGGAAAGCTGCGCCGTTCGGCTTCGTCCGATTCTTCTTACATCTGGGGCGGCCATGCTCGGCGCCTTTCCCATCACGATGGACTCGGTCTTTGCGGGGCTTGCCTGGTCCCTTATTTTCGGGCTTTTCGCCTCGACCCTTTTCAGTCTCTTCGTGATTCCCGTGGCCTATAACCTGATCTATGCGAAAAAGCCGGGCTTCGGGCTGCCGGAGCATCTCCGGGAGGCAATCCATGCAGAAAGCGGAGGACACGCATGAAAGCGCTGATTAAAAAAACAGCCGATTTGCGCGGGCGGCGCATCCTGATTGTATTGTTGGCGTTTTTTCTTTTTGCGGCGGGAATCCCCACAACGGGCGCGGACGCATTGCCCGCCCAAGAAATAACTACCGAAATGACGCTTGATCAGGCCATAGACTATGCGCTGGAACATAATCCGGATTTGCAATCCTCAAAATTCGAAACCGTCCGGCGGGAAGGAGCGGCCAAGACGGCCAGGGCGGCACTGCTGCCGCAGATAGATGTTTTCGGAGATATAAACCATGCTGGCCACGATCATGCCTATCCGCCGGCCACCGCGCCGCAGGTGATCCGGTTTTCAGATACCATCTATATGGCGGGGGCCGAGCTGAAAGTCCTGGTGTGGGATTTCCAGCAGACGTCCAGTGAACTGGCTGCGGCCAGAGAACACATTTTTTCGTCACAATTTCTCCAGGGCAGACAAAAACAGCAGGTGGCATACAATGTGGCGTCCCTGTACCTGAAGGCCCTGACCTATGACGACCTGATGGAAGCGGCACAGTCCACCCGAAAAAGCCTTCAGGCGCTGATGACCCAAACCCGGGAGCTTGCCGATGCCGGGAGGGCCGTTCCGGCGGATGTCCTCAAGATTTCTTCCCGCCTTGCCCAGATTGAAAGCGATCTTGCAACTCTGGAAGCGGGGCGCCGCGTCACCATCAATCAGCTTGCCGCTGACATGGGATTTGAGGGGGATTTGCCGCCGCTGGTGTACGCACTTCCGGATAAAGCAGTTCCTATCGTTTCGGAAAGCGTCGAAGAGATGATACGGGAGGCCATATCGAATCGGCCGGATCTGGTTTCGCAGCAACATGAGATCCGGGCCGCGATGGCTCAGGAAACAGCGGCTCACCGGTCGCAGTGGCCGCGCATCGAACTTCGTGCCGGGGTCTATGAATACGGAGGGAATGAACCCACGTCAAGCGCAGGCCCGCAGGGGGTCAGTCCGGATAACGCAGCCGATGACTGGGCGGTTGGCCTCCGCGTCACCTTTCCTTTTTTCGACGCCGGCAAGAGAGCCGGGCAGATCGAGTCCGCCGCTGCGCAGGCGCAGCTTGCCAAAACCGCCGAAAGGAAGCTTCGACTCAATATCGAAAAAGAAGTAAAGAGCGCGCTTGCCGAGCTTGAAAGCGCTGAAAAGCGGGTGGAAGCCACCCGGCAATCGGTTGTCCAGGCCAATGAGGTACTTCGCAACGAACGGCTTAAGTATGAAGCCGGCCGGAGTGTGATCAATTTTGTTCTGGATTCCGAGGCGGCGCTTCTTACCAATCAGTCGCTGCTGAGACAGGCACAGCGTTCCGTGAGTATCGCCAGGTTGATTCTGGATCTGAGCCTGGGGCGGGTCCATCAGGAGTGGAAATCATTATAAATCAGTAGCGTGGGAGGTAGAGAAGCGATGCTTTTTACTGAAGATATTTTAATGGCGCCTTCAAGTGAGATGGTTTGTTACTGTTCGAAAGTGTCCAAAGGCCAGATCCTGGCGGCAATTCAGGAAGGCGCGCGGAGTCTGGATGCCATCAAAACCACAACGGGCGCCTGTTCGATGGGAAAATGCAAGGAACTGAGCCCAAGAAAAAGGTGATGCTCGCGGGAAATCGCCCGTCTCCTGGGTCAGGAGACACCCTGAGTATCAAACCCGTCCGGAGTTTCCCGATCGACCCGTCAATGGGTATTTTTTCAGCTTGTATCGAAGCATTCTTTCGCTGAGGCCCAAAAGCAGGGCCGCCTGCGACTGGTTGAAATCCGCCTGATGCATGGCATTATTGGATCATTCGGCGTTCCATCGAGGAGATGGCTTCGTGGGGAGGTTACCGGCCAGAGTTTTGGATGTTCCAGCCTCGCCAGTTCCGCATGACGGGTCTTGAAAGGGCGTGCTCCCTTCACCTATTTCGGATCGATGCTGACGTGCTTTTTGATATTGTGGATTGGATAAATATCACCTGGTCTCGGTTGATAGCTCAGGTTCACTTCCAGATCGACATCCGTTGCTCCCTGAGGCAATGGAATTTCGATGGTTTCTTCTTTGGGTGCAAAGGGCTGAATACTTGTATCCCGAATTAACCCCAGCTTTTTGTCTGGTCCCAGAACCATGTGGTTCGAGCGGGAATCGGTAGCCTGAGGCATGTAAATCTTAGAAGTGTGGAATATTTTTTTTCCGTCAGAAGCGTTTGCGGTCACATCCAGGACCACTTCAGTCTTGGACGGTCAGCCGTCAGGAATACGATGACCCGCCTTGCTAAAGATTTTCGTATTAACCACTACCATCGGCTGGACCTCCTCTTCCTTTGGCTGGAACGAATATGCCAGCGCCCGAACCTGCATCGGAAGTGCATTCCGCAATCGCTCGGACAATTCCGTCCGGTTGTTGAAATTCGGCGGCATGTAATGATCCCCCCCCGGCATATGGCATTGCTGGCAGGTTTCTGTACCGCCTGACGGGATATAAGCGTGCAGATAGCTCCCGTATAGCGTTGCACATTGCACCGGCGTTTCAAATTCAAGGTTGGGGCCCAGCCCGTGGCACTGCCCGCACATTAACGAATTCTTAAGAAGCGGACTTTTCCGGACAGGCGACTCGGGGTGATCCTTGATGTCATTATTTCCATAAATGACATTCATGTCCGGCCGGCCATGAACCACGGACTTTTCGCGGTGACATACCAAACAACCGATATTCAGCTTGCGAACCGTCACCTTATCATTATCCAATGCTGCCTTGGCAATCTCCGCCGCGACCGAATCCGTGGCAAATTCGATCTGGGGAAAATGACATTTGAAACAGGGAAAATTCTTTTTTGTGGCTTTTTCTCCCGATGGTATGGCCAAAGAACCTTTTTTGAGGTATGACGCAATAAATATATAGTCATTTATACCCATTAATGAACGGGAATGATGGGATTTTTCCCACTGTGTAAATATCTGCTCATGACATTCCCTGCAGCTTGAAGAATCGAACCTGTCTACCAATTCCTGAAGCGAATTCACCTGTGTTGTTGAAGGATCGCCCGCCATTACCGTAACGTGAGTCGGCAAAACGATGATCATAACGGAAATCGCCAATATCCATAAACAGCTCATGAATTTTTGCTTTCTTTGATATCGGGTGTTGTTTTCCAGCAGAATCAATCCCAGAACGACAAACGGAAGGCTCAGCCACTGACCCACGCTGAGTATCTGGCTCGCCTCATACGCCGCCTGCCGGGTCTTCAAGAATTCAAGTAGAAAACGCGCAAAGAAGACCGAAACCAGAAACAGACCGAGCAGCATCCCTTGCCTGGAGCCATTCTGCTTGCGGCGATACACCAGAATCAGCAGGACGAAAATGATTGCGTACGCGAGGGCTTCATAGAGCTGGACCGCATGCCTGGGAAGCGCATCCACACTTTCAAACACCACGGCCCAGCTTCGGGTTGAGGGAATTCCGACAATCTCCGAATTAAAGAAATTTCCCAGGCGGATGAAAAAGCCGGCCAGCGCAACTGGAAGGACAATACGATCCAGCAGCCAGAGATAGGATGGTCGATCACTTCGCCGAGTAAACACGAACAGCGATGCCAGTATGCCCAGCGCAGCCCCGTGGCTGGCCAATCCGCCTTCCCATATTTTAAGGATTTCGATGGGATGGCTCAGGTAGAAAATCGGATCATAAAACAGGCAGTGTCCCAGGCGCGCGCCTAAAAGAACGCCGGTAAACATATATGCGAAAAGGCTTTCCAGCTCGATTTCCGGCCGGCCTTCCCGCCTGTAAATCCACTGCATGAGTTTATAACCCGCCAGAAATGAAGCCGTGAAAAAGACTCCATACCAGCGGATCGTCAAAGGACCGACTTGAAAGAGGACGGGATTCATATTCCAGTGAAACGGCATGACTTAACGGGTTTCCTTAATCCGAAAAATGGAACCGGCCCAGATAGGCGTCCAGCGCAGATCGCGCATCCGGGGTAAGCTCGGGACAGCTTTGGATGCCTTTGGCGCCTTCGGCGACCTGAGCGGCAAACACCATGCAGGTGAGCTCCCCGCAGGCCTTGCAGTTGGTTTTGGGCAGAAGCTTTAAAATCTCGATCAACTTGGGCCGGGGTGTTGAATTCAAAATCGTCTCGCGACGGATTTGGGGCAGCTTTTTGATCAGTTCAACGATCTGCGGATCATCTTCAAGCCATTGCTCAAGGCTGTCGATCTGCCTGGCTGCATATTCGCTCTGAGCGCCGTCGGACAACCGGTAGTTGATCCATAGCCCATCCCGGGAGGATACCACCAGACCGGCGTTTTCAAGCAGTTTAAGGTGTTTACTAGTCGTTGACTGAGCAAGGCCCAGCGCAGCCTGGATTTCGCAGACGCACAGCATCCGCTGCTGGAGCATCTTAAGAATTTTTACCCGGCTGGGGTCCGAGAGGGTTTTCATGACTTTGATAAATTCTGATTATAACGGATTTGGGGGTTAGTTACTTCAACATCACTTTTTCGTACATGGTGATCGCATTATTTATAACCTACTGATATAGTTCATTATTTCTATCTAGACTTTTATGTTGTAATATCATATAG
>CAIVVZ010000180.1 GCA_903909505.1 uncultured Desulfobacteraceae bacterium
CTGCTGTTTTGCCAAACACACAGAAAGGCATTATTGCCGGACTGTTCTCTTCATCACGCTGAGGAAGGAGAACCTTGTGAAGGTTGATTTGACGCTTCTTTTACCAGAACTGGTTCAGATCCTGATTATTCTGGGACTGTTCGTTCAGACCCTGAAAAAACCGGGAACTGAGAATAAGGGGTTTTTCGGCATCGGCTGGCTGCCGTGGGCTGCTGCTGTCGGCATTGCCGCGGCCGCTTTCAGCATGAAACGATCCGGTCTACTGTTTTGGGATGCTTACCAGGTGGACGGGTTGTCCCAATTTTTCAAGATGGCCATTGCGCTGGGTTTTGCCATCGCCTCTTTAAATGCTCTGTCAGCTCCGACGGTGAAAGACGATCAGCGTGCGGATTATTTTCTGTTTTTTGCTCTGAGCTCTCTTGGGCTCATGCTGATGGCCAGCTCCGTTGAACTGATCACCATTTACATTTCGCTGGAGATCGCCTCATACAGTCTGTACGCCATCATTCCCATTCGTGGCAACGACCCGCGCGCTGCCGAAGCCGGCATCAAGTATATTCTCTTTGGTGCGGCGGCAACGGCCATAGCGCTTTTCGGCCTGTCCTACATTCTGGCGTCCCAGCACACCACTTATCTGCATCTTCTGGCTGCCAAGTCCTGGGCATGGGCGGATTCTCCCCTGGCGGTTACGGGAATCACCCTATTCATGGTGGGTTTCTTTTTTAAACTGGCCTTGTTTCCATTTCATTTCTGGTGTCCGGATGTCTATGACGGAACCAGCAACGAAACCGCCGCTTTTGCAGCCACCCTTCCCAAGCTCGGGGCCGTGGTGATCCTGATTCGGCTGGTCGCCTTGCTGAAGCCGGAAATTGAAATTATCACCATCATGGCGGTATTGTCGGCAGCTTCCATGACATTCGGAAATCTGGCCGCCCTGATTCAGACGGATGTCAAGCGGATTCTGGGGTATTCCAGTGTTGCGCATGCCGGGTATGTGCTGGTGGGGCTGGTGGCCGCCAATGCCATGGGACTTTCCGCCGCCGGCTTCTACAGCCTGATTTATCTGCTGATGAACCTGACCTGTTTCTGGGTGATCTGCAGCCTGTCCACGGACGGCAAGAACCTGAAGCTGGACGACTTGAACGGTCTTTACAAGCGGGCGCCGTATCTGGCCTTTGTTCTGGCGGTCGGCGCATTCGCTCTGGTCGGCCTGCCGCCTACGGCCGGGTTCATGGGAAAGCTCTTCCTGCTGACCGCTGCCTGGAATCGTGGGTATAACTGGTTGATCATTATTGCCGCGCTCAACACCGCCATTTCCATTTATTATTATTTGAACATCGTCCGTCATGCCTACACTCAGGAAAGCGAAGCTTTGCAGCCGGAAGTCACGAGATGCGGCAGCGCAATCTGGGGCGGGGTTCTGGCAGCCTCTCTCCTTGTTCTCGGCATTATTCCCGGATCCGTTTTCCACTGGATGGAAGAAGCCGCAAAACAAATGATGCCATAGAAGTTTATGTCCGGATACTTTTTTGTCCTCCTCCAGTGAACGCGGGGAGGGCAAAAACCTGGACACCTTCCTTCATTATCGCTTCGTAGCTAAGTTCCCATCAGCGTACCTGGACATTCGAAAATTGCCGATAATTTTTAAGACAATGGTCAAATCGGTCTGACATGAAATTGAGTCAATTATTGACAATCGCGATTTGATTTCATAATAGTATTTACTCGCGTTTCGAAGATAAACGGAAAAGGCTGTTTATCGATTCGAAATCGTATGGAGCACCTGCCTTCGTGTCTAACTGTTTTGTCTGATGGAAATGTGTCTTATTGGCATTTAATTAACACTTTGAATATTGTTATCACTTATGAATGAAAAAATTGATTTAACAAATCGGGATAAGATATTACGATTAATCACGGCATCGGTCGTCATTCTGGAGTTGTTTATTTTCGCCTGTACCCTCGTTTATCAACTCAATGAAAAAAATCATATAGAAACGCCGATAACCGAGGAAATGGCCAAATTGTACATTGACCATCCTGAAAAACTCAAGGCGAATGAACGAATTGCCGTGAGTACGCGCAACAGCATGTATAACAATCAACAGATTTATCTTCTGATCAGCGATGAGACGATTGTTCATCAATTCCCCTGGAAAGGCTGGATTCTCATTTCCATTGGCGCGCCCATCGGCATCTTTTTTTTGGCGACGCTGATCACCAAAGCCTATTTTCAAGCCATTGAACCGGACTTCAGGGAAGATGAGGAGAATGCCAATCAGTGGATTGCGGCCTTGAACCGATTAAGCAAAATCAATGTCATCTGGTTTATGCTCCTTCTGGTCTGCGCGCTGTTCTTAGTGTGGTATATTCCGGAAGTTGTTAAATTTGCGGGAAGTGTTACCACTGCATGGCTGGCAAAATTCTGGTGGATCCCCACCCTGTTGTTCGCCATTGTGTTTTTGACCGTCATCTGGTGGATTTATCTGCAATATAAGCTTAAAATCAATGTCATGCATATGGAAATGGAAAAATTCAAGCTGTTGCAATATGAGGAAAAAAAGGCGCTGTTATTGCCGAATGAGACTTCCAGCCAGATTCAGCTTACTGAATAAGAAAAATCAGATGATGCTGCGCTTCCCATGCTAAAAAAATTCGACAGCGATCAGTTGTGGATCACTCTGATTATTGGACTGGTGATTCTATGCTTGGCGTTTTACCGAATGTGGAGGCTGTAGAAACAAAGAAAGATGGTTATCCGTTGACGGCAGTTGTGATTTCATCGGCAATGCGTTCTGCGGCTGTCCGGGGGTCTTTGGCATTCCGGATGGGTCTGCCGATGACGATATAATCCGAGCCGTTGATCACGGCCTGAGCCGGGGTGGTGATCCGCTGCTGATCATCTGCCGAAACCCCGTCCCAGAGCGGGCGGATTCCCGGGGTCACCGCGATAAATTCCCTGCCAAAACGGTTTTTCACGGCGGATACTTCCTGACCGGAGCAGACAATTCCCGCGCATCCCGCGGCTTTGGCCATTTCCGCCCGTTTCATGACCAGGCTGGAGAGGTTCTTTCCATATTCCGGGCAGAAGCCGGCCTCCGTAATATCCTGTTTGGAAACGCTGGTCAGGACCGTGACGCCCAGGACCCCGACCTTTCCATTTCCGCCTTCCACCGCGGCTTTCAGCATGGCCGGATTTTCGCCGCAGTGAACCGTTGCAAAGGTTGCTCCGAGTCCGGCGACCCCTGCCATGGCCCGGAAAACCGTTGCCGGTATATCATGGAATTTCAGATCCAGAAACACACCGGCTGTGCCTGACTCCAGAATCCAGCGCACCAAATCCGGGCCGGACCGGACAAACAGTTCCAGCCCCACCTTGAACATGCCGACATGATTGGAAAGCAATCGGACGAATTCCCTGGCCGCATCGATGGATGGCACATCAAGCGGGAAAATGATATAATCCTTGGCTGTTTTCATAGTTGTCTCCGCCTTGTTGTTACAACATTATTTTGCCTGAGATGGAATGTCAAGAACTTAGCTGGACTGTCACCGAAACCTCCTTGAACTGGCCTTCCACAGGCACCAGGGTTTTGCGACCTCAACGACCGGAATATCAGCTTTGCTTGGAGCAACATGGCCCGGCCTCTGAAGGGCAGGAACTTTCCACATCGGCAATTAATCAAAAAAATCCCTTTACAACCATGCATATTGAAGCATAAAATTGCAATATGCAAGGCAAATACATTGAACGCGATTTACAAAAAGAGGTCATTACCTGCTTGAGGGATTTTCCTGCCGTGGCGATACTCGGCCCCAGGCAATGTGGTAAATCCACACTTGCTCGCAATATTATCCGGAATGCGGGGAAAACGGTCTATCTGGATCTCGAACTGCCATCCGATATTCAGAAACTGTCCGAACCCGAACTTTTTTTGCACCAGCACTCCGGGAAACTGATATGCCTCGATGAAATTCAGCGGATGCCGGAAATCTTTCCTGTATTACGCAGTGTAATCGATGCAGACCGGAGCAATAGTCATTTCCTTATTCTTGGATCGGCGTCTCCGGAGCTGATCAAACAAAGTTCGGAAACTCTGGCAGGCCGTATCGCCTATCTGGAACTTACCCCTCTGCTCCATCATGAAATATCGCAGGCGGTTCAGGATAGCGCATTGCCTGAATATTGGCTGCGTGGCGGTTTTCCGGACAGCTTTCTGGCCCGAAACGATGAAAGCAGCAGGCGATGGCGGGATAATTTTATCCGTACCTTTCTTGAAAGGGATATCCCGCAGTTTGGCTTTTTCATTCCAGCGTTAACTTTGCGCCGTGTGTGGCAGATCTGTGCCCATAACAGTGGTCAGATTTTCAATGCTTCGAAGCTTGGCACCAATATCGGAGTGAGCCATACCACGATGAAAAAATATATCGATTTGCTGACAAACACCTTCATGCTCCGCGTCCTGCCGCCTTTTATATCAAATATCGGAAAGCGGTTGGTGAAGTCCCCGAAAATCTACCTTCGCGATACCGGTATCCTGCACTCCCTCCTTCGAATCGACAGATTTGACGACTTGCTTGGTCATCCAGCACTGGGTGCCTCATGGGAGACATTGGCACTTGAAAACATCATTGCTGCTTTGCCAGGATGGGATGCATTTTTTTACCGGACAGCGGCAGGTGCCGAAATCGATCTGGTATTGACACGGGGCAAACGAAAACTTGCCGTGGAATGCAAGGCATCCGCCGCTCCCCAGGTGAGCCGCGGATTCTGGAACGGCATGGAGGATCTCGGAATCGAAAATGCCTGGGTGATCGCGCCGATCCGAGACTCCTATTCGATCGCCCAGAATGTCACGGTGTCATCTCTTGAAACCTTCAATAAAGCGGTAGTCTCGATGAAAGAAGAGATATAACAAAGTCCAGTGATACTACCGATAGTCATAATGCATTTGACTTATCTCGCTTCATAGATGCGCAAGAAAACATCTATGATTTAAATTTTCTTTTTGTAGTTTCGAAGAGGCGAAATGTTCATCCTACATCTGATAATGGGATTCAATCCATTCCAGATACGCGCCGGTTTTGATGCGGGTAACCCAGTCCCGATGCTCCAGATACCAGCGAATGGTTTTTCGAATGCCGGTTTTAAAGGACTCTTCCGGCAGCCACCCCAGTTCTTTTTCAATTTTTCCGCAATCAATGGCATAGCGAAGGTCATGTCCTGGTCTGTCCTTGACATAGGTGATCAGCGGCCGTCTGGACCCCGTGGCTGTCGGCACCATCTCATCCAGGGTGTCACAGATCAGTTCCACCACGGAAAGGTTGGCCATTTCGCAGCGTCCACCGACATTGTAGGTTTCTCCGCGCCTTCCCCTTTGCATGACGAGCCAGACGGCCCGGCAGTGATCCCTGACATACAACCAGTCCCTGACATTCTGGCCGTTTCCGTAAACCGGCAAGGGCTTTCCTTCCAGAGCGTTTAAAATCATCAGAGGAATCAGTTTTTCCGGGAAATGATACGGGCCATAGTTGTTGGAACAGTTGGAAAGGGTTATCGGCAGACCGTAGGTGCGGCTGTAGGCCATGACCAGGTGATCGGATGCCGCTTTTGAAGCCGAATAGGGACTGCTGGGATCGTACGCCGTGGTTTCCGTGAAATAGCCGTCACTGCCCAGGGAGCCGAAGACTTCGTCGGTGCTGACATGGTGAAACAAAACCAGGTGATTCATGTTCTGCCTGGCCAGCTCCAACAGATTGAATGTTCCGTTGATATTGGTTTTGATAAAAGCATCGGGCTCGGCGATGGATCGGTCAACATGCGATTCCGCGGCAAAATGGCAGATGGTATCGATTTGAAAGGTATCAAACACCTCCGACATGGCAACCCGGTCGCAGATATCGGCTTTGACAAAGACATAACGTTCCTTAAACTCGGTGTCGATACCGGCGAGGTTTTCCGGGTTTCCGGCATAGGTCAGACGGTCCACATTGATCACCCGGCCGCTGAAATCGGATTCAGAAAGCAGGTAGCGGATAAAATTCGATCCAATAAATCCACACCCGCCGGTCACCAGAACGTTTTTCATAATCCCCCTGGAATTTTCTGATAAATAGATATTTTGTATCAAACCTGTTAATAAATCTATTGAACCCATTGACTTTAAGATGATATGTTACTAGTTTGAAAAAAAAAAGTCCATAGATAAGGGGCAATCGTCTATCTTCATGAAACTCTCCGAAACCCAACAAATGCTGCTGCGCCGCCTTCCCGGCATCGACCGGATGCTGGAGCTGGCTAAAACCGACGCGTTTTTTCAGGATGTTCCCATCTCCGTGGTGACCAAATCCGCCCGTCAGGTGATCGAATCGCTTCGTACGGCCATTTTTGAAAACAGCGCGGAAATGAGTGAACAGGTACTGTCCGATGCATCTGTCGTTGAGAGAATCAGGGAATCGGTGGCGGGCGCCATGTCTTTGAATCTTTTCAGAACCATCAATGCAACGGGCGTTGTCGTGCACACGAACCTGGGCAGATCTCTGCTGGCGGACGAGGCTATTGCCAATCTTCAGATTATTGCCGGAAGGTATTCGAACCTGGAATTTGATATCAGCGCGGGAAAGCGCGGATCCCGTTACCGGGCCGTTGAAGATATACTTTGCGAGATCACCGGGGCCCAGGCGGCCATGGCGGTCAATAACAATGCCGCCGCGGTGTTGCTGTGCCTGGATACGCTGGCCAAGGGAAAAGAAGTGGTGGTGTCCAGAGGAGAACTGGTTGAAATCGGCGGGTCTTTCCGCATTCCGGATGTCATGGCCAGAACCGGCGCCATCCTGAAGGAAGTCGGAACGACCAATCGCACCCATTTAAAGGATTATAGCCAGGCCATACAGGAATCAACGGGTCTGCTGCTGAAAGTGCATACCAGTAATTATCGGGTGACGGGGTTTACGGCCTCGGTGTCGCTCAGCGACTTGGTATCCCTGGGGAAAGCCAGGGGGATTGCGGTGATGGAAGATCTGGGAAGCGGCACCCTGGTGGATTTTTCGCGATACGGGATGCAGAAAGAACCCACGGTTCAGGAATCGGTTGCATCCGGCGCGGATGTGATTACTTTTAGTGGCGACAAGCTTCTGGGCGGCCCTCAGGCAGGGATCATTCTGGGAACAAGGGCCATCCTGGATAGCATCAAGCAAAATCCTCTGACCCGGGCGCTTCGTATCGACAAGCTGACCCTTGCGGCCCTGGAAAGCACGCTTCGCCTGTACCGGGACCCGGAAAAGGCCAGACAAGCCATTCCGACGTTGCGAATGCTGACCCTGCCGATAAGCGAGATTCAGCGCCGGGCAGACCGGCTATGCGCGCTGCTGTCCGATATCGGGGATTTACGGCTGAGTTTGGCCCAACATGCGTTGTCTTCACGGGCAGGCGGCGGCTCTCTGCCCCTTCTGGATATTCCAACGGTTTGTGTGGGGATGCGGGTGGCCGGTATATCGACACATGCCGTGGAATCGTTTTTGCGACATCACACGCCTCCGGTTATCGGCAGAATTGAAACCGATATCTTCCTGATGGATGTCCGAACCCTTCAGGACGATGAACTGGAGTGGATTCAAACGGCTGTTGCGGCGCTTTTAAAAAGGAACAAGTCATGAAACCTATGGCTTTGGAAAAAACCGACATGACTTCGGTGGTTTCACCCGGTACCTCACAGGTGTTTTTATTTTCAAAAACCCTTTCGCCATCCGGAAAATGCCCGGCGGCATCTGATGTGCCGGAACCGTCAGCCCCGGTATTTTCCGAGGAGATTCATGATGGTTTTTTAAATGCGTTTCCCGGTGTGCTGGCCGGACAGACATTTGTGGATGAGGCACTGAAGCAAATGGGGGATGTTGGGTTCACTGCCTTGATGATTCGGCCGGATTCCCGGATAACCGCGGGAGCCGGCGCTGCTGTTGATCCTTTTTTATTGAATGCCGGTTTCGTTCTGGAACAGTTGACCCGGCCCCTTCATGCCATCTGGGGGCTGATCAGGCCCGATACCCTTGGGTGCATGATTCCGGAAACCGATCTGTCTGTTTGCAGGAATCTTGCGGCGAATATTCAGAATAAACTGTCAGAATATCAAAAAGAAACCATATCCATTGGAATTGCTGTTTATCCCTTGGCCGGTTTCAGTCGAAATGATGCGGTTTTAAATGCCTGGAAGGCGTTGACCCATGCAGTGGTTGCGGGCCCCGGGAGCACGGTTGTTCTGGATGCCGTCAGTCTGAACATCAGTGGGGACCAGCTTTATCAGGCCGGCAATCTGCCGGGGGCCGTTGAAGAGTACCGAAAGGCTTTGCAATTGGATCCATCCAATGTCAATGTTCATAACAGCCTGGGCGTTTGTTACGGCATGATGGAAACGTACGATGCGGCCGAAGCTGAATTTGATGCCGCGCTACTGCTGAAGCCTGACGAAGTAATGGCCTTGTATAATATCGGCGTGGTCTGTCTGCTGACCGGCCGAAAAGAAATGGCGCTGGATTTTTTTATGAAAGCGGCTGCCATTGATGACGAAATTTTTGAACTGGCCCTTTTAACCGGTAAACTTTATCTTGAGGCCGGCAATCCGGAACAGGCCAGATCATTTCTGGAAAAAGCGCTGAACTGCCGACCGAAATCCGGAACCGCGCTGCGAACCCTGGGCGCCTGTTTTTCAGCGCTGAACCTTTTCCGGGAAGCGGTTGCGGTCTATACCCGCGCGGTCAAGAACAACCCGAGCGATGCGGAGTCTTTTTCCCAGTTGGGACAGCTTTACGATACGATTGGAGAAAACCCGGAGATTGCGCGGCTGTTCTGTCAGCAGAGCGTGGCGATTACTCCGGAAAACGAGGTTTACCGCGAAAGACTTAACAAATTGATGCAAAAGTGACAGATGGCTGATCTCAGTCACTTTTAGAAATAATATAGATGAGGAGTTCATTTTTATGCCTATTTATGAGTATCGTTGTGAGGAATGCAAAAAGGATTTTGAATATCTGGTGTTTAGAAATCAGGAACCCGAAGGATGCCCGTCCTGCAAAAGTCTGAAGGTGAGCCGGATCATGTCTGCCTGCGGTTTTGTCTGCAAGGGCGGCGGCGGGGAAACGGTCAGTTCATCGGCTTCGGTCGGGTCTTCCTGCGGCGGATGCAGTGCTTCAAGCTGCGCCGGTTGTGGCCACTGATGAAAGCCATCCTACGCATCGGAACCCGCGGCAGTAAGCTGGCCCTCTGGCAGGCCAACTGGGTCAAACAGACTATTGAAGCGAAGCATTCGCATCTGTCTGTTGAGATTCAAATCATTAAAACCAAGGGGGATAAGATTCTGGATGTGCCTTTGGCCAAGATTGGCGGCAAGGGGCTCTTTGTCAAGGAAATCGAGGAAGCGCTTCTGGACGGTGGCATTGATATCGCCGTTCACAGCATGAAGGACATGCCCGGGGATATACCGCCAGGCCTCTGTATCGGTGCGATTCCGGAGCGGGAGAATCCTTTCGATGTTTTGATCTCCGGCCAGGGGCTTTGCCTCAAGGACCTGAAATCCGGCGCCCGCATCGGCACCAGCAGTCTTCGCCGCTCTGCCCAGCTTTTACATGCGCGGCCGGATTTAAATATCGTTCCGCTACGCGGGAACCTGGACACTCGCTTGAAAAAACTGGAGGGTCACGATCTGGATGGCATTATCCTGGCTGCGGCAGGCGTCCGGCGTCTGGGTCTTGAAGACCGGGTTACCGAGTATCTGTCCGAAGACCTTCTGCTGCCTGCGGCCGGTCAGGGAGCCTTGTGCATCGAGATTCGCGGCAATGACGCGGCGACAACAGCAGCTGTCGCCGGTCTGGATCATTTCCCGACCCGGCGGGTGGTTCTGGGAGAGCGGGCGTTTCTGCACCGGCTCCAGGGCGGATGTCAGGTTCCGATTGCCGCTTATGGAAAAACCGATGGCACCACCATTTCCCTGCGCGGACTTGTAGCATCTCTGGACGGCAAAAACATCATCCGCGACTTGGTTTCCGGTCCCGAAGCCCAAGCCGAATCCATGGGGATTCAACTTGCCGAACGCCTGCTGTCAAAAGGCGCGGATCGGCTGCTCGACGAACTCCTGTCGGCCTTATAAATCCCATGTGCTCATAAAAAGATAAAGAGAACATTCATGAACCCATCAAGCGGCAAAGTGTATCTGATCGGCGCGGGTCCCGGAGATCCGGGCCTGATTACCGTCAAGGGCTTAAATTGCATCCGGAATGCGGATGTGGTGGTGTATGATTATCTGGCTGCGCCTTCGCTGCTGGCTGAAGCCTCCCCCCATGCGGAGATTATTTACGTGGGGAAGAAAGGCGGCGATCACACCCTGTCTCAGGATAAAATCAATCTGCTGATCGCCGAAAAAGCCAGGGCCGGTAAAACCGTTGCGCGGCTGAAAGGCGGAGATCCCTTTATCTTTGGAAGGGGAGGGGAAGAGGCCGAGGTCCTGGTCCGGGAAGGGATTGCCTTTGAGATCGTTCCCGGAGTGACCTCTGCCATTGCTGCCCCTGCCTATGCGGGGATCCCATTGACCCACCGGGAATTTACCTCTACCCTGACCCTGGTGACCGGCCATGAAGATCCGGAAAAAGACGCATCCAGCATCAACTGGGCATGTCTGGCGGCAGGGGTGGGGACCCTGGTATTTCTGATGGGAGTCAAAAATCTTCCCCAGATTGTTCACCAGCTTGTTCTTAACGGCAAGGCCCCTCAGACGCCGGTGGCGCTGGTGCAGTGGGGAACGACCACCAGACAGCGCACGGTAACCGGAACCCTGGAAACCATCGTTGAGCGTGTCACAGCAGCCAAATTATCATCTCCCGCCATCATCGTGGTCGGAGAAGTGGTGACCCTGAGGGACAAGCTGAAATGGTTCGAAAATCGGCCCCTGTTTGGAAAAACCGTTGTGGTCACACGGGCCAGGGAACAGGCCAGCGATCTGGTGAAGTTCCTGACCGATCTGGGGGCCAACTGCATGGAATTTCCAACCATTCGGGTAGGGCCCCCGGACAGTTGGTCCGCGCTGGATGCCGCGCTGGATGGTCTGTCGTCATACAACTGGGTGGTGTTTACCAGTGTGAATGGCGTCAAATTCTTCTTTGAAAGGCTTTTTGCCAGAGGACTCGATGTGCGGGCCCTGGGTCATATCCGGACGGCGGCCATCGGGCCGGTTACGGCCCAGCACCTGAGGCGTTTCGGACTGAACAGCGATATCATTCCGGAAAGCTATCGCGCGGAATCCGTGGTGGATGCATTCAAAGCCGAATCCATAAAAGGGAACAGAATCCTTCTTCCCCGCGCCAAAGAGGCCAGGCCGGTATTGCCCGTTGAGCTTTCGAAAATGGGAGCGGTTGTGGATGAGGTAACGGTTTACCGCACCCGCCAGGTCCTTGACCATGCCGATGCCCTGATTCAGCTTCTGGAAGACCGGCAAGTGGATCTGGTGACATTTACCAGTTCTTCCACGGTGAGTAATTTTATGGCGCTGCTGCCGACAGGCAGGGCAGGGGATCTGCTTAAGGGAGTTACCCTTGCCAGTATCGGGCCCATTACCACGACCACGGCCATGGAGCTTGGGCTTAAGGTTCACATTACGGCGCAGACCTATACCATTCCCGGATTGTGTGAGGCCATCATTGAATTCCATGGCCGTTTGTCATGAAACTGATAGACCCCTATAGCCGCATATTGAATTATCTGCGTATTTCCATTACGGATCGCTGCAATCTCAGGTGTCAGTACTGTTCTCCCCGGTATCAGATTCCCAAATTGTCACATGAAGACATTTTAAGTTATGAAGAAATCCTCCGCCTGGTCCGAATTGGGGTTGAGCTCGGCATCAGCAAGGTCCGGATTACGGGTGGAGAGCCGCTGGTTCGAAAAGGGGTCTGCGAATTCATACAGGCGCTGCACCAGGTTGACGGGATACAGGATGTTTCGCTGACCACCAACGGTGTTTTGCTGAAAGATCAGGTGGATGCCCTCATGGGTGCGGGGCTCCATCGGATCAACATCAGCCTGGACACCCTGAAACCCGAAAAATTCAAGAAAATAACCGGGGTGGATGCTTTTGATCAGGTCTGGGAAGGCATTCTAAAAGCGTATCAGGGCGGACTGTCTCCAATCAAAATCAATACCGTGGCCCTTCGACATTTCAATGACAATGAACTGGAAGATATTGCCCGGCTTTCCTTCGCGTATCCGTTTCACTTTCGGTTTATCGAATATATGCCCATCGGGAACACGGAAGAGGGGATGGCTTCTTTCCTCCATACTCCGGAAATCAAGCAGCGGCTGACAGATCGGATCGGCGAATTGATTCCGGTTGAACATCATCTCAATGATGGGCCTGCGGAACGATACAGATTTGAGGGTGCGGCCGGTGAGGTCGGATTTATCAGCGCCATGAGTCATCATTTCTGCCATACCTGCAACCGGCTCCGGCTGACGGCCAGCGGTCAGCTCCGTTCCTGCTTGCTGTCGGATCATCAGGAAGATCTCAAAACCCCTTTGCGCGGTGGTGCATCCGATGAGGCACTATCGGCCATATTTTTAAAAGCCGCCCGAATGAAAGGCGTTCAGCACGGTCTGACCGCCGATACACCAGTACGGGTTTCGGGTCAGATGTCATCCATTGGCGGATAGCTTACGTTATCCGTGTCGGCCCGCATTCCGGCCCCTCAGTTCTCCTGACTTTTCCCTTTTTCCAATCTGTCTTCAAGAAGCGGGACGGCATGGGTTCCGCTGTTTTCTATCGCTGGGACGGCTTTTGCGTTACCATCAAATTGAAGGTACTTCAGTTTTTCAATTTCCATGTTCATCTGCATGGCCTTTAGTTTCAACCGGTATTGCAAAAAAAACGAGAGGGCGACAATCAGAAATACAAGTATACATACGATGACCGGAATCCACCAGAATTTGGATAGCCACTCGGTGGTGACATTTCCCGCAAATTTAATAACTTCCGGAATATACCAAAGGGCGAAGACCCCACCGATTAAAATCAGCATGAGCCACGTTACATTGAGCTTGTTTAAGGTGTTCAAGCCTTTAACCCACTTGCTTTCAATATCTTCGCTTTCCTTCTCGTCAAATTCAGCCACCTGACAATACGCCTTGGCGACCAAGACAATCAAAAACGCGAGGGTTATGGGTGCGCCGATGGAAAGCAGGATCCAGCCTTTCCAGGGAAAGGCGCGCCGTACGATCTCATTCGTTATGAGCATATAGGCTTTTTGATCAGAGGAATGCCGGTTGACAGCCAGTCTTTCATTGTCTTTCAGTTTTTCGGGATGGTCGATGTAGACTCTTGCCATCTCTTCCGATATGGGGATTTCCGTACGGCTTTGTGAGTCCTGCTGATAAAAAAATGTACAGATGGCGATGAGCAGTTCCAGGAGACATACGCCGATGGTGATCAGCTTGAGGATTTCCTTGCGGTCATTTTGTTTATTGTTATCAATCATGGTTCAGATAGATTTACTGGCATAGCGTTTCGGTTGTTTGGGCTGGGTTTTGGCCTTCAGCTCGATGCATGGGAGGAAGAGAAGGGAACAGCCACTTAAAGCAACAGAAATTTTGTCACCGATCGTGGGAGAAAAAAAATCCATGCCTGACATCCTCTTGTTTCTATAGGAAATCAGGCATGGCGTGATTGTTCAGAGCGGGATAACCCCGGGGTTGTCAGGCTGCTTTCTCTATTCTGACAGCGCAGACTTTGAATTCCGGAATTTTGGAAACCGGATCCAGGGCGCCATTGGTCAGCTTGTTTATTGCTGCTTCGTAAAAATGGAACGGCATGAAAACAACACCCCGGTCGGTCATTTCTGAAACCGACGTTTTTACTTTCAATCGGCCGCGTCTTGAAATAATATGGATGTAACTTCCATCTGTAATATTCATGATTTTCGCATCTTCCGCATTGATCTCCGCCAGCGGTTCCGGATAAAGACTGTTTAAAGCGTTTCCCTTACGGGTCATCGTTCCGGTATGATAATGTTGATGCACGCGACCGGTCGTTAACAAGGACGGATATTCCGCATCAGACAATTCCGCGGGAGCACGGTATTCAATGGCGAAAAACGAGCCTTTTCCCTTGGTGAAGGCTTTGGTGTGAAGGACGGGTGTGCCCGGATGGTCCGGAGTCGGACATGGCCAAACCAGGCCAGTGTTTTCAATGCGGCGATACAAAATTCCCGCGTAGCTGGGCGTAAGACTGTTGATTTCAGTCATGATCGCCGAGGCATCCGCATAATTCATGGGATATCCCATTTTTTCGCTAATGGTGGAGATCACACGAGAATCATCCCAGGCTTCTCCGGGAGGATCCAATGCCTTGCGTACCCGCAGCACTTTTCGCTCGGTGTTCGAAAAGGTTCCCTCTTTTTCGGCAAAACATGTACTCGGCAGTACCACATCGGCAAGTTTTGCGGTTTCCGTTAAAAAAATATCCTGTACGACCAGAAAATCGAGAGCGGACAGGCATTTTTCAACATGATGCCCGTCTGCGTCGCTGAGAATCGGATTTTCACCCATGATATACAAGGCTTTTATCGCTTTTCCGGCAGCAGGAATCATTTCCGTAACAGTCATCCCCACTTTGGTCGAAAGATGGTCGGCATTCCAGGCTTTGGCGAATTTATCGTGCGCCGCGGCATCGGTGACCGGCTGATAACCGGTGAAGACATTGGGCAGGCCGCCCATATCACATGCGCCCTGAACATTGTTCTGACCGCGAAGCGGATTGACACCGCCGCCGTCAACCCCCACATATCCGCAAAGCATCGACAACGCACCCAGGGATTTCACATTGTCGGTGCCGCTGGTATGCTGGGTGATGCCCATGGCATAGAGAATCGACCCCGGACCTTCTGTTGCAAAAAGACGCGCCGCCTCAATAATATCCTGGGCCGGGATCCCCGTAACACCGGACACATACTCAGGCGTATATTTGGCCACGCAGGCCTTTAAATCTTCATAACCCGTGGTGCGCTCGTCAATATAAGTCTGGGCCTGAAGGTTTTCCTTAATGATGACATGCATCAAACCGTTGATCCACGCCACATCCGTGCCGAGTTTTTGGCGCAGCCACATATGGCTGATATCCACCAGCTTTATATGTCTGGGATCAACAACAATCAGCTTGGCGCCATGCTTCTGGACTGCCTCAATAATATAGTTGGCAATAATCGGGTGATTGGCCGTGGTATTCGTACCGGTAATCAAAATGACTTTTGACTTCAGTACATCCTGCAACGGATTGGTCATTGCTCCGCTTCCAAACGTGGCGGCAAGTCCTGCCACCGTCGAGGAATGTCAGAGGCGGGCGCAGTGATCCACATTATTGGTGCCGATCACCGCTCGCATAAACTTCTGAAACAGATAGTTGTCTTCGTTGGTGCAGCGGGCGGATGACAATCCGCCGATCGCATCCGGTCCGTTTTCATTTTTGATATGCGTGAATTTTTTCGCCACCAGGTCCAGGGCTTCGTCCCAGCCGGCTTCCTCAAATTTTCCTTCTTTCTTGATAAGCGGTGTTTTCAAACGCTGGTCGCTGGCGATAAACTCATAACCAAAACGGCCTTTAACGCACAGGCTGCCCTGGTTTACGCCGGGGTCATCCCTGCCGGTTACACTTACCACCTGATTGTTAAGAACATTCAGGTTGATCTGGCATCCGCATCCGCAATATGAGCAGGTGGTCGGCACTTTTTTAACCAGAAACGATCTGCCTTTCATGCGGCTGACATTTTCCGTAAGGGCGCCGGTCGGGCAAACCTGCAAACATTCGCCGCAGGACACGCAAGTATCGGTATTGACGGCAAGCTCGCGGAAACCGTCCGGAGTGGTTTGCATGTCGAGTGCGCCGATGCCTTTTATTTCCTTACAGGCTGTCACGCATCTCAGGCACGATATGCAGCGCTGCGGCCAGTATTTGATTAAATTGGTCGCATAAACCAGAGGATTTGATTTCCTGGGAGCCCGGCATTCCACATCTTTAATGCCATACTCGAATACCAGGTCCTGAAGCGTACATTCGCCGGATTTGTCACAGACCGGGCAATCCAGGGGATGATTCACCAGAAGCAATTTCAACGATTCCTGGCGAAGGCGCAAAAGTCTGTCGGATTGAGTGGTGATCGCCATGCCATCCGCAACGGGTGTTGAGCAGGCGTGCATGGGATCGGCATTCCCGCCGATTTCAACAATGCACAATCCGCAGGATCCGATGGGATTCATTCTTTTATGATAACACAGTGTCGGAATCTTGATTCCGGCGCTTTTTGCCGCCTGAAGAATGGTGGTATTCTCCTTGGCAACAACTTCCTTTCCGTCAATAGTAAACTTGACCATACTCATATCTGTATTCTTTCTTCCTTAGGTCGTTATAGCAATGCAAGAAAGGACTGCTTTGCAATGTCGATATAGTCTGAAGGAAATATTCCCATGCGCAGGACCCCGAATGCTGAAATCAGGATCGCGATAATGCAGGCGGGTGAAAAGATCAGCGCGGGACTTTCTCCGCTTGCGGCAGGCTCTTTCATATACATGGCAATCGTTACCCGCAAATAATAATAAACCGACACCACGCTGTTGATGACCCCGATGATGGCAAGGCCAAGATAACCTTGCTTAATAGCAGCCGAAAATATATAAAATTTCCCCATAAAGCCGGCTGTTGGGGGTATTCCCGCCAGAGAGAAGAGAAACAGACTCATGGCAATCGCCGCTACCGGATGCCTGTAGCCCAGACCGTTATAATCCTCGATATTGACTTTCTCTTCGCCTTTTCCAGCCAAAACGGTAATGACGGCAAACGCCCCGATGTTCATTAAGGTGTAAGCCAGCATATAATATAAGATACTGCTGATGCCCATTTCACCCGCGCATAGAAAGGCCACCAATACATAGCCGGCATGCGCAATGCTGGAGTAAGCCAGCATTCGCTTGATATTGTCTTGTACCAGCGCGATGATATTGCCAACGGTCATGGTCAGAACGGCCATAACCCATATCAAAACCACCCATTCACCGTGCAACGCGGGAAGCGCTTCCACAAAAACCCTGACAAAAGCGGCGAATCCCGCAGCCTTGGGACCGGCGGACATAAAGGCAGTGATCGGCGAGGGTGCGCCTTGATATACATCCGGCGCCCACATATGAAA
>CAIVVZ010000181.1 GCA_903909505.1 uncultured Desulfobacteraceae bacterium
CGGTTGTAAGTGAGGTCTTCTTTTTTCTGTTCTCCCTGGCCGTTGGTAAAGGTTTGGGAACTCTTTTTCCCAAAAGGCGGATTTGTCAGTACATAGTCCGCCCGGAAGCCGGTATCGGAAATCAGAGAATCCGTGGGTGAAATGAAATTGTCGTCCTCGATATCGCCGATGTTGTGCAGGAAAAGGTTCATTAAAGCCATTCTGCGTGCGCTTGCCACTATTTCATTCCCATAAAAAGTCTTGTGTTTCAAAAACTCTTTTTGCTCTTTATCAAGGATGAAGTTTTCCCGATTGGAAATGTAATCGTAGGCCGCAAGGAAAAATCCGCCGGTGCCGCAAGCAGGATCATCAATGATTTTCATCGGGTGCGGTTGTATGCAGGCGACCATTGCTTTAATCAATGCTCTTGGCGTGAAGTATTGTCCTGCGCCGCTTTTGGTGTCTTCGGCGTTTTTCTCCAATAATCCTTCGTATATTTTTCCTTTTACATCGGCACCCATCATGCTCCATTGCTCTTTGTCTATCATATCAATGAGCTTGAAGAGCTTGGCGGGGTCCTGAATCTTGTTTTGACTCTTGGTGAATATCTGTCCCAGAATGCCTTGAGATTTGGATAGTGCCCGTAGTATTACGGCATAATGCAGTTCCAGTTCAGCGCCTCGTTTTCCGGTGAGGCTTTCCCAGTTGTACTCCTTTGGAATAGGTAGTTTTCGGTTATGAGGCGGTTTGCTGAACTCGTCTGCCATTTTCAGAAATAACAGATAAGTGAGCTGCTCCAGATAATCGCCATAGCTCACGCCGTCATCGCGCAACGTATTGCAAAAACTCCATACTTTGCTGACAATGCTTGATGTATTGTTGGCTTCGTTGCTCATTGTTTCACTTTTTTCGTTTTTACATTTTTCTCCGGCTTGTTCTTTTCCTTTTCTGCCTTTATGCGCTCCAACAATACGCTTGCCGGATCATCACTGGGGTCCTGGGAAACGAGCTTGCCTTCAAAGGCTTTCTTTAAAATGCTTTGTCGCAATGCCTCAGCTTTCTTCAAACTATGTATTATGCTTTCTTCCAGCTTATCGCATACTGACAGGCGGGATTCAATTTCGGAGACGATGCGGTGTTGCTCGGCGAGGGTTGGTGGAATGGGAATATCAAGATTTCGTACCTTTTGAATACCAAAAGCTGCTTGTGTTGTAGCCTTAGATCCTCGTGTAAATTGATTTTCAATAATGTTAGAGCTTGATAAATAAAATAAATATGAACTGAGACACAAAGATTTATATGGTTTTATTAGAACAACATTTGCAGAAAGAGTGTAGAATCTATTAACAGGGATTTTAAAAGGCTTTCCAATGGTACCAATTTTTCCAATGATAAAATCGCCTTCATTTATGCTATATCTTTCGATGTGTTCGTCGAGTACAATTTTCGATACTTTTCTAGCATTTGCAAAATCAAAAACACCTCTGTCTTTATTAACATCACCAATACCTACATAAGGAACCCCTTTTGGATCTACTGGTGGTGTTCTGTGACTTGGTTGGGGGTCAATTGCTTCAGCAATTTTATCCAATTTTACCCGTTTCCACCCCTCCGGCAATTCTCCATCTATTACATTATCATTCGTCAGTTTCCCCTCAAACGCCCATTTCAACACGGCCTGTCGATAGACTTTGAGTTGCTGCTGCGCGGTTTTGAGGCTTTCGATGCCTTTATCCAAACTGCTGAACAGGGCTTCGATTTTGGCTACGATGCGGTGTTGTTCGGGGAGGGGAGGAAGAGGAATTTTAATATCTCTGACGATTGTAAGATTAACCCTTGGTCTTGTAGTCCCTTTGGTAATTGCCTTGAACTGGTTCTGAACAATATTACAATTGATTGCGTAAATTAGAAAATTATCATAAACAGCCATCTTGCTTGGTCGCAATCTCATTAAGTCAGCTACAATTATTCCATATTTAAATTTTTCTGGCACTTTGCAACATAAACCCAATGGGTAACCAAGTTTAGTAATAATTAAATCACCAGAAATAAAAGAATGTCGAGAAAGAAACTTCGCTTTTTCTTCTGTGATATAATTGAAGTTTTTATCTAAAAATCGGTTCGCTTTTATATTTTGAATTTTTAAGACAGGAATCCCACTATCTATATATTCTTCTGCTTTTAAATTTGAACCAAATGGACCATCAACTAAATCTTTTTTAGGGTCGACTACCAGATCGCCCAAATTTACAATCTCCCAACCACTCGGTATTTCCACATTCTCACGCATCTTATGCCGCCAACGCTTCGTTCATCTCATCAATAATGGTATTCATCTCATCCCCGAACAACTGCCACATCTTGCCTTTACCGCCTTGAGCGTCAAAAGGCGTGTAGTCCAAATCATCGGAACCAACGTGGACAGATGCGGCAATATGGTCTTTCAGCATCCGCAGCCAGTGCATTTGCTCTTCGGTAAAGCGGTTGTGCTTGCCTGTATTTTTTTTCAAAATCCATTGCTGGAAGTTGCGATTAACGGTTTTATCATAATCCGTCAGCGTGGAATCAATGCCGGCAACTTTTCGGATAAGTGCGACAAGTGCTATCAGTTCATTTTTGGGTTGTCCGTTCACGCTTTCCAACTGCTGATATGCCCGCCAGACATTCAGCGGGGCAAGGACAGGCTTGTCGGTGATAATGGTTTCCGCCAAATCTTTAATCATTTTGTAGGTCAGTTCCAGCCTTTTAAATGGCTGTCCGTAAAACATTTGCAGCGCGGTGATTTCGTCTTTGTGTTGGATGATCCAGTCGGCAAAGGTTTTCACGATTTCGCCGGCTTTGTCTTTATTGTCTTTATCCCAGCCCGCACCCGTAAGGTTGTCGGGGTTCACAAGATCTATGATCTGCTCATGCATCTTGCGGACGTTTTCGATGTATTCATTCAATTCCCCGTTAAAGGTGCTTGCCGCCTGATTTTGTAAAGCAGCGGCAAGGGCTTTCAGCTTTTCTTCTTTCTCAATGGGCACAGCACCCGGATCTTCCTGCTCCACTTTCAGTCGCAGGTCTTCCAGGGTATCCGGATTGTAGGCATTCAACAGTTCTTTTGCCACCTGATTCATGGTTTTGCCGTTTGCCTTTTCACCAAAAGCGGCTTTTTCCTTGTCGGTGAGTTGCTTTTCCAGGCGGTTAAGGCGGTTGGCCAATGTCGTGAACAAGGCTTCATCTCTTGCCCCCACGGTAATAGCCGCCAACAAATCCTTGAGCGGCACACCCGGTTTTTTCTCCATCGGGCGGCTGTCGGTTTTAAGGCTTTTGGTGACGCCGACGGCATCCACAATCACAAAATGATCTTTGGTGTATCTGGCGGAAGGAGATACTTTTTTCAGGTCGTCCAAATTGATTATGCGAGTGCCCCTGCCTTTCATTTGATCGAAGTAGTTGCGGCTTTTCACATCCCGCATAAACACCAGGCATTCCAGCGGTTTTACATCCGTGCCGGTTGCAATCATATCCACTGTAACGGCAATGCGCGGGTAGTAATCGTTGCGGAATTGCGCCAGTGTGCTTTTGGGGTCATCTGCTTTGCAGGTGATTTTTTTACAAAAGCGGTTTTCTTCTCCGAATTCTTCCCGAACGATTTGAATGATATCATCGGTGTGGCTGTCGGTCTTGGCGAAAATCAGGGTTTTGGGGATTTCAAATTCATTCTTTTCGTTGTAGCGGTCGGGGAACATTTCGGGAAGATGTTCCTTAAACGTGCGGATAATGGTCCGGATCTGATTGGGATTCACCACCTTGTCGTCCAGTTGTGTCCGGGAATACACCACATCTTCATCCAACTGCTCCCATCGTTTTTTGCGGCTGAGTGTTTCCCGGTGGTCAACATACTGCCCTTTCCAGATCGTAGCTCCTTTTTGAGTGATTTCGGTTTCTATCAGATACACGTCGCTGCCCACGTTCACGCCATCGAAAACGGCTTGCTCGTGGGTGTATTCACTGACGATGTTTTTGTTGAAGAAACCGAACGTGCGGTTGTCGGGTGTGGCGGTCAAGCCGATCAAAAAGGCATCGTAATATTCCAGCACCTGTTTCCAGAGGTTATAAATGCTGCGGTGACATTCATCGATCACCACAAAATCGAAAAACTCGATCGGCATTTTTTCATTGTATCCCACCGGAACCGGCTCGCGTTTTTCCCATTTGATTTCATTAGGATTGGCTTCCTCGGCGGTTTCGTCCAGTTCTTCATTTTTCAGCAATGCATACAGCCGCTGAATGGTGCTGATATAGACCTGATTGTCGGTAGGCACAAAGCTCGATTTCAGCCGATGCACGCCATAAAGTTCTGTAAACTTGCGGTTGTCGTCATTGGGCATATACGCCATGAATTCCTGCTCGGCCTGTTCGCCAAGGTTTTTCGTATCCACCAAAAACAACACCCGTTTGGCTTTGGCATACTTGAGCAGGCGATAGATAAACGTAATGGCTGTAAAGGTTTTTCCCGAACCCGTAGCCATTTGAATCAGGGCCTTGGGTTGATTTCTGCGGAAGGAATCTTCCAGATTATTGATGGCAATGATCTGGCAATCCCGCAGTCCGTTTGTCTGCAGATCGGGAATATCGAAAAATCGTTGACGTAAGGATTTGCCGCGCTTAAACCATTCCTGAAACGTTTCAGGACGGTGAAAAGAGTACGCCGGTCTTGAACGGGGCTTGGGGTCGCTGTAATCCGTAAAGCGGGTTAATTGTCCGGTGCTTTCATACACGAACGGCAACGGATCGTTATTCAGGTATTTCAGTTTGCTGTCGGCGTAAAATTTTGACTGATCTTCATGCGCCGTTAACCGAACGCCCTCTTCTTCTCTTTTTGCTTCAATGATCCCGACGGGTTTGACATCAACAAACAACACATAATCCGCCAGCCCCGCATCGGTCTGGTATTCTCTGACAGCTACGCCAAGCCCGGCATTCAGATTCATTTGCTTCTTGTTTTGAATAATCCAGCCGGAAGCAATCAGTTGCCTGTCAATATTATCACGGGCTATTTGTTCGGGGGTTTGATTCATTATCATTCCCTTGATCTTTGATTTCAATGCTGACTGCTATCCTTATATTTAATTTAACAGAATTTCAACAAGTTAATCCAGATGGGATTTCTGATTCGAACATGTTTCAGCGGCAGTTAGTGGGCATAGAAAAAGAAGAGAAGCAATCTCGCGAAAAACAGGAGGGAGTAAAGTGATCCACTTCAGGGTGTGTGAGGATCTGCTGTTTTTTCTGTCTGCCACTTGTTACACTGGGCGCAGACCTTTCCGCCGTTCCGGCTGGTTCGGACGGGTCCCTTGCAGAACCGGCAATTTTCCAGGGGTTTGCCTTTTGAATCCGAATCAAAGGACACCTTGCAGGCGGGATCCGCGGAAGCAGCGCACTTCACGTAGTATTTGCCTTGCCAGTCCCGCAGATGCAAATTCGATCCGCACTTGGGGCAGGTTCCCACCACGGGGCCGAACACGCGGCGGTTGCCTTGGGGTGCATGCTGTTTGATCTGTTCCACCAGTTCCGTCACGAAGGCCCGGATACCGTTCATGAACGCATCCCGCCTGGCCTCGCCCCTGCGCATGCGCTCCAGACCGGCTTCCCATTCTCCGGTCATCTTCGGGGATTTCAGGTTTTCCGCCCGGATGGATTGGATCAGCTCGATCCCTTTTGACGTCGGTTGCAGGATGTTTCGGATGCGCTCGACATAACCGCGTTTCAGCAGGGTTTCGATCATGTTGGCACGGGTGGCGGGTGTGCCCAAGCCGCAGTCCTTCATCGCGCCCTTCATCTCCTCATCGGCCAGTTCCTTGCCCGCGCTTTGCATGGCGCCCAGCAGATCCCCTTCGGTCATGCTTTTGGGAGGCGTGGTCTTCCCTGCCTTGCAAATGAGATCCTTTGTATCGACATCTTCCGCTTTAACAACGAGAGGAAGGCCGGAGTCTTCTTCCGCTTCAGGATCTTCCGTATTTGCCTTTTCTTTTTTGGGCCGGCTGTGTGGCGGGTCAACGGCAGACCATCCCAAATCCTGCACGGCGACTCCCGTGGTCTTGAAGCTTTCTTTTCCGATCCTGGTAATGATGGTTGTCCTGCCTTCGATACGATCAGGAAAGTAGGCGGCCAGGAAGCGGCGTGCGATCAGTTCGTAGATCTTCAGCCGGTCACCCTGGAGATTCTTTGCGGGGTTCTCCGTGGGTACCAGGGCCGAGTGATCTTCAACCTCTTTATCGTTTACAAAGCGTTTGTCAAGCACCACGGGCCAGCGCTTCCGGAGGTCTGCAACAAAAGGCTGCAGCGCCGCGATCTGGCCTTGAGCGATGGCCTTGATCCAGCTCGCAGCCTTCTGGGCGTCCGCTTGTGTCAAATACCTGGAATTCGTACGCGGGTAGCTGATGAGCTTGGCTTCATAGAGTTCCTGAGTCACTGCCAGCGTGTGCTCCGCCGTGAACCCGAAACGTTTGTTCGATTCTTTTTGGAGATTGGTGAGGTCATAAAGCAGCTCCGGCTTTTTCTTTTCCGTTCTGGAGGTGACGGAAGCAACTTTACCGGGAAGCCCGGATAGTTTATCTGCCAGCGCCTTTGCATCCTCTTCCCGATCGAACCGGTCTTGATCTTTCCCCTCTACTTTCCGGAACCATTTGCCCTTGTAAGTGCCAGCATCTGCCTGAAACTTCGCTATCAACGTCCAGAAGTTTTTTGGCACAAAGTCTCTGATTTCCAGTTCGCGATTTACAAGGAGAGCCAACGTCGGTGTTTGTACGCGGCCGATGGAATAAACTCCCTCTCCGCCGGCGCGTTGCATGACCAGGGTTTGCGCGCGTGTACAGTTGATACCGACCAGCCAGTCCGATTCCTGCCGGCTGCGCGCGGCATCCCTCAGACCGCGGTAAGCATCGCCCGGCTTCATCCGTGCATAAGCCTCCCGGATGGCGTTATCCGTGAGGCTCGATGTCCAGAACCTTTTCACGGGTTTGGTGCATCCCGACAAACGGTAGACCAGATCAAAGATGAGCTCGCCTTCACGGCCGGCGTCCGTCGCATTCACGACATCCACCACATCGTCACGTGTGATGAGTTTTACTACGACTTCGTATTGATCCCGGGTGGCCTCGATGGGGGCGTAACGGAACGGTTCGGGAAAAAATGGCACCGTATCCAGCTTCCACGACTTCAGTCCCGGATCATATCCTTCGGGACCTATGGCCGTCACCAGATGGCCAACACACCAGGTGACGATGACATCGCTGCCCTGGATGAAACTGCGCCCCGTACCCTGAATGCCCAGAGCTGAAGCAATGGCACGGCCCATGCTGGGTTTTTCACTGATAACGATACGGGTCATGAGAATGCGGATGAATGACGGGGGGCAGGGAAACACCCGGAAAAGGGCGGCGGGCAAATCAGCCATTCTTTTCCGGGCGGCATGTGCTGATGAATCAGCTTTCGTATTTGAATGAAAGTTTGATACGGACGCGGAAGGCCGTGACCTTGCCGTCTTCCACCTTCAAATCCTGCTGGACAATCTCGGCAATCCGTAATTCTCTCAGGCTTTTGGATGCGGTTTCAACGGCTTTTTTTGCGGCATCTTCCCATGAGACTTCGCTGCTTCCTACAAGTTCAACGATCTTGTATACACTCTCTGCCATAAACGCCTCCTTTCATTATTGTTAAGGTGATGAATACGCTGCTTTCCATCCCAAGCAAGGCAAGGGAAATTTGATAAACATTAATGAACCGCGACAGGCAAGTCAAGCGATTTTATGGATGGCGGATTTTCTATGATTTCACACGCGTCACCGCAGCGCCCAATTTTTCAAATTTCTTTTCCATGGCTTCATAGCCCCTGTCCAAGTGATAGACCCGGTTGACTTCGGTCTGCCCCTGGGCAACCAGACCGGCCAGAATCAGCGAGGCGCTGGCCCGAAGATCCGAGGCCATCACCGGAGCCGCGGAAAGATATGGCACGCCCCGAATGACTGCGGCATTTCCGGAAATGGTGATGTCCGCGCCCATTCGCCTGAGCTCACCCACGTGGATGAACCGGTTTTCGAAAATCGTTTCCGAAATGATGCTCAGGCCCGATGCCACGGACATCAATACCATGAACTGGGCCTGCATATCGGTGGGGAACCCCGGATAGGGATGGGTTTTGACATCGACGCTGGATATCAGCTCCGGGCCTTCCACCCGGATGGTTTTCCCGGACACCTGAATCCTTGCGCCCGCCAGCCGCAGTTTATGAATCAGGGCATCCAGATGTTCGGGTTCACAGTTTTCCAGGGTAATGTCCCCGCGGGTCAGTGCCGCGGCAACCATGAACGTTCCGGCTTCAATGCGATCGGGGATGATGGAAACCGATACCGGGCAAAGTTTCTCCACCCCCGTAATGGTGATCACGGATGTGCCGGCACCGCGGATATCCGCGCCCATCTGATTCAAAACATCAGCCAGGGCAACCACTTCCGGCTCGCGCGCGGCGTTTCTGAGGAGGGTCACGCCATCGGCCAGAGCAGCCGCCATCATGATGTTTTCCGTGCCGGTAACCGTCACGATATCAAAATAAATATCCGCGCCGATCAGCCTGTCTGCTTCGGCCTCGACATATCCATGTTTCAGCTCGATTTTTGCGCCAAGACTGGCAAGGGCCTTCAAATGAAGGTTGATGGGCCTGGCGCCGATGGCGCATCCGCCGGGAAGGGATACGCGGGCTTTTTTCAGCCGCGCGATCAGGGGGCCCAATACCAGAATCGAGGCCCGCATTTTCCGCACCAGATCGTAAGGGGCTTCGCTGTTGCTCAGATTCCCGGCGTCGATGGTGACACAATTTTCAGCGGCTTCCACCCTGGCGCCATGATTCTGCAGCAAAACGCAGGTGCTTTGAATGTCCTTGAGATTCGGAACATTGGTATAGGTATTCTTCCCGTCCGTCAGCAGCGAGGATACCAGGATGGGCAAGGCCGCATTTTTGGCACCGCTGATGACAACGTTTCCGGCAAGCCTGCGGCCGCCGTCGACAATGATTTTATCCATAACTCTCCAGAGCAAATGGTGAACGTGTTATTATTAAAAATAAAAGCGCTTTTCCACATCATGATATGGAAAAGCGCTTTTGAATGCAAGAATTCGTCCGTGTTTTTTATGGGCTCACTTCAGACCGCTTGAAGGATCAGTGATGGCCGTGTCCGTGACCGTCATCCCCTTTTGCCGTATCGATGGCGGCTTTGACAATGCAGTACGTCATGCCGATGCCCAAAATGATCAAGGCATACCAGAGCCCGCCCATGAACACCATGTGAGACATATCCCAAATCCATTCAAAATTAAAAGGAAACATTGTTACCTCCCGTGGTTAATCAACCGGATTCAGTTCCGCCTCTTGTGGAAAAATCGGCAGATACCGGTAAGAAATCATGATCAATATGATGCCGTAGGCAACCGGAAGAATCGTGGTAGCGACTTCCTGCCAGCTGGGGAAATAGAGTGCCCAGGTATCAAACGTCATGATGGGAACGGCCATGACCTGAAGGACCATCACCCAGCGGTTGACGCTGACGCCGATCACGGCCAAGACAAAAGCGGTGGTTCTGGCAACCGGACTTTTACGGCCTTTGTCCGTGATCAGAATCGCAGCAGGGACGAGACCGCCAAGAACGATTTCCAGAACCAGAATCCAGATTCCGTAAAAACCGTTATTACTGTAAAAATCGATCAGGTTAAACCCCTTGGAAGGCGCGGTGACGTTTGCCCAGTAAAAGGTATCGATGATTTTTGCGATAATGTAGGTTGTCATCATCCAGCCCGATATTTTGGCCAGAAGTTCCACCACATTATCCTTGACCAGCTTTTTGCCGGTAACGGCCTCGGTGATCCGGGTGATCAGCAGGGTAAAGCAGGGGCCATACGCCGCCGCCGACCACGTGAACAAGAAAAACGTCCAGGGCCAGATAAACAGGCCTTCCCGGTAAGCAAAGGGCCGGCCGAACAGCACACCGGCCACCCCTCCCAGAGACCCCTGGTGGAAAAAAGACAGGAATGCGCCGGTTGCGGCAAACACCGCCATCGTACCGTGCATGTTATGACTGAGGTGATGAAAGAACGGCACTTTATCGATCTGCCGGTTTTCCAGGATCAGCGGAATGTACTCAATGGTCAGAACCATGAAATAACAGGACAGGCAGAAGGCCACTTCGGTCAGCATGGAATGCACGTTGGCATGCCAGAAAATAAACCAGCCACGGAGCGGCTGCCCGATATCGATGGCCAGAATCAGAAGGGCCGAGCTGTAACAGATAAAACCGATCAGGACCGCATAGTTGATGATATTCTTCAGCTCATCTTTTGCGATAATGTATTTGAGAAAACCGGTAAAAAAAGCACCGCCGCCCAGAGCGATCACCGCCAGATCCGCCCATATCCACAGGGCAAATCCGTAGTTGTCGTTCATGTTGGTCTGATTGAGGCCCTTGAACCAGCACAACAGCATGGCATACACACCCCATAACAGAACGGCACCGACCACGGCCAGCGCAACCAGAAACTTGTCAAGCGAACAGCGCTTGACTCCGTTGGGTATTAACGCAGAATCCATAATTTTCGTACCCCTTCGTTGATTTGAAATGCCGGAAGATCTTTTGGCATTCGTCCAGAAAACCCTGACCTTTGTCTAAACGGCTTTTTTGGGCCCCTCGGTTTTCAGATAATTATCTCCGGCGCGCCGGACCCACTCGCGGCTGGATACATAATAGACCTTGGTGTTGGTCCCCAGTCTTTCAAGGAGCCGAAAGGCCTCCGGCTGTTTTTTGAGCTCATGGACCGCATGGTTGGGATTGTTGAGATCCCCGAAGGTGATGGCGCCGGCGGGACAGGCCTGGGTGCAGGCGGTCTGATAGGCATCTTCTTCGATTTCTTTTTGCCCGTCCAGATGCGCCTTGTCTTTTGCCGCTTGGTACCGATGAAAACAGAAGCTGCATTTTTCAACCACCCCCCGCATTCGGGGGGATACGTTTGGATTCAGGTATTTTTCCATGCCTTCCGGCCAGATCGGATCATACCAGTTGAAATACCGGGCATGATAGGGGCAGGCACCCATGCAGTACCGGCATCCGAAACACCGGGTGTAAATCTGGCTGACGATTCCGGTCTGATTGTCGTAGTCGGTTGCCGTTGCCGGGCAGACCGATACGCAGGGAGAATGCCCGTGAGACCCTTCACAGTGCTGACAGGGCCTGGGCAGATAGCAGATATCCGTTTCAGGATAAGGCTTGCCGTTGGTCAGTTTATACACGCGCATCCATGTAATGCTTTTGAGCTTGTCGGTTTCGTCTTCCCGGAAGGGCACATTATTTTCTGCCATGCAGGCGACCATGCAGGAGCCACACCCGGTGCACAAATCCAGATCAATGACCATTCCAAATTTTAGGGTACCATTACCACCATGTTCTTGTTTCATCAGAACCTCATGCTATGATTTAGGCTTTACTCAGTTTTGCCCTGATTCCCCAGGCGGCATCCAGACCGGAAACAAGGTCCTGAACCGGGCCGATCAGACGATTCACATTAATTCCCTTGTCCGCGATATACCCATCATAAGCGGTATGGCCAAGTCCTCTGGGAAGCGCCACCACGCCCGGCATGATGCCTTCTTCCAGATGAACCCGGACCCTGGCCTGCCCTCGGGGAGTTTGCAGCACCACGACATCACCTTCCGACAACTGGTTTGATTGAGCTGTTTTGGGATTGATTTCGATAAAACAGTCGTTTTGCTTAAGTATCGTATCTTCGACGGTTTTGGTCAAAAACGGCGGATTCGCGATGTATCCGCTGGACAGCCGCATGGTTTCGTAAGGGACGAGCAGCAGCGGAAAGGTTGAATCGCCTTCAATCTTGACCGGCACAAATCCGGGAGAAGCCTCGTCAGGTGTAAATTGAAATTTTCCCGAAGGCGTCTTGAAAGCCGCCTTCCAATCGGGTCCGGAAGTGTCTGAATCGACCCAGAAACCCTTTTTCTTAAGGGTCTTCATCTTGTCTCCCATTGCCTGCTCAAAGCAGGCTTCAAAATTATCCCACGGGAAAGCCTCGGCAACCCCGCCGCCCAACTCTTTTGCCAGGAGAATCACGGTATCGCCGGCATGTTTGGTATTAAACTGGGGTTTGAAGACCGGCTTTGACAAACTGATAATGGGCTTGGGAAAACCCGTCGGGGTCGGGACATCTTCCAGCCGTTCCAGATAGACGTGATTGGGCAGAACCAGATCCGCGTATTGGGCGGTCTCATCCATGAACGAGGACAGGCTGACCAGAAAAGGGATTTTATCAAAAGCATCCTTAACCGTTTTGGAATCCGCCAGCGTATAGAGGGGATTGGCCTCGAGACAAAACAAGGCGTTCAGCGAATACCCTTTTCCGGAGAGAACGGCTGAAGGAAGCTGATTTAAAAGACTTCCGGAATTGGGCAAGGTAGCGTCCAACCGTGGCTGATTCATGCCGGCCAGGGCAATCGGGTCCATTCCGACCTCTGCCCAGCCCTGAGCTTGTATTTCAGGCATGGGATAGATGCCGCCTTTCCTGTTGACGCTCCCGGCCAGTGCGTTCAGCGCATGCACGGCCATGGCTTCGCTCAAGCTTCCGGGAACCTTTCCCTGGCCTTTTCCGCAGAGCGCCAGCGGCGCTTTGGCCCTGGCAAATTCACGCGCCAGAAGAATGATTGCGGAAGGATCCATGCCGGTAACCCTGGCAACGGCTTCCGGGCTATAGTCTTCCAGAACCGTCTGTTTGAATCCTTTTTTCATCTCTCCCTTATCCGTGACAAAGCTCTCGAACCCGTAGGCGTAATTATCCACAAAATCTTTGTTATAAAGCATTTCCTTGATCAAGACATGGGCAACCCCCAGAGCCAGAGCCGCTTCGGTACCGGGAGTGATGGTAATCCAGCGATCCGCTTTTGCGGCGGTGCGGGAGAGGCGCGGTTCGATTTGAATCACCCGCGTCTTGGCTTTTCTCCAGCCGGTGTTGGCTTTAAACATCCGGACCGGCGCCCCCCATCCGTCCAGAAGTCCGCTGCCGAAACTCAGGATAAAATCGGCGTTTTCCAGATCGAACCCCGGCGACGCGGAAACGCCGTTCATATACTGCAATACAAGTTGATAGGTATCCGCGCTGGAAGGGGCATGAAAGAAATTGGGAGAACCATAAGCGGTCAAAAACCGTTTAAGCAGTTGGGACACGGTTCCCTGACGGGACCCGGCAATTCCGGCGATGGTATGTGCGTTTCCGCTGGTTCTGAGTCCATCCAGTTTTTCGGCGATTTCAGAGATTGCCTGTTCCCAGGAAATTTTCGCCCACTGACCCTCCCCCCTTTTCCCGACCCGTTTTAACGGCGTTTTTATCCGCGTGGGCCCATAGAGGAGCTGCAGTCCGGAAAGTCCCAGCGCGCAAATACCCCCCTGGTTGACCGGGTGTCCTTTCATGCCCTCTATTTTTACCCCCCGGGCTTCAACCTTTCGGACACTGATGCCGCATCCCCCCGGGCAAAGGGTACAAACGGAATTGACATAGCTGGTCTCGCCGATTTCAGGCACCGGGGTCCAAGGCCAGTTCTGAGTCCAGATGGACAGGTCATCCGTCAACTTCCAGGGTAGCGGCGAAAGGGCTGTACCTGCTGCAACGCCAACGCCCAGCGATAAAAAGCTTCTTCGGTCTATTTTCATAGAATTTCCCCTTAACCTGAAATAAAAACATACCGTGTAACGTAATATGTTGGATAGGGCAAAAGGCCCCATCTTTTATTTATGACAGACAAAACACCCTTCTTTCTGCGTCTGAACGCTGCCCGGCGACATTTTTTCCTTCTGGTGGCATTCGGAGCAATCATCCATTTTCATGCGATCCCAGGTGTTTTTCTTTAACCCACCGATATTCTCTCCCCAGATGTCCCGGCTGTAGCCCGTGATCCGGTTCTGTTGATACGGCTTCATATGTTCGGTTTCGCCGACGGGGCCGTGACAGGTCTCACATTTCATTTTTGCAGTTTTCACATGAGCGGCATGAGAGAAAAAGACGCAGTCCGGCTGTCTGGCATAAACCAGCCAGGGCACTTCAATCCCTTTTTTCACATACTGGGCCACAAATTTGGTTTCTTCAGGATCACTGCCTTGCGCTTCTTCATGGCATTCGATGCACTGAGCGAGCTTGGGTACTCCGGAATAGCTGCCGTCTTCACGGAAAAAGTGGCAGCTTTCGCAGCCATTGCCCACAAGGCCATTATGAAGGGTATGGTTGAAGTCAATGGGCTGCTTTTTTTGAGAATAGAGCACTTTTGGGAAGAGGACCCATCCCACAATCAGACTTGCCACAAGCCCGACAAAGAAAAACAAAATGATGACGCCTCCTGATCCCCCACCTTCCCCGCTTTGCCCGTGTGTTGAGGAAACCGCCTTCTCCGAAACCGCTTGAGCCTTGTCATCTAGATTACTCATGGAAACCCCGTCATGCCATTGTTTATAATTATGTGGGTATCAAATACTGCAAACAAAACAATATCAATAGATTAACAATGCTAATCCTAAAAAAACAATTCAACCCTGAATCAAAACACTTGCTCTGTATATAGGGGGGCTTCATTTGTCAAGAAAAAATCATCGGCCCATCGCACCGTAACTGTGAAGGCCGGGAAGCAGATTCACACCGAAATACGTAAACATCACTGCGGCAAAACCGGCAACCGAAAGGTATGCGATTCGCCTGCCATGCCATCCGCGCGTCAATCTGGCATGGAGAAGCGTGGCATAAATAAACCAGGTGATCAGCGACCAGGTTTCCTTGGGATCCCACCCCCAGTATCTGCCCCAGGCGGAATTGGCCCAGACAGCGCCGGTAATGATTCCCACGGTCAGAAACAGAAACCCGAACATGACCATCTGATGGCTCAGCTCGTCCAGCACCCCGGTTTTGGGAAAGCGCTCCAGAAGCTGGCTTTTTCCTTCCGCATCCTTATCCTTGATCAGGTACATGATGCTGAGACCAAAGGCAATGGCAAAGGCGGCATAGCCGATAAAGCAGGCAACAACGTGAGCGATCAGCCAGTTGCTTTTCAGGGCCGGTAAAAGGGGCTGAATCCGATCGCTGATGTTGGGAGAAAGCGATGCATAAGCCATCGCCAGAAAAGGAAAGGGCATGGCAAATGCGCCGATGATCCGATTGTGATATTTTTTTTCGATCACCAGATAAACCGCGGCAAGAGTTCCGGCGAAGAATATCAGGGATTCATAGAGATTGGAAAGGGGGGCATGGCCATATCCGAGTGTATAGGATTCCATCCATCGCATTGCAATGCCGGTGATATTGCCCATCAACCCGGCATATACAACCCAGGTGGCCAGCCTGCCGGGCTCTGGTTTCTTGAAAATCCATGAAGCCACATACAGGAATGCGGCAAAACCATATACAAATGTTACAACAGAAAGGATTCCGGAGCTGTTCATCGTATTTCCTTTATTATTTTCGGCTCAAAGGCGTTAGCAGTTAAGACAGAGAGGATTGTTTTGATTGATTTTCCGTCTGCGCTACTTCCGCGGCAATCGCATCAATCTTTCTCTGAATGTCGATTTTGTTTTTATTGGCAATTCCCCGGATCATGACGCTACGGATTTTTCCATCAATATGCGCTTCAATGCAAATCTGCTGATGGGACATAAAAAAGGTGACGATGCACCCGGCAATCATAAGCAGAAATCCGGTGTAAACCACCCAGACGCCCGGATCACTGGTAACCTGAAGGCCGGTATAATACCGGGTTTCGGTTTCAGCGATTGCAACGACCACATCCCCTTTTCTCATCCGGTCGAAACTGGGGAATTTTACCGGAAGGACGACTTCAACAGGATCCCCGTTTGGGGGCGTCAGTTTTCCGACAAAGGCCTCCCCGATCGCATGACCCTTAAACTGATGCTCCCGGTTAAACGCCGTAATCGTAAATGATCCCAATCCTTCCGGAAGGGTCACCGTCAGGCCCGGCGCGATTTTCTCCTTGTATTCCATTCCGGTTGCCCGGCTCGTGAAGCTTAAAACCAGATTCTGGGAAGGCAGGTTTCCGTAGCTGGACTGAAACAAGTTGATGCCCTTGTATCGCAGGGGATCATTGACGATGATGTCGCGGGTAAGCACCGGCGTTCCTTTTTCCAGAATCGTTAAGGTGGACCGGTATTCGCTGGGCGCGCCCGAATCATAGAAGCTGACCGAGAATTTATCGCATCGGATCTCAAAATCAAGGGGGATCGACTTGCCGGAATTGTTCAATTGAATCGTTTTGGCGGTTTCGCCTTCCGTAATGTTGACCGCCCCGTCAAATCCCCAGAACGAGCCGATCAGACCACCTGCAAGTAAAAAGACCACGCTCAGATGAACGACATAGACCCCAAGTCGTGTCCAGCGCCCCTTTTCACTCCACAGGAAGTAGCCGTCCCGTGTCTGCTCGAGCCGGACCCGTCCGATGTTCCGGGACAATGCCTTTTCAAGGAGGGATTGCGCCTGGCCAAGGGAAGAGACCACAACCTGTCGCTGACAGGAAGCATTCAGAAACCGTGAAGGCTTAAACCCCGGCGGTTTGACGACGATCTTCCATACAGCGGGCAGGCGGTCCAGGGAGCAGATAAAGATGTTGATGGTCAAAAGCACCAACAACAACTGAAACCACCAGGAATGATACATGTCAAACATATCGAGAACGGAAAACAGACGAAACAGGTTCCGGCCATAGGTTTGCACATATGCTTCAGTGGCCTGATTCTGGGGAATCACCGTTCCGATGACGGAAGTGGCGGCCAACGTCAGAAGAACCGTTACGGTCACGCGGACCGAGGCGAAAAATTTAAATATCGGGGAATGCTGCCAGGAATTCATTCTTTCTCCAATACGGGGTAGGTTATCGGGTAAAGACAATGGGCGCGATAAGCATTCTGACCCCTTGCCATAACGACCTTATTCTTGTAGCAATTACTATCAAAATATAGTGCCGGATACAAGGCGGAATCATTCCTGTTTTATTGATTTCTCCGGCTGAATGACAATGACGGCGGGTTTGGATTGGCCCAGGTATTTTTGAGCCAACTGGTACAGCTCTATCGATGAAACCGCTGCATAGTCTTTCTGGATCGTCCGGCTCCATTCAATCTGCTGAGGACGTCCGGCGGAACCGGTCAGAACGGAATTCACCCAGTAATCATTGGTTCGGATCAGATCTTTGATGCCGGTCAGCATCGGGTCCAGAGAACGGTGCAATTCATCGTCCGGCACGGGTTTCTCGGAAAGCGCGGCTGCAATGGATTGGACCTCATGGATCACCCGCTTC
>CAIVVZ010000182.1 GCA_903909505.1 uncultured Desulfobacteraceae bacterium
GCCGCGCCTTTGAGGCTGTGGGCGGAGCGGAAAATATTCGTCAGCAATACTTCCCGTTCCTCTGCTGTATGCGAGTGTTCGAGGCCCAACAGTCCCTTATTCAAGATGCCCAGGTGTTCCTCCAGTTCTTTCTCGAAGGTCTCCATCAGCTCTTTTTGCATTTTATCTGATAAAAGCATGTTTAGTTCCCTTCATCAAATTTTGTATTTTTGGACGATCCCGGTCAGTGAGCGGGCCAGGTCATTTAGTTTTTGCGTTCCCTGTTCAGCCTGCTGCATGCCTGCCTGGCTCTGCATGGCCGCCTGATTGATATTCTCCATCGCCTGCGTGATCTGATCCATTCCGGTTAATTGCTGGCGCGAACTGGAGGCAATCTGCTGGGCCGCTGCCACAGCCTGTTCGGTATGCTCGCGGATAGCGCTGATAGCCACGCCTGTTGCCTGTGCCAGCGTAACGCCTGCTTCGGCTCCTTTTGTTCCCTGCTCGGTGACCATAACCGCTGTGTTGGCGGACTTTTGAATTTCACTTAAGATAGAGCTAATCTGTGCTGTGGCCTGACGTGATTGTTCGGCCAGGTTGCGCACTTCTCCGGCAACTACCGCAAAGCCCCTGCCTGCTTCTCCGGCGCGCGCCGCTTCCATCGCGGCGTTTAAGGCCAGTAGATGCGACTGATCGGAAATGTCATTAACGCTGGCGATAATTTCGCCGATCTGCTGAGTCTGCTCGCTGAGCGCCAGAATTGTTTCGGCAATGTTGCGCACCTGATCTTTGAGGCTGAACATTCCTTCCTCGCTTTTCTTTACAGCTTTTAAACCATTTTCGGCCACACCCATCGTATTTTGGGCCATCTCAGAGACTACCTGAGCGCGTTCGGCTGTCTGTTCGGCTGTCTGACGAACTTCTTCTATCGTGGCTGTTGTTTCGGCAACCGATGCCGCCTGCTCGGTAACAGTGGCGGCCTGTTCGCTCGTCGCCGCGGCGATATTGACGCTGGCCTGAGTGATGTTTTCCGTGGCCTGATGCATCTGATTGGTCAGTTGACGCAGATTTACCAGCATCTGGGCAAAGGCGTTGCCCAACACATCCTTTTCGGAGTGCGGTTTAACTGTTGCCGTCAGGTCGCCCTGCGCCACAAGGTTCGCGGCTCCGGCCGTATCATGGAGATAATCGAGTAAATGATTGAGATTATCCTTGATGGTATTGAAATCGCCGTTGTAGCTGGCGGTGATTTTTCCGGGGATTTCACCTCTGCTGATGCTATCGAGATATCCAGCCACCACATTTAATGGACCGATGACGGCATCGAGAGTGTCATTAACGCCGGCAACGATTTTCTGGAAATCACCCTGGTGTTTTGTCGCGTCCGCGCGGGTGGAGAGCTTTCCTTCCATGGCCGCCCGGGATAAGTTATTGGCATCTGCCACCATGGATCTTATTTTCTCTACCATTTCTTTCATGGCCAGCATCAACATCCCTGTTTCATCCCGGTTTTTTGCTTCAATGACTATATCTGTCTGCCCTGCGGCTACCTTCTGGGCGATGTTGACACATTCGTCAATCGGTCTGGTGATGCTCCTCATGATCCACACGGCAGTGCCGAGCATCAGGAACAGGGCAATGAGGCTCAGGATGATAATCAGATTTCTGGAGCTGGTGTACAAAGCCTCAGCAAGTTTTCCTTCCTGTTCCATGCTTTCGATTTGATAATCGATTAAGGCATCTATCGCCTGAAAATAATGCTGTTGAGCAGGTGTTACCTTTTTGCTGAGAATCTCTGCGGCTTCTTTTTTCTTTCCTTCCCGGACACGATTCGTGGTTTCTTCAATCGTGACCAGATAGGTTACTCTTTCCACGATCATCTTTTGAAAGAGATCCTTGCCTTTTTCTGATTTTATCGTTAATTTCAACTTTTCGATGTTTTCGGTAACGACTTTACTGTTCCCTTCAATTTTCTTCATCTCACCCTGGATTTCATCAGCCTTGTCCAGA
>CAIVVZ010000183.1 GCA_903909505.1 uncultured Desulfobacteraceae bacterium
CCGCCTGGCTTATCTGCTTTATGTGCTTTTGGGCATTTCGCTTCTTTCGTTCGGCCTTTCCGCGCTGGCGTCGGGAGATCCTGCGGAAATCATCCTGCGCATGCGGCATGAAACCCCGACCCTGGAGCAGATTGCAGAGTTGCGCCTGGAAATGGGCCTGGACCGGTCACTGCCGTTACGGTATGTTCACTGGCTGGGCCGCGCAGCAAAAGGAGACCTCGGAAGGTCCTGGCAGAGCGGAGAACCCGTATTGAGCGAATTGACCGGCCGCCTGCCGGCAACCCTGGAACTGGCTCTGGCCTCTTTCGGGTTTATCGTGGTGTTTTCAACGGTCTCGGGGGTTCTCTGCGGCATCGGCAGAAACGGTATCATCGACCAGACAGGACGCATGCTGTCCATTCTGGCCATGTCCGTACCGAGTTACTGGCTGGGATTCCTGCTGGTCTATTTTTTTGCCATGAAGCTGGGCTGGCTTCCGGTCATGGGACGGGGCGGCCCGGAGCATCTACTGCTGCCGGCCGTCACGCTGGGGCTGGCCGCAACCGCCATGCAGGGCCGGGTGCTTCGGGCAAGTCTGATTGAAGTCCTCGGGCAGGATCATGTCCGTTTTGCCGTTGCCAAGGGCCTGAAGCGCCGCAATGTCCTGCTGCGGCATGTACTCAGAAATGCCATGGGACCCGTTGCGACGCTTTGGGGAATTTCCCTGGGAAATCTTCTGGCCGGATCCGCCATTGTCGAGACTGTTTTCTCCTGGCCGGGTCTGGGCAGGCTCATCGTGAACGCCATTCTCAGCCGGGATATTCCGGTGCTTCAGGGCGCTGTTCTGGTTGCAGCGCTTGCGGTTGCCGGCGCCAACCTGGCGGGAGATGTCGTTCAGAAACGACTCAATCCCCGACTGGGTGAAAAAACGCAATGAAGACCGGCAAATTCCACTGGAACGCATTGATGATTTCAGGCAGCCTGATACTGGTGATTTTGTTTCTGGCCGGGCTTTTGGCGCCTTTACTGGCGCCCCATGACCCGCTTCAGGTGGATCTGGTGAAGCGGCTTAAGCTGCCGGACAAAGCTTTTTTGCTGGGGACCGATCATCTTGGCCGATGCGTGTTTTCACGGCTCCTTTATGGCGCCAGACTTTCGCTGAGCGCCTCACTTTGCGCCACGGCTCTTTCCCTGCTTCTGGGCCTGACCGCCGGCATCGGTTTTGGCCTGGCAGGCCCCTTACTGAACACGCCGCTGCGGGGGATCATCGATGTGGCCCTGGCATTTCCGAGCCTGCTTCTGGCCCTGGTCATAACCGGAACCATCGGCCCTTCCCATACCGGCCTGATTCTGGGGATCGCCCTTGCCGGCTGCGCATGGTGGATGCGTTTCATCCGTGATCAGGTTCTTCATGCCATGACAAGGGAATTTGTCCTTGCCGGACGGGTCGTGGGAGTCCGCGGCCCGAGACTGGTTTATGGTTATCTTTTTCCTCAGATATTACCTCCGGTGTTGACGGCGGCATCCTTTAAAACAGGCTGGAGCATCATGGCCATATCCGCACTGGGATATCTGGGAATGGGTGTCCAGCCTCCTTCACCCGAGTGGGGCGTCATGCTGCAGGAATCAAGGCTTTACATGGTCAGGGCACCGTGGCTTTTGCTGGGTCCCGGAGCCGCTGTGACCCTGACCGTGCTGGGTTTCAATCTTCTGGCAGAGGGTTTGCGCGATGCATTTCAGGTGAAGGAGGCCGGCATTTTCTGATATGAATTTGCTGGAAACCCGTCATTTATGTATCGGCCATGGCCGGCCGGGCGCCGA